>NZ_BAWW01000066.1:373806-747613 GCF_000875975.1 Parachlamydia acanthamoebae | reverse complement strand
TTCATCTAATTCTTTAACTGTCTCAAATTTCATGTAGCCTCCTGATTTTGAGGCTCTAATATACACTCAAAAGTTTAATTTCGAAAGATGTCTAATAGCATAGTTCCCATTTTCGGATGTTGGGATCTTCCTGTAATCCATGACAAACCGGCACGATGTAAGAGTCTGTACAAACTGCCGTTAGATAAACTTATTCCATAATTTTTATTCACTATCTCCCATATATCACGACCTCTAACCCGGCCTCCAGGGCGATTCTTTTGCATTTCATCTATAGTTTTGCATATCATTTTTTCTGCTTCTTCACAAATAAGACGCTTAGCTCCAGCGCCTCTTTGCTGCCGCAATCCTTCTAGTCCCCGTTTACGAAAATTTTTAACCCACACAATTACAGTGCGGGGCTGTACTCTAACCATACGGGCAGCTTCGGAAAAACTCCTTCCATCTTTTATGTGAGCAAAAGCTAAAAATCGCTTTCTTTCACTTGCAGAACCTTCTGAACGTGCCAATTTGTCAAAATCATGTTTATCAATTCCTTCTATAGGCTTTGCTTTCCGACCTCTCATATCATCCTTCTCAAAAGTGGAGAATCATATCACAAGTCTCATTTTTTTCAATTTATGATTTTAATTTTGAAAAATGGTATTATGTCTGGTTTATCCGTCTTTGGTTTAAAATTCCCATCACTACTGCAATATGATCAACAACGAAAAATCCTTGATGACAACCTCAAAGCTCTCTACCATGTAAAGCATTTCCCATCCGATACCTGTTTGAGAGAGCGTTTAGATGAGCTCGAGCCAAAACATATACGACCAATATTCAAGAAAATTTTCACTGAAGTTCAACGAGGGAAATGTCTAGAAGAGTTTGAATTTTTAGATGGTTATTATCTTTTAGCTCTGGATGCCACAGGAGAATTTTCTTCAAACGCTATTTGCTGTGCTCAATGCTGTAAAAAAGAACATCAAAATGGCCCTGTGACATATTACCATCAAATGTTGGGTGCTTGCATCGTTCATCCAGACAAGTCGATTGTTATCCCTTTATGCCCAGAAGTCATTCAGAATGAAGATGGATCAATTAAAAACGACTGTGAACGCAATGCTACTAAAAGATTTATAGAGAACTTTAGAAGAGAACAATATATGCAAATAGACCCTAAGGGTAAAGAGCTTAGATTTTCGTGGGTGACAAACATTTGTATTACCTCAGAAAACGTTTTTGTACTAATGAGAGGAGGACGCGCTAGATGGAAAATTGAAAATGAAACCTTCAACACGCTAAAAAACTTAGAATACAATTTTGAACACAATTACGGCCACGGCAAGAAGTATCTATCGACCAATTTATGCCTGCTGATGATGATAGCATTTCTTATAGATCAAGTTCAGGCAATAGCTTGCAGATTATTTCAGACAATCCGCAAAAGATTAGGTGATTTTCGAGTGTTATGTGAAACGATCAGGGTACTGATTCAGTACATGACATTTGAATCATGGGAAGATCTTTATCGGCGTATAGCTGTCAGATACCAGTTGAATATCTCATAATTGCAAGTCGTGTTCCCGTAGGTTTGATTGTATTTTGTGTTCTTTAGCAAATTCCTCGATCTTCAAAAACAGGCTTCAAAAGAGCTTATGGGTTTACCTTGTAAAAAAATTAATTCTTCTAAAATTGACATGTTATTTTGTTTCTGGCGGGAATTACTGTTAAAAATAGCGGGCTAATGGTCCGTTTTTATAGGGGCAATTCCACACCTGGACAAATGCTTAATCGTATTGCGGATTTGCTTATCGAGCACTTTTCTATCGGTAATAACGATAACACTATCAAAGAGATGGACGTTCTTCAATTGTTAGAAATGCCCTATTTAATTGCGAAACATGCTACAAATACTCCTTGTTCCTTATTTCAGACTAATATATCGTTAAAATTTTAAAAAAAATAAAGATGCAAATGAATTTTTTTCTTATATATGCAATGAAACTAGCCGGCATTATCGCTGAGTCAATTGTATTCTCATACGCCCTATCTTTTCCTATTTATGATTTTTTAAATAAAATGAAATCCACCGAAGAAAACCAAAAACGAAAGGCTGTACAATGGTTGATTTTTTCCGTTCTCTTTCTGTTAACAGGGTATGTTTATTCTGTACAGCTGTTTCTTTTTCGCTAAGTACACTACCGATCCAAGCAGCTCCTCGATAACAATTGGCGATATTGTCTACGCGGTAAAATTGCAAAATCTTGCTGAAAAGATGAAGAAATATGCTAATCGTTCAGACAACTCCAAACTCATTAAAACTATGTTTGAGTTTAAGCAAGAAGCTGAGGCGTGTCTTAACGCAAAAATTAACATGGATGAGATGTTAAATATTGTTGAGCAGAAAATTAAGAAGAGTGGTATTAAAATCCAAAAAGATGATTTCAAAAAATTTAAAAAACTTATCAAACTTAAGGAAAAGCGAATTAATCACAAACATGCATACATGGCAGACTGTCTTGCCTATGATATCGAATACAATGCGGAGCTTGAATATTTAGACTTTCTTCAAAAGTCTAAAAATGATTTAAAAAATCCAGAAGAGGAAATTCTCATATCTGCGCGTCTTGAAGTTGGCTGGTCATTGATTCTAGCTGGAGTACTTGCTGAAGTTGTAGGTACTCAGTTGGGTGTGCCTATTATTAAACAAATGGGTGATTTTTGTATTGGTTCTGGTATAGGTTATCTTATGGACGAACATTTGGTTAATGGAGCAGGAGAGAAAAAATAATGGGGTCCCTTCTTGTTTTTTTAAATATCTTGCTTCTTTTTAAAAAATCATTCCGTGTAACGTCTTAGAACCCATTTAAAATCTTTTTAAAGGAAGAACTACAAAGGCCAGATTTAAGCTGGTATTAAGCTTTCTCTCGCAGTTTTTCCATAACCTTCTGCATTTTTCCAGCCAGCTGTGGTTATATGAATTACATGAGGTAATCCTTGAGTGTCTACGGGGCTATGTACGTTTTATGCCTATGATCTTTTTTCCGACATCATATCCTCTATTTTCAGCTATATCCGTATACTTAATGTTTTGTGCATCAATTATTATAAAACTGGTTTTCTCTTTCCGACCACTGTTTTGACGACCTCTCCAACCATTTTTTTTAAAACTTACTCGAGGATATTTTCAGAGTTATGATAATCTTTTTGATTCCATGGACTAAAATAATAATAGCAAAGTTCCCATTTAGACGACTCTTTGGGTAACATACACCACTGACAACCACTTTTCAAAAAATAACCTTCTTAAAATGATGGAATTTATTTACTCACCTTACGCATTAAAGATTGAAAAGAGTGTTTTGAAAGTATAAATTTCTTTCTGAAAAATGGAAGAAAAATGCCTCAAGACATTCTAGATATCTATACTGACTATCTGATTTGTCAAAACCAACATGCAACAGCTATTGGACTTTCAAACCTTTTGGAAGGAGAGATTAGTCATGACCAGATTACAAGATTTTTAAATCGCAATGACTACGGGTCAAAAGATTTATGGCAATATGTCAAAGCAGATGTGCGTAGGCATGAGCAAACAAAAGGAGGAGTATTGATCATCGATGATGCAATTGAGGAGAAGCCTTATACAGATGAGAACGAAATCGTCAGCTGGCACTTTTCTCATGCAAAAGGACGCTGCGTTAAAGGGATAAACATTTTATCATGCCTGGTTGGTTATGTTGAAATAGCTCTTCCAATAGGCTATGAAGTTATTAGCAAAGACTTGCATTTTTGCGATGTAAAAACAAGAAAAGAAAAAAGACATTGTTACAAACGATTTAGACAGCGATGCTGACCGAATTTATGAAGTCTACCAAAAAAGGAGGCGAATAGAGGAGTATCATAAATCGATAAAGCAAAACGCAAGCCTTGAGAAGTCACCAATAAAGGTGGTTCGCGCTCAAAAGAATCACATTTTTGCATCAATTGTGTCTTTTTGCAAGCTTGAATTTTTGAAAATTAGGACCTCATTGAATCACTTTGCTTTGAAATACAAGCTTATTTTGATAGCAAATCAAATGGCTTTTCGAGAACTAAAAATTTTACGTGAGAAAGCTATGAGTGGTCGCGGTAGGAATATCCCCCGCACAGATCCGTACGTGCAGAATTACCGCATACGGCTCTTCCCTCAGATAGTGACACCAAATCGTTCGCTCGGATATTTATGACAGATTCGCGGTAAATGTATCCATCGGTCCATCAGCTTAGTCATTTTCTCCCATGTAATAGCAGCTTTCTGGCTTCTTCTTTTAAGAGATTGTTTCCATTTCTGCGCTATTAAATGTCCAAAATCGTTCATAGCCTCATAGCTTCCAGGTACTCCATAGTATCTAAAGTGTCCTGTTGCTACAGCCTTTAGCCATTTACCGGTGCATTGGATAGGTTCATGCATACGTTTCTTGAGTTCATCTTTGACTTCCTCCAGTTTCTTATGCATTTTCTTCTTAATCGTTTGCCTCCAGATTGTAAACTTTCCATTCTTTCTTGTCTTTCCACATATATGTGTGAAGCCTAGGAAATTGAACGTCTCTGGTTTTCCTTCATTTCGTTTCTTCTTGTTTTCTGACGCAAAGCGCCCGAATTCAATTAGTCATTTATGAGAGCAAGACAAGTGCTTTTAATGGAAATTTAGAAATGCTTTTTGAATTTTTAACCATATCACAAAACCTTTTCATAAGTGACATGCTTGCTTACGGTCTTGATCGGGCAAATGAAATCTTAAAACACAATAAGAACCTGAATAAAATAATGATTATTCAGCTTATTCATTAGGCAATCGTTACAAAATAGAAGATTTTTTTATACCTTGCTTATTTGCCGCAGAAAGATTAGAAACCATATCCGAGCAACAACAACCTTCACAAGTCGAAATGACTGTTGATTGGAATGAAATTCCTAAAGAAAATTATCCAAAATTCCTCTCACTGGCAGTCAATCATCGTTTAGATAAAATTACACAAAAGCTTTGCCTAGCTATTAATCACCATTTTTTTCCAAAGACCTCAGAAAAGGGCAAGGAAAAGGTTGGTTTACCAGGAAAAATAACGCCCTAAGTTTTGATAGCAGTATCCAGCCCTAAGGATGTAAATTTAAAGGCTGTTCCATCAAACAGCCCCTTGTCACTCAATTTTAAAGAGGGAATGACCAAAAGGGCCATAAAGGAGAGTGTCATAAAAGGTGCATGCAAGGGACTTCCAAGTTGTTTCACTTTTTCATCTAATTGTGCATAACTTTTAGCTACCTGATAGCCATCTTGATGACTCATAATTCCGGCAATAGGGAGCGGTAAAACATCGACCGAATCCTGATTTACCACTGAAATTCCACCTCGATTCTCAATCACCGCATTCACAGCGTGGCAAAGTTCTCGATCTGATACCCCAACTGCAATAATATTGTGAGAATCATGCGCAATACAAGAAGCTAAGGCCCCCTCTTTTAATCCAAAACCATGAATAAACGCGCCTGCAATAGGAGCCTCTTTATATCGGTTAACCACAACTAATTTTAAAACATCTTGCTGAGGATCCGAAACAAAATGATTTCCGACAACTTTTGCCTTAGCTTGTAGTTTTTTTGTAATTAACTCTCCATCGAGGGCCCCAATCACCTGAATGATGTCAGCTGTGGCCTGGATAGTAAAATCCTCCTCTTTTTTCATGGAAACATTAAAGTGGTTTACAACATCACTTTCAATCGAATGGATCAAAGATTCCCCTCTTTGAGAGACCAACAGTCCTTTGATATAGGTGCGTAAAACCGTCAAGTCGCGTAAATTATCCACCACAATAAAATCAGCAGAATCTCCCACGCGCAAGAGTCCCACATCCAACTTATAATGCTCAACTGGATGATATGACGCACACCGTAAAACATCCATCACCTCATAGCCGTACTCGACAATGGATCGTTTAACTAATTGATTAATATGCCCTTTAACTAGTTCATGTGGATGCTTATCATCACTGCAAAACATGACTTGCTGTGGATGAGACTCAATGAGAGGATGCAGGGCTGCATAATTTTTGGCAGCAGAACCCTCACGAATGAGAATCTTCATCCCATATTTTATCTTATCCAGGGCCTCTTCAAGAGTGTAGCATTCATGATCTGTCGAAATCCCTGCAGAAATATATCTCTCCGCTTCAGTTCCTTTTAATCCTGGCGCATGCCCATCAATAGGGAGACCGAGCTCTTGGGCGATCTGAATTTTATCCATTACAACTGAATCTCGTGCCAATACTCCCGGATAATTCATCATCTCACTTAAATATTTCAATTTGTCCTGCTCAAATAATGCACGCAATTCCTTAGCGGAAATCGTCGCTCCAGATGTTTCAAAGGATGTCGCAGGCACACAAGATGGGGCTCCAAAATAAAAATGAAAAGGGACTTGATTTCCATTCTGAATCATGTAACGCACGCCCTCAATTCCCAACACATTGCCTATTTCATGGGGATCGGAAACGGTCGCAACTGTACCGTGTGGTACGGCTAGGCGTGCAAATTCTGAAGGCACAAGCATCGAACTTTCCACATGCACATGCGCATCAATAAATCCTGGTAAAATGAATTGTTGAGAAGTGATTTTATCTTGCGATTTCACAGCTACGATTTTTCCATCGCGCACGGTGACACTACCGGGAAAAATTTTTTTAGACAGAATATCTACAATATTTCCTGTCAAAGTAAACTCTTTCATCATTATCCTTCCTTTGTCTATTGTTACCAATTTTAACAAATTTCATTTGATAAAAGATCTCTATTTGACTATCATGTTCTCTATGAAAACAGATATTTTAAATTTTTACTACTAATTCTTAGATAAGCATTTTTGCCCATTATGAACAATCAAGCAGATCCTTTGCTCATTACGAGCTTGCAAAATCCCAAAATCAAACAAGCCGTTAAGCTCAGAGAAAGACATGCTCGGAAACAAACCGATCTTTTTCTCATTGAAGGTTATCGAGAACTTCTACGCGCAGTGGATGCGGGTCGAAAAATGGAGACGCTTTTCTTTTGTCCTGAACTTTATTTGGGCACTAATGAAGCAAGCTTGATACAAAAAATCGCCAAAACAGGTGCCTCTCTCTACCAATGCACAGAATCTGTTTTTAAGAAACTTTCCTACAGAGACCGACCAGATGGCTTGATTGCCATCGCACCTCAATTCCATCTATCTCTAGAAGATTTAGGTAAACAACTTAAAAACCAAAACAATCCTTTTCTCATTGTCGCGGAAGCCATCGAAAAACCTGGCAATCTGGGCACCATTTTACGCTGCTCCGACGCAGTAGGCCTAGATGCATTGATTGTATGCGATGCCTGCACCGATATTCATAATCCAAATGTGGTTCGCGCAAGTGTGGGAACTTTGTTCACAGTTCCTGTTATTGAATCGCAAGGTGCAGAAACGTTGCAATGGCTTAAGCAAAAAGGAATTTCTATCTTGGCAGCAACGCCCCACGCTAAACAAGAATTAGCCGATATCGATTTAACAGGACCTCTGGCAATCGCAGTTGGCACAGAGCAACTCGGCCTTTCTCCTCAATGGATGGAACAAGCAGACATCCAAGTGCGCATTCCAATGTACGGAATTGCCGACTCTCTCAATGTTGCAATGGCCACAACGATTCTGCTTTATGAAGCTCTGAGACAGCGAAAGGGAAAGAAGTGAGCGATATCGATATTTTGTATGCCGACAACCATCTCCTCGTTGTCAATAAACCTGCTGGTCTACTCACGCAGCCAACAGATCTCAATCCTGAAAGCTTAGAAGCCTTATGCAAACAATGGGTTAAACAGGATAAAAATAAAGAAGGCAATATTTTTTTACATGCAGTTCACCGTTTAGACAAACCCGCAAGTGGTATATTGTTATTTGCGCGCACAAGCAAAGCTTTATCCAGACTTTCTAAACAAATGCGCGAAAAACACTGTAAAAAGACCTACCTTGCCTGTATTGATCGCCCAATTTCTCAATCTGAAGGCATTTTAGAGCATTACTTGACCCATGATCATCATCATGCCAAAGTTTATAATCATCCTGTTGATGATGCTAAACGATCTCGATTAGACTACCAAATCATCCACCAGCAAGGTCCTCTTTCGCTTTTAAAGATTGACTTGATCACAGGACGTTATCACCAAATTCGTGCACAGCTTAGCCACATTGGATGTCCGATCATCGGTGATTTAAGGTATGGGAATACTAAAAATTTAGAAGTTGGTCTTATCGCTCTGCATCACCACCAGCTTGTCATTGCACACCCAACCCTCAATACATCTTTGACGTTTAAGGCACCTTTGCCAAACTATTGGCCGTTGCCGCTTTCTGATGATAAGCTACTTTGAGTAAAGTCTGAAATAGGTGGCATTGTCTTTAAAACAACTTCTAGCGTATTGAATTCATCAATAATCCGATCCAAGGCTTGTACTAGCATAGGCTTATCTTGATGATTTGCAATTTTCTCATTTTTCTCAAAAAGCTCTTTAAGATCTTTAAAAGGCTGCACAAGCAGTTTTAAGTTGATAGATTTGTTTTGCCTAAATGTTTCTTTGGCAATTTTCTCAAGATTATTAATAATCGCTAAAAAAGGTTCTTGCAATTCTTGATAAGACAGATCGACCTGACTGACAATCGCCTTCGTTACTTCCACCAAAATCAATGTTGCTTTCGTGCCCACTTCAGATAGCTCTGCAGCTTGAGATTTTAAGGCAAATTTCCCGATATAATGGACAGGATAACTGACAACGGACAGATCATATTTGGCAGCATCCAGTGTCAATTTTCCTAAGGCAGATATTACCTGCTCTGAAGTCATTTCTAACTTTGACTGCACAGCTTTTTCATGAATCAATTCTAATCTTTGAAAAAAATAAAATAGGGTATATCCCACTTTATCTTTTACACCCATGGCAAGTGATTGAGAGTCCTGCTCATGATGACTAATGCTTTTGGAAGATTCTAAAAAGAAACGCATGGTTTTTTGCATTTCATTAATTGACTCATGGCAAACAGACGTACTAAGTCTTTCGAGTGCTTTAAATGCGACTTCAGAAAGGGCCTCAATCCAATGGCAAAGATCAAGTTCTTTTTCATCTTGAACGCTTTTTTTAGCTTGATTGGCAAACATCTGAATGACGCCAAAAGGGGTCAAATACGCATAAACTTTTTTGACTTTATAAAAACAAGCATCAATTGTGATCCCAAATAAAAGTACCCAGAGGGGAATCATATATTCAGAAGGAATTTGGTGGGCCCAAATTAAATCTAATACACACGCAATAGAGGCTATCAGAAAAAAAACAACCCAGACAGTTGCCAGAAAATTGTTTGTATCTTTTTGATAAAGTTCCAAAATACGCCAAGTAAAATTTTCCTCCGCTTTTCCCAAGGGAGTCCACGCCATCGTCATTAATAGAAAAAGAACTAGAAGAAAAATAATGGCCACAAATCCAACAATACTCGCAAATAGCCATTCAGATTCCCGCCCCTCTATGTGAAGAGGACGTATTACAAGAAATAAACTCAGCAAAGCAGAAAAAATCGTACCCATTGCAAAAACCTTTATGCTCATTTTTATGCATCCTAACAAATTTCTTAAATAACAGAAAGAAATCTATCTCAGCAGAGCAATTCCATATAGGAAATTAATTAAAATTGATTTTAAACAAATAACTATGATGTAATTTTTTTATGTATAATTACATACTATCCGATTACAATCTTTCTAAATTAGATGCATTACAAACTATATTTGTATCTAAGTATGGATTAAGGCATCTAAAAGAAGCCAAGAAACATCCTTCCCAAAAATGGGGACATCGAATCATTGCCGCTATTGAATTGACCCCTTTCGTAGGACTCATTGCCACCATTATTGAAGGGAGTCTCGCTAAATATAAACGAGCTTCATCTCCTTCTACTCCTCAAAATCCTTGGATCTTTAAGGGAAGCCAATATGGCTGTTCTGGCAAAGTGGCCACTCAAAAAGCAGTGAAAGTTTTCCATCAACTTAAACAAGAGCGGGCATCCGGAATTGACTTTAATGAAAATTATATTCCATCCCAAATTGAAGGGGGTACATGTTCTGCAATGTCTCTGGCATTCGCCGAAGAATATTTTAAAGTGCGAAAGAAAACCCAGGGGCTTCCAAATCACCAAGTCTTAACGCATATGAAAAAAATCGGCAAAAAATTCGCAAAAAGCAACACGGAAATGCGCATTCGGCAAGCTGCTTTCAATACGATTCAAGTCACACGACCCACTTATTCTATTGACTATTCAAAAAATAAAATCCAGTCCTTAGCTAACTTGCACCACTTCATGATCAATTATGCCTCGGAAGCATTTACAATGCATAGCGCGCGTAAGACACAAGAAATTGAAAATGAAGTGGCTAAATTACCTGAAGGTACTTACTTCATTCGAATGATTAAACCGTGCGACAATGAAAAGCTTGAACATTGCGGACATTCCATGGTCTACATTAAAGAAAATGGATTGGAATTATTTTACGATCCCAATGCAGGCTTGCTGAATTTATCCGGTGTTCACCGTGCACACGCTTTCTCTGCTGCATTTAAAATATACCAGACTCATTCCCAACTGTCTGATACCCGTTTTTATCGACTGCAAGCATCTGCGAGTCTTTTGTAAAATCCGCATGTCCTGAACCTGAATAAGATGATTTCTTCTAAACACCTTCCTTGCGAAAAATCTCTGATTTTTATTAAGTTCATGGTTTAATCTAAAATAGATTCTTCCCATTGACATGAGGTTTATGAATGACGCAAATAAACATTACCAAAGGCCTTGATATTCCTATTAAAGGCAAACCTTCTGGAGAAATTAAACCTCTTATCGCTTCTGGAGAAGCCGGTGTAGCGCATCAACCCGTTTTGATTTCGCTTAATTTAAAGCCTTTCGAAGAGACCAAATTTAGGCTGCTCGCTAAAGTGGATGAAAAAGTTAAAATTGGACAGCCTCTTGCTGAAGATAAAGAAGCAACAGGCCGTATGTTTGTCTCTCCAGCTGCAGGTGTAATTAAAGAAATTCGCAGAGGACTTAAGAGACGCCTTCTCGATATTGTGATTGAAGTCGCAAAAGAGGAAGAATACCAAACCTATTCTCCTTTAGATTTAGATAAAGCGTCCAAAGAAGACATTATTGAACGTTTAAAAGTAGGCGGATTATTCGCTTATATTCGCTCAAGACCGTTTAACACTCTGGCAAATCCCGAAAAAGTCCCTAGGGCTATTTTTGTAAAAGCAGTCGAATCTGCACCTTTTGTGCCTCCCGCAGAACTTCAAATCCAGGGTCATGAAAAAGATTTTCAAACAGGTCTCAATGCTTTAGCTAAGTTAACATCAGGAAAAGTCCATCTCGTTTACAAAGAAGACACCCCATCTCAAACATTTTTACAAGCACAACATGTTGAAAAACACACAGTAAAGGGGCCACATCCCATTGGGAATGTGTCTTTGCATATCCAACACATCGATCCGATCCGCTCGCCAGAAGATATTTTATGGACTCTTACTGCAGCCGATGTCGCTGCCATTGGCTATTTCCTAACAAATGGAAAAATCTTGACGGAACGTGTGATTAGCATCGCCGGCCCCGGTGTTATTGATAACCAAATTGGGTATTATAAGGTTCGCTCAGGCTATCCTATTAACCGCTTAGTCGCTGGCAAAATCCGCAAAGGCTTTAACCGCTTTATTTCTGGTGATCCTCTGATGGGAGAGCGAGCAGAAGCTGACGACTTTTTGGGTTTTTACCACCATGCGCTTTCAATTGTCCCCGAAAACACAACACGGGAATTTTTGCACTTCTTCCGTTTGGGAACGGATAAGTATTCCTTTAGCCGTGCTTATGCTTCTGGCCACTTCGATAATTCTCACCGCGAGTATGATTTTACGACAAATCGACACGGGGAACATCGCGCATTTATCGACAGTTCGCTTTACAATAAAGTCATGCCTCTAGAAGTTCCTTGTATGGAGCTAGTCAAATCTGTCTTGGCAGAAGATTACGATCTTGCTGAAATTCTTGGATTGTTAGAAGTGGATAGTGAAGATTTTGCTTTGCCAACCTTCGTCTGTCCTTCCAAAATGGAAATGACTGAAATCATCAAAAATGGCTTACGTCAATACGCGAAAGAATTATCAAGCTAAAGCCGTTGTCTGACAAGTTCAAACTTTTCTCGAATTTGGTCAGACCGTTCTAAATCATGATGCGAAATGAAGCTGCTAAGCAAAATCTTGGCAGCCTTTGATCGTTCAATCGAATTTTCAATGGATTCAACAAAAGCAATGGCTTCATCGATCTGATGATCTAGCAACAATGCTTTAACAATGTAGCTATATGCATCTTCGCGAAAATCTTGATCTTTGATGGAGGCCGCTAAAATTTTGGCTTGTTTATAGCGATGAATCGAAGAAAGTGCATTGACAATGCTACTTAGGGAAGCTTCTCGTCCTTCCTTATTAGAAATTAAAGCAGTAACTTCTTCTGCCATGTGCAGCTGATCTTTCTTGGCAAGTGTATACGCAATTTTCTGTAGGATTTTGTCCCGTTCGATAACATCTTTGACATTTTTCGCAAGACCAATCGCCTGCTCAACTTGATTCGCGTACAACATTTTTTCAAATTGTGAACGGCTCGGGTTGAGTAACTGATCGATCAGCTGAACGAGTGGTTTAGTTCGGACTTTATCTACTTGAATAGATCTGACTGTATCCAAAGCCTTTTCTATCCGATTGGTCTGCATTAATCGTTTAATAATACTGACCAAAGATTTTGATTTTTCTGTAGGATTTTTAATTTGCTCAACAACTTTGACTGATTTTTCGATCGGTTCTTCATGCTCGATTAGTAAATCCACTGCAACATGCGAAGGATTTAACAAATTAGATAGATATTTGCGCAGTAGCTGCTCGACAGCTAAATACGTTTCTCTTCTCCAAAAAAGCGTTTCGACTAACGAATCCAATTTATCGGATGAAAAAATCTGTTCTCCCAACTGTTCAGGATTCAGCCTTGAAAGGAATGCAACCATTTTTTTAAAATGTTGATCGTCAGCTAAGGGGAGCAAAACTTCTGGCCATTCTTGCGCTTCTTGATCTGATAAAAGCAGGTCAATGAGCATCAGCTTTTGTAGAATTTTTTCCTGAAAAAGTAAATTTGTCATGGTCTTAGCAGCTTCCACACCAATGGAACCAAATTTCCCTGCCAAAAGATCCTCAGCCACGATGAACAATCGCTTAACTGTTTGAGGACTCTTTTCTTCAAAAAAAGCTAAACGATGGGCTGGAACATGATAAAACAGCGCATTGATTGCTCCACTTACCCTTTCTTCATCTTTAATTTGTCGAAAAGCATAGTTTAGCTTGTCATTTCTTGCTTTCGTTTGAGGGGAGATGGGATGATTTTTAAAAAAGAAAACGAGCAAATCGTTCTGAGACATCAGCCGTTTGAATTTTTTGTCTTCCATGGCTCCCCCTTAAGAGGAAAATTGATAGGAAAAAAAACATTTCAAAATTATTTATTTTTTCAAATTTCTTTTAGTTATCCTTATTGTAACACATTCGTTTTTTAATTAAATTTTTAATTACACAATTCAAATCTTAATTAATAAATTAATAAAAACCGCATTTCTGCATCAAATTCTTGCAATTTCCTGCTTCTATAGGTAATGTAATACTCTCAAATCGCAACTTTTCTAAGTCTAAATTGAAACATATGAAACACATTCTTTACTTCTTCTATTTCATGTTTGTGTTTTCTTCTGCTTTTTCCACAACTTGGACAGCTCCAACAGCTTCAGGAAATCTTTTCGACGACCTCCTGATTGTTGACTACTGGAATCGTCGCATTAACGACCGCATGCCAATCTTTTTCAATCACTTGCTGCAAGGAGGCTATCTAAACATGCCTTCAGCTCGCATGGGCCAAGAGGGTGAAATTGGAGCAGGCTTCTCTTATGTTCCTCCTTATCATACTTACAATCTGCGCTTTCAAGTTTTAGATCGGCTAGAAATCTCCGGTAATTATCGCGTGTTTAGAGGCATCCGAGATCCCATTTTGAGTCCTTATGGATTTGGTGATCTTTCTGATAAAGGAGCAAACGTCAAATTTGCGATTTTGAAGCCCGAGGATAGCGACTATTCTCTGCCAGGACTAGCCTTTGGTTTAGAAGATTTTATGGGCACCAGCGCCTTTAAAGCGCGTTATTTCGTTTTTACACAGGTCTTTCTGCCTCAAAATCTTGAGATTAGCTTAGGCTGGGGTTGGCATCGCATCCGCGGTCTTTTTGGAGGTGTCCATTGGATCCCTTTCCGACAGCATTGTAGTCCACTTTTGAAAAATTTCGCGCTCGTCGCAGAATACGACGCCATCCCCTATCATGATCATCGCATTGAGAAACACCCGCACGGTAGAGATAAAAAATCTTCATTTAACTTTGGAATCAAGTATCGCTTATGGGATATTTTTGATTTCTCAGTTGGCCAAGTACGAGGGAGCAAGCTCGCTTTTTCGGCTTCAGCCAACTACAATTTTGGAACAACCAAAGGATTTTTCCCAAAAATTAATAACCCCATTCCTTATCAGGCTCCACAAAATATTGAGCCGCTTGGGGATAGACGCCCTGAGATGGCGATGATTCAAGATTTGATCTACCCTTTTGACGAGCAAGGCTTTGACCTTATCAAAATGAGTATTTCACCCGACTGCTATGGGCAAACGACGCTTCGCATTCATGTAGAAAACCGCGTTTATCGCACGCAATGTGAAGTTCGAACACGCTTAAACCACCTGCTCTCTCATCTTTCTCCTACCAATATCGACCATATTATTGTGGTTATTGAAGCTGAAGGACTTCCCTTACAAGAATACCACTTCGCAGTCCGTTTTCTACACGATTTTGCAGCTAAAGAGATCGCGACTCCCGAATTAAATGTTTTGAGTCCCCTATGTGATGTCAGCTTCTCAAGTCCTGCATGTAGCCGCGTAATCTTTGAAAAACCGCGCGATCTATTTAATATTGAGCTATTTCCAAAAATGCATACATTCTTTGGGAGTTCTTCCGGAAAATTTAAGTATTTATATGGATTAAATATCGCTTTTGACGGCTATCTACTTGGAGATGTTTACTATACGGTTTTATTAGGATATGCCTTTGCCTCAAATTTGGGGGATATCAAGGATATGGACCGCCTGAATCCTTCCCAGCTCATTAATGTGCGCACAGATGTGATTCGTTATTACCAACAAAAGGGAATTACTCTGGATCAAGCTTATCTTCAAAAAAATTGGAACATGGGAAGAGGATGGTTTTCGCGTGTCTCCACAGGATTATTTGAAGAAGCCTATGGAGGAATTGCATCGGAAGTCTTATTTTATCCAGTTTGCTCTCCTTTTGCGATTGGGATAGAGGGTGCCGTATTAAAAAAACGATCTTACCATGGCGTTGGCTTTACCAACAAAATTCGAAAGCTGAAGGGATTTGTGCCAACTTACAAAAGGTTTTTAGGAAAGCAGTATTTTGCAAACCTGCATTATGACTGCAAACCTTTAAATATGGATTTTCATGTGAAATGGGGGAAATTTTTAGCCAATGACTGGGGAACCCGTTTCGAAGTAACCCGCTATTTTGATAGTGGTTTACAGGTTTCTTTTTGGTATACGCGCACCAGCGCTAAAGATTACATCAATGGATCTCGTTACCAAGATCGTGGAGTAGCAGTATCAATGCCTTTGGATATCTTATATACGCATAGTGACCGGAAACGTTGGGGCTATGGCTTATCTGCGTGGTTGAGGGATATTGGGGTATTCGCATTTACAGGCGATTCCCTCTTCAGAACTATTCGGGAAAGTCGACAAGATTAACAGCAGAGAAAGAGAATGACTTTCTCTGCTCCAAAATTTTAGATTAAAAATTCCATCCTGACTTCAGCAACTCTGCCATCCGCTCCGCCCCATATGTCAAAATAAAATCTGCTCCTGCTCTTTTGATAGAAATTAAGCTTTCCGCCAAAATACGATCTCCATCAATCCAGCCTCTTTCAGCTGCTGCCATAATCATGGCATATTCCCCGCTGACATGATAGGCCGCAATTGGCAAGTGGGAGACTTCTTTTATTCGATAAATCAGATCTAGGTAGGCCAAAGCGGGTTTGACAAGCAAGAAATCAGCCCCTTCTTCTTCATCACATAAACTTTCTCGAATTCCTTCTCTGGAATTGGCTGGATTTAGCTGATATGTTTTTTTATCCCCAAATTTGGGCGCTGACTGAAGGGCATCGCGAAAAGGACCATAAAAAGCCGAAGCATATTTAGCGGCATAGGCTAAAATACTCACTTCGATATGCCCATGCGCATCTAATACTTTTCTAATGTGTGCCACTCTACCATCCATCATATCGCTAGGTGCAATAATGTCTGCACCCGCATCGGCGGCCAAAATGGACATTCGAGCTAAAACTTCTAGGGTCGCGTCATTGAGAATGGCTCCTTTATCATCTACTAATCCATCATGACCATGATCTGTGTAGGGATCCAAGGCAACATCGACCATAACACATAGTTCAGGTAGAACATTTTTGATTTCATAAACGGCCTGTTGTAGTAGATTGCCTTCACGAATAGCTTCTGAACCAAATGTATCTTTCGCATCTGCTGAAATCACAGGAAAAAGATCCACGGCTCGAATACCTAACTCATATAGTTTGATAATTTTCTGAATTAACAAATCGATAGATAGGCGAGAAATACCCGGCATACTTGCAATGGGCTCTTCCCGATTTCTTCCTTCCAATATGAATAAAGGCGCTACAAGCTGTTGGGCTTGCAGATAATTTTCTTGGACAAGTGCACGTATAGCGGGAGTTCGACGATTCCTTCTTAAACGTTTATCCACCAGAATCGGAATTTTTTTTTCAAGATTCAATGAGGGTTGTATTAGCATAGCAAATCCTTTAGTCACAACTCTTATCCATTTTTTTTATTCAGTTGCTAGACAAAACGACAATCTTGTGCTAGATGTAAATTTATATTTTTAAATTTAAATTTTGTCACCCAATGCTTTTCAAGAATATCTTTTTGTTTTCGATCCTTTTTCTTGCGATGCTCGAAATTCTCCATGCTGAATCCTTTATTAAGGAAAAAGGAGAATTCGTTGCGTCTCTAGATTACCTAGCTTACAAAACAGACCATTTTTGGAACAGAAAAGGAAAACGACTCCCCACTTATAATGATTTTAGAGCTCAAACAGAAGCGGCTAATCTTAAATATGGTTTAACAAGTCGCGATACACTGATCGGATGGGCTGCTTATTCCTGCATCGATGAGAGCATGAATGGGAAAACCATTGGTTTTCAAGATGTTGAAATTGGTTGGAGGCATGCCTTCAGCTGCTGGAAAGCATTTGAAATTTCGAGCCAAGTTCTTCTCTTAATTCCGGTTGGAAAAGCCAAGGACTCCTTAAGATACGGACGTTTTGGCTCTGAATTTGATTTGCATGCCATCCAATATTTTCAGTTTAATCAACATCCTGGTTGGGTCGAATCTTTGGTTGGATATCGTCTTTATAGTGGATTTCCTTCTGATCAAATTCGTGCGAATATCCGAATTGGCTATGATTTACTGTCTTGGCTCCAAGCTTCAGGAGGATTACATTTAGACTACGGTGTATTTAATGGAACAAAGCCTTTTTCGGGGCCGTCCATTTTACTCGAACCCAATTATCGCTTGCTAAAAGTTGAGTGTGAAAGTTTGGTGCAAATAACCTCCATGTTCTATCTCAGAGGTGGATATTTTCATCACATTTGGGGAGAAAACGTCGGAACCGGCAGTGGTTGGTATGGAGGGCTCCTCCTTGATTTTTAAAATGCTAACTCTCATCATCACTCTATGCTGTCTAACATTTCAAACTTACAGTGAGATTCCCCAATACCTCGAAAAGCCCATTTGGAAAAAAGTCGCTCCTCACTTGCTGCCTAACGATCACCCCATTCGAGAAAGTCTAGATCAACTATTTTCTTCCGATCGAGTCATTCTAAATCTTAAAACTCTGGAACAGGCGGGCTTTAAAAAATGTAAACCGCGCAAATTCACTCGCCTTCTCGTTACAACCCATCCAGACTTTCCTGGATACATTTTTAAGCTTTATGTCGATGCTCAAAAATACTACAAACAACTTCCTGAATACGAATATTGGTTAATGCGTATCCATGGAGCTCAATTAATTGAACAGGAAATTCTCCGACTTGGACTTCAAACCCATTTTAAAGTGCCAAAAAAATGGATTTATAATTTGCCTGAAGATCCTGCCCCGCCTGAAGAATTTTTAAGAAAAAATTTTATTCTTGTTGAAGAAGATATGAGCCTCTTTTCTGATAAGGAAAATGCAGAATATTGGAAAAGTGATTCTGTTACACAAACATATCTCGAAGGTCTTTTTATCATCCTAAAGAATATTGGGCTTCATGATTGCGTTAAAATAGACAATATCCCCTTTTCCAAAGATGGGAAAATAGCTTTTGTTGATACACAAACCTTTCATGAATGGCCTGTGCGCTATAAAGATCTCACCCCCTCCCTTTCCCCGAATAATCAATCCTATTGGAAAAAACTCATTCGAGATAACAGTTAAACAATCTCGTTTTCAGATCGTTAAAAAAAATATGATTGACGACCAACATGCTTCTTTCTATGATCTTTGTCATAAATCCATTTAAACACAAAGAGGTCATCATGAAATACAGAGTGAATGTGGGAGACGGCCTTCCGCAGTTTAAGATTAAAGATCAAGAAGGCTTTGAAGTTACCGAAGAAGATTTAATTGGCAGCCCTCTTGTTTTGTACTTTTACCCAAAAGATGACACGCCTGGTTGTACGAAAGAAGCTTGCGAATTCCGCGATAGAATGGATGACCTAGATAAACTTAATACGCTTGTCGTAGGTGTCAGCCCTGATACAGCAGAATCTCACCAGAAATTTATCAGCAAGCACAAACTCAATTTCACATTACTGTGTGATGATAATTTGGATCTAGCTCAGAAATTTGACACCCTAAGAGAAAAAGTAGAAAATGGGCAAACAATCAAAACTCCAGAACGGACAACTTTTGTGATCGATATGGATGGAATTATCCGCTGGATTGAACGTCCTGTTAATATTGAAGGCCATTTTGACAGGGTCTATCAAGCTGTACAAAAAGTTGTGGAGGATTTCGAAGAAGGAGATATAGATTTTCCGATTGAAATCATAAAAAAGATCGAGAAAGAATCTTTGGAAAAGAAGCACGATTCCTGATATTTTAGACTTCCTATTCTCCAGCAACAAATGACGATTGTATGATTAGTGTAACCATCCTCACAAAAAATAGCGAAAAGTATCTACGAGAGGTTTTAGAACCTCTCTCTCCATTTGATGAAGTGGTCATCTTTGACAATGGTTCAAGCGACCAAACATTAGAAATTGCTAAACAATTTTCGAATGTTTCTATTCATCAAGGAATTTTTAGCGGATTCGGCCCCACACACAACCACGCTTCTCATTTAGCTAAAAATGATTGGATCCTATCGATCGATAGCGATGAAATTGTCACACCAGAGATGATTGCCGAAATTAAACAAACTCCTCTTTCCGATACCTGTGTCTATTCTTTTCCCCGCCATAACTATTTTAACGGAAAGTTTATTCGCTGGTGTGGCTGGTATCCTGACCGTCAATACCGCTTATATCATCGCAAAAAAACCAGTTTTACCAATGCTCAAGTTCACGAGGCTATTCAAACAGATCAGCTAACAAAAATTGCCTTGCAATCTCCTCTTATCCATTATTCTTATGGCTCCCTCTCCGATTTTTTAAGCAAAATGCAATCCTATTCTGAATTATTTGCCAAACAAAATCAGGGGAAAAAATCTTCTTCCATCACTAAAGCTATTCTCCACGGCTCTTTTGCCTTTTTTAAAAGCTATATTCTAAAAAGAGGTTTTATGGGTGGCTATGAAGGTTTTGTCATTTCTACATACAATGCCAATACAGCTTTTTATAAGTACCTGAAACTCTATGAAGCCAATAAAAGCGATAAATGCTAATCTTTAGCCTTTAACTTGCTTAATTACAACTATGAAACACATATTTTTATTTTTATTTCTAACGCTTTGCTGCCGAATTTTTTCGTTTCAGACTTCTTTATCTACTCCTGAACATATTGAAAACGACCCTGTTCATCTTTACCTTCATCATGCCATCAATGTTATCAACGGTACGCTTTACGAAGCGGAAACAGATTTGGCTACCAGCGGAGCCTCTTCATTAACTTTAAAACGTATTTACTTCCCTCAAGAACGCGCAACGAGTCCTTGGGAACACGGTTGGCAATTTAACTATCCCCATTATCAAAGCTCTTCAAACGATAAAAAAGTAAATAATCAGCTTGAATATGATGCTCAAGGTCGTTTAATCAAAATTCATTCAAATCATGATGAACAGATTACCTTTTCTTACACTCAGGATCATCCACTACAATGCCATGTCAAAAGTCATGACGGACAAAACCTAAAATACTCTTATGCTTCTCATACAAATTCTAAAAATCAAATTTTTCATCTTTTAGAAGAAGCAAAACTCCCCTCCGGATTGGTTTGGAGATATCAATATCAAGAGCACCCTCTTGAAAAAAAGATGCTTTTGATACACAAAGAAGGGTCTGAAGGCTATTTTGTTCAAACAGAATATTATGATCAGGAAGAAATAGATTCTATTCCTTCTAAAGAGGGTCCATTAAGAAATTTTAGTTGCGGTAAGATCAAATGCCAATGGCAACCACATGGCATAGATAAAACACCTGTTAAAACCGTGTCCTTGGTTTATTCGCCAGGTAAAACAGAAGTTTTTGATGCTCTAAACAATCAGACCACGTATCACTACAATGGCTATGGCCAGATTACCGCTGTCGAATATTATTTGAAAGATGATGTCCAAGATCCCATTTTATATCGCACGGAGAAGTATTATTGGGATAGCAACTTAAAAATCCAAGCACCTATTGGAAAGACGATTGAAGATAGTCAAGGAAACGTTTGGCTCTGTCAACGCTACCTTTACAATGAAGAAGGAAGCTTAATTCAAGAAACGTTGTATGGAAATTTGTCAGGTCATTGTCCTAGTCCCATTATCCTAGACGAACACGGCATCCCGAAGAACCCCGCTATTGAACATTACTCTTCTTACTATACATACAAAGATAACAATCTCGTTCAAATTAAAGGAGATAACGGTTCTTCTTTATCCTTTGTTTATGATAATCACTTGCTAAAAGGTAAATTCTACCATGATCAAGAACGAATTCGCATAAGAGAGTTTTATGACTACAACGCTGATGATATCTTGATTAAAACTATCACCGATGATGGTTCTTCATATGATCCCGATGATTTAAAACACGTCTCTGAAAGACAGATCACTTACATCCATTTATTCCAATCAGGTCCTTTTGTAGGGCTTACTGATAGCATTGAAGAGAAATATCTCGATCTAAGTGATCAAACAGAACATCTGATCAAAAGGATTCAGCATTTTTATTCCACAAATCATAAACTGATCCGTAGAGATATTTTCAACAGCCATCAAAATTTCAGTTTTTCCGAAGTTCAAGACTATGATCATCTGGGTAATTTAACGTATGTGGCAACGCCCTCTTGGACTCAAGAATATAAATTCGATCTTTATGGCAACATCCTTTTGAATAAAAAAACACTACCATCAGGGGATTCGGAAGAAGTTGTGAATCATTATGATTTTCGAAACCGTCTCATTCGACAAGAACTTTTTTCTTCTGCGCGATTATCAAAAATGGCGGTATTTTCATATGATCTGCAAGGGAATAAAATTTCCGAAGATGATGGGTATGGCAATGCCACCTCCTTTGAATATGATGGATTGAATCGTTTGGTAAAAACCATCTCTCCTGCTGTTGAAAATGAACAAGGAGAAAAGATACACCCTGTTTTAACATATTCTTACGATATTTTTGATCACATTACCTCCATGGTTAGTCCCAAAGGAGAAATGACATCTACGACCTACAATATTCGAGGAAAGCCGTTAAAAATTACCTATCCAGATCTCTCTGAGGAGTCATTTGAATATTCTTTAGATGGGTCTTTAAAAAGATGGAACATGAAAAATGGGTGCTCAATTGTTTACGAAAGAGATTTTTTAGGAAGGGTCACCAAAGCTAGCTTACTTGATGCTCAAAGTGTTCTCATACAAGGCACTCAAGCCATTTATTCTACAAGCAACTTAAAGACGGTAATCGCGCCTTCAGGAGTCGTCATTGATCACTTGTATGACCCTTCTGGCAAACAAATTGGACAAATTCAACATACAGCCGATACATCTGTTCATACGATTTGTCATTACGATGCAACCGAACAACTTGTCTCTACCGAGGAATGGATCGCCCCCAACAAAGAATATTATACGAAGACTATTTATCATCAAAAAGGTTCAGTAGTAGAAAGCCAGCAAGGCAAAATTTTGTATGAAACCAAAACTGACACGTCGACTAAAAAACCTTTAAACGAAAAACGATGGGTGAATTCCCTGGGTCAAAATGTTTTGCTGCTTGAAGAGACAGATAAAAATGGAAACCTCATCAGCTTGCTTTACGATGCACTAGGAAGAATGGTGGCATTGACCAAAACATCCTCTTCTGGAGAATTATTGTTTAAGCAGGAATATCGTTATGACCTTGTCGGAAACAAAATTTGGCAAAAATCGCAAAATGATAAAAATTCAATTATCCATGAATGGGAGTACGGCCCTGGTAACCACTTGCTCAAGCATATAGAAGGAAGTGGTCTTGCTTGTCAGCGTACGACCTATTACATCTACGACAAGGACAAACTCGTCAAAACAATCAAGCCTAATGGCGTTGAACTTATGGCCATCTATAATGGCAGGGGTTTGATCGAGCATTTATTCTCTTCAGACGGAACCATTGATTATTCCTATGCCTACGATTCAGCAAACCGGATTACCCAATTGATTGATCATCGCTTAAAGCAGACGACTAAAAGAACCTACTCTTCTACGGGTCTTCTTACTGATGAAGAACTAGGTAACGGTCTTCAGATGATCCATGAATATGATGCCAAAGGAAGAAAGACTAAAGTCATTCTTCCTGATGATTCAGCTGTTATTTATACCTACAACCCTCTTTTTCTTAAGAAAGTTCAACGTGTCTCACCATCAGGAAAAATTTGCTATCAGCATACTTATTCTTTCGATATCCATGGACAATTGGAAACTTCGGAATTGATTCAAGGATTGGGAACAATCCATTATCAGTATAATAAGGACGGACGCTGTGAAGAGATCAATTCTCCTTTTTTTAAGGAAAAATTATTTTATGATACTGCAGATAATCTTAAAGCAACCATCATCACTCACAACAATGAGACTTTAAATGCGCAGTATTCGTATGATTGCTTGGACCAGCTCATCCAGGAGGAATCTTCTTACTTCGAGCATTCTTATCTTTTTGATTCCCTATTCCAATGTCAGGAAAAAGATCATATCGCATATCAATATGACGATTTATTTCAACTTTTAGATACTTCTGAGCAATCTTTTGAGTATGATCCCAATGGAAA
The DNA here is from genome assembly GCF_000875975.1 of Parachlamydia acanthamoebae. NCBI lineage: Bacteria > Pseudomonadati > Chlamydiota > Chlamydiia > Parachlamydiales > Parachlamydiaceae > Parachlamydia > Parachlamydia acanthamoebae. The sequence continues at coordinate 723,889 of NZ_BAWW01000066.1, read as the reverse complement.
CTGTACAGCTCAAATTCAAAGTCAACAACATATTTCCTATACTTACGATGCTTTAGACCGTTTAATTCAACTCAAAACAGATCATCAATATCTCATCGAATATCAATATGACTGTTTCAATCGACGTCTTTCTAAGCTTATTAAAGTTTTTAATGTTTCGGAAAATGAATGGCAAACACACCATCAAATCCACTTTTTATACGACGAAGACCGTGAAATTGGAGAAATCGATCCAGAAGGCAATATCCAAAAACTACGCATTTTAGGTCAGGGAATGGGAGCTGAAATTGGAGCTGCTATTGCCTTGGAAATTCACGGCCATGTGTACGCTCCTATTTGTGATCATCGAGGCTCTATCACTTGTTTAGTCGATACTGAAACAGCTGAGATTGTGGAAAGCTACCAATATTCTGCTTTTGGAGAGGAACAGATTTACAATGCAAAAAATGAACAAGTGCCATTGAGCCCATCAGCAAATCCTTGGAGATTTTCTAGTAAATATCGAGAAGACGAAACGCAATTGATTTTCTTTGGAAAAAGATTTTATGATCCTAAAAACGGACGCTGGCTTACTCCAGATCCCTTACGCGCAGACTCTCCAAATTTTTACACCTATGTCAATAATAACCCTCTTAATCATGTCGATTTATATGGGCTATTTTCACTCAAAACAGCCTTTCAGAAATATGCAAATTTCACCCAATGGCTCGCATTACCTTTTGGATCATCTTCGTTAAAACGTTGTTTAAAAAAATGCTCTGAGCACCTCATCGCACGCCCTTTCTTTAATTTGACAGGCTTTTATATTTATCCTTCTGAAACTGGCACCTATGGGCATGGAGAATTTAGTGATCAAGTACGAGTCACCATGATCAATGGAATATTAAATACGTACGAAGATTTTAGTTCGACCCTGCGGATTGTATCTGAAACGCATGGAGGAGAAAATATTCATTATGTCTTTCGCCCCACCCAAGGTCTTTTTCCTGATTTATTACAAGCCTTCATGTCAAAAATTGGGTACCTTTCTCCCCATGTTCGACAGCTCGCACGTACCTGGAAAGACATGATTCAAGAGATGGGTGGAACCGAAAATGGGGGCCTCATTATCCATTATGCACACAGTTTAGGCGGTACAGATACTTTTACGGCTGCTCAATTACTAACACCTGAAGAGAAGCGGATGTTGAGAATTTTTACGATAGGATCTCCCACGCTTTTTTCTAATCAAGGTTTTGAAAATGTCCTCAACTACGTTAGCAAGCGAGATGGAGTGTCTTTATTTGACCCTGTAGGCTATATTAAAGGAATTTTTTCCCAAACTTCGAATGTCAGCTATGTGGGAACCCTAAAAGGAATCCCTCTCATTGACCATTTGATCGGGTGGGTAACTTATACAGATCTTCTCAAGATATTGGGAATTAAATTTCTGCAAAGCTACCCAAGCCCTGATTATTAAAGATCATTAAAACTCAGTAAAAACTGAAGAAAAAAAACCGCTTCATTCATAGCCTTTTGTCCACGTTTAGTATAGCTTGTGCACAGAATCACCAATCGAGAAAACGAAGGTCTTTGCATGGATGTGATTAATGATTTGCAAAGAACCATTAATTGGCTAGATAGAGATCGTAGTCCAAAATAGTCTCTAGAGCTTGTTTATGAAGTCACAACTCAAAAACTCGTCGAAGCCAGTCGCTAGTTTTAGAATTTGCCGCTCTAAGCAATTGGAGCGGCAAATTTAGAAAGATTCGCTTTGGATAGGGACGCTTAAGCCTAGCTCGTGCAAGGTAGGTCCAGCCCTTTCGATGATCGCTCCACCTAAACAAACATGTTCGTCATAAAAAACAATCGACTGCCTCGGAGTAATCGCACGCTGAGGAATCGGAAAACGAACCTCGACTCTACCTTCGCTCATTTTTTCAATCACGCAATCTTGATCAGTCTGTCGATAGCGAATCTTCGCTCGGCAAGTAAAAGGCGTTTTAGGGAGTTCCGGAGAATGCCAGTGTAAATCGGTCGCCGTCAAAGTGCTGGCATAAAGGGCGGGATGGTGGGTTCCTTGATCAATCACCACAACATTTCGCTCCACATCTTTCCCAACGACAAACCAAGCATCCCCTTGGCCTCCAATGCCTAAACCTTTGCGTTGTCCAATGGTATAGTAAGCAACTCCATCGTGTTGTCCTACAACATCTCCTTTAACATTTTCAAAGTTCCCTTTTTGAAAAGACAGATATTGCCCTAAAAACTGTTTAAAGTCTCTTTTACCAATAAAACAGATACCCGTACTATCTTTTTTTTCTGAAGTGGAAAGTCCATGTTTTCGCGCAATCTCCCGTACCTCACTTTTCTGTAAATTTCCAATTGGAAATAAAGCACGATGCAATGCACGTTGAGAAATCGCATACAAAAAATAGCTTTGATCTTTGCCAGGATCTAGCCCCTTGAGCAACTGGGTATGGCTCTCGGCGAGATAATTGCGACAATAATGCCCTGTTGCGAGGAAATCAGCCCCTAATTGAAGAGCTTTATCCAGCATGACTTTAAACTTGATTTCCCGATTACATAGGATATCCGGATTAGGAGTATGCCCTTGCTTGAGTTCTTCGATAAAATGGGAAAAAACGTTATCCCAATACTCTTTAACAAAATTCACAGAGTAGTAAGGAATGGAAATTTGGTCACATACTCTGACAACATCTTCAAAATCACGTGTAGCTGGGCAAACGCCATTTTCATCTGTTTCATCCCAATTCTTCATAAACATGCCAATGACATTGTAGCCTTGTTCTTTCAGAAGAAGAGCAGAAACCGAGGAGTCTACCCCTCCTGACATTCCAACGACAACAGTTTTTTGAGATGACATAGGAATCACGCCGAAATCGAGGTTTTAAGATGTTTAATTAAATCTGTTGCTTCTCCTTCAGAACGGGCTACCAAAACGGCGCAGCAGGTATTGCCAAATACGTTCACGACAGAGCGGCTCATGTCCAGCAATCGTTCAACGGCTAGAATCATTCCAATGGCATCCGCAGGTAATCCAAGGGTCTGTAAAATCATCAACACAGAGATCAAACTAGCTGAAGGAATTCCTGCCACTCCTAGGGAGGTCAGCAAGGTCATCAAAACAACTAATAGCTGAGTAACAAAGCTTAAATGAATCCCATAAACTTGCGCAGAAAAAAGGACCGCACAGCATACATACAAGGCTGATCCGGAAAGATTGACAGAACTTGCTAAAGGAATTGTAAAACTACAGATTCGGTTAGAAACACCCGCACGTTTTTCCACACAGTCAATCGTAATTGGCAATGTTGCGGCAGTAGAGCTCGTTGAAAAAGCCGTTAATAAAGCGGGAGCAATGGCGCGAAAATGCAGGAAAGGATTTACGCCCCCAATAAAACGTAACATAAGCGGAAGGATAATCAATCCGTGAATCAATAACCCGAGGATCACAACTAAAAAAAACATCCCAACAGGTTTTACAGAATCTAAACCTGTGCTAGCCACAACTTTTGCCACCAATCCAAAAACGCCGATGGGCAAAGCCTTCATGACCATTTGCGTCATTTTCATCATAATCTGGAAAATTCCTCTCCAAAATCCTTGCACAATCGACGCTGCTTCAGGCTCAATTTTTGCACTGAAGAATCCAAACAACAAACTGAAAAAAATCAATCCAAGCATTTGACCTTGAGAAGCCACAGCTAAGATATTCGAAGGCACAATTTTAAATAGAATTTGCTCAATTGTGCTAAAAACGTTCCCTTGGGTTTGCTGCTCCAATGCGACTAAGCGTGCTTTCTCGGCAACAGAAACCAAGGCGGCAGGACTTTCTTGCAAACTTCCCGGGCTGAAAGCCATCATTAATAACCAACCAGTTACAATCGCTAACAAACTTGTTGTCATGAAGTAACCAAACGTTTTAACTCCCAATTTCCCAAAAGATCCTTCTGAACCCAATCGAGCTGTTCCGATGATAATGGAAGAGGCAACAAGAGGAACGACAACTAAAGTCAGGGCATTCAAAAAAAGTTGACCAATCAAAGTAAACAACTGAAGATATGTCACGCCAAAAATCGCTCGGTCTGGGCCTGTCATAAGTCCAGCAATCACAGCTAAAAAGATAGATCCAAATACTTGAAAAAGGATGTTGTTTTTCATAAGTTTAAGTAAATGAAGGTGTAAAGATTTATAACTGTAAAAATTATAAACGAAAAAATCTTTAAGTGGAAGAGTCAGATGCAGCTGAATGCAGACTTTTATTCATCTTCATCTAAAGAGTGTATTTCCTGAAACTCTTCGATCAAATAATTACAGGAGCGTCGGCTAAAATGAGGGAAAAAAATAGCACTTGTATTCCCTACCCACTGACAACTTTCATTATCTAAACGATTTGATAAAAGCTGCACCTTTTGAGGGAGTGGTCGCTTTAAAGAAACAAATAACCCGATCTGATCTCTTTCTTTACCACAGGTCAATTTTTCCACACTTTCAAGCGGAATCATTAAAGCTGGATGACCTCGTTGATTAAAGTAGAGAGCATCTTGTTCAAGTATCAGCTCATTAGGAGTCGTTTCTAAAAGAGTCAGTCTTCGATAAGGAAGTAATCCTAAAGCTATCAACAAAGTTCCCACAAGAAATATCCACAATCCCCATTTGCCTAACTGAAGGGGCGGAAGAAACATACCTGCAAATAAAATCAAGGCTCCGCAACCGGCAATCAAGGTGCCTCTCAGTAATTTTTTTCGTTTAAATGCAGGGTCAATACTCGTGCGAATTTTAATCATAGAAATTCCATTAAAATAGATAGATTGCACGTAAGCTTGAGCATTGCATGAATTTCCATCAATAGATAGAATCATGATTTCTTAAAGAAATAAAAATCAATAGGAGCAAACAGCGCTATGAATTTTAAATCTTCCTTTACACAATTTGAAAAAATTTTCTGCAGTCTTCTTTTAACGACTTTTTCCCTGTATGTTCATCCTGCTTTTTCCGCCACAACGACGGAAATTCAGCAGCAGCATGAAAGCCCCAAAATTATGGCTCTCGATTTTGTGGATGTGGCCAAAAAAGCAACACCAGCGGTAGTATCGATCCGCGTCAAAATCGCACCTTCATCTCCCTTTCAGAAATCAGAGCGAGATGAAACAGACTTATTTAATGAAAACTTTTGGCAACAATTCTTCGGATTACCTAAATCGAACGAGAAAAAATCTTCTCAAGATCAAGTAGGTCAAGCCTCTGGATTTATTGTCTCTGATAATGGGTATATTTTAACAAATAACCACGTGATTACAGACGCCAAGGAAATTACGGCCATGTTGGTTGATGGGCGTGAATTTCCCGCAAAAGTTGTTGGTAAAGACAAAAATACCGATATTGCCGTTCTAAAGATTGAAGCTGAAAGTCTACCCTATCTTAAACTGGCCGATTCAGATGAATTGCAGCCAGGTCAATGGGCCATTGCTATTGGAAATCCGCTGGGATTGCAAGCATCATTAACAGTCGGGGTGATCAGCGCCACAGGACGGGATAACCTAGACATTGCAACAATTGAAGACTTCATTCAAACAGATGCAGCTATTAACCGAGGTAACTCTGGTGGGCCTCTTTTAGATATGAAAGGGGAGGTTGTCGGAATCAACACAGCCATCGTCAGCAATCAAGGGGGCTATATGGGCATCGGCTTTGCCATCCCAAGCAACATCGCCCAAAATATTATGGATCAATTAATTTCGAGCGGTTCAGCCACAAGAGGCTTTATTGGCGTCACCTTGCAAAAGATTGATCAAAATCTCGCCCAAGCTTTTGGTTTGACCAAAATGGAAGGTGCCTTAATCTCAGATATTTCTAAAGGATCCCCTGCAGAAAAAGCGGGGTTGCGTCAGGGCGATATTGTCTTAAAATATGACAACCATCCCGTCGCACATATTTCAGCTTTACGTAAAGCTGTTTCCTTTATGAAACCAGGGACAAAGCTGAACTTAACAATTTTACGAGAAGGCAAAACGTTAGAAATTCCAATTGATGTTGGAACATTTCCTGAGCATCCTTCTCAACTCATTGCCGCCGACAACAAAATTGGCCTAGAGGTTGAAAACATCACACCAGAGACGGCCCAAAAGTTGGGCATTTCAGGACTCAAGGGTGGTCTTTTGATTACACAAGTACGTCCCGGCAGCCCTGCCTATATTGCAGGTATTCGCCCTGGTGCCATTCTTGTGGCTGTAAATCAAAATACGGTGACAACTGTGGCAGAATTCCAACAAATTCTGAAAGACAGCGATCCCTCAAAACCTGTTTTACTCTTAATTAAGCAAGGTGGATTTACCCGCTTCGTTTCTATTAAAGTCGATTAATTACAAAAGGGAGAGAAAATACTTCTCTCCCTTTAAGCTTTTCTTCGTGATGCTTCAACCTGCTGTTGAGGTTCAGCGCTGACATGCTTCAACAGAAAGGAAAGATCATGCTTGCCCTGCGCCCCATTCGCATTCTGTCTTGGTTATTCATTTTTGGGATATTTTTTGTCCCTCTTCGAGCTCAAGAAACTCCATTAATGATTGGAATGGAGCTCGCTTATCCCCCTTTTGAGATGATTGATCAAGAAGGAAGGCCTGCAGGCATCAGCGTCGAAATAGGGTATGCATTGGGACGTTATCTAAATCGTCCTGTAAAAATTGAAAACATCCCTTTTGTTGGGCTCATTCCAGCCTTAAAAACAGACAAAATTGACTTGATCATTTCCTCTATGTCCATCACCAAACAGCGCAGTGCTTCGATCGATTTTTCAAATCCTTATCTCTCTGTAGGACTTTGCCTATTGGTCAGCAAAAATTCACCCTTATCTTCTATTGCAGAGGGAAATCAATCTAAGTTCAAATTTGTGGTCAAATCGGGCACAAGTGGCGAGGTCTACGCACGTAAGCATTTATCGCAAGCTCAAGTGGTTGTTTTAGATAAGGAAACGTCCTGTGTAATGGAAGTGGTGCAAGGAAAAGCGGATGCTTTTATCTACGATCAACTTTCGGTTTTTCAAAATTGGAAAAAAAATCCCAATACCACGCGTGCGCTTCTTCATCCGTTTACTCAGGAAGATTGGGGCATTGGAATTAAAAAGGGAAACACAGCTCTCCTAGAGCAGGTCAATCAATTCCTTAAGGAATTTAAGAAAGAAGGAGGCATCAAAAAATTGGGCCGTCTCTTTCTAGGACCGCAAATGGCCGCATTTGAAGAAATGGGCATTCCCTTTTTTATGTAAGCATTTAAGGAAACCGACATGCAGACTTCCATTTGGCATAAAATATCTTTATTTTTTCAACTTTCGCTAGCTATTGTTCTTTTGGCTCTTCTGTGCTACACGATTTTTTATTCTCAAGCCTATGACTGGTCATCGGTATGGGAATACCGAGAATTATTTCTTAAAGGATGGTTGAACACGGTCTATTTATCCGGAATTTGCTTGATTTTGAGTCTGATTATTGGCTGCATTGCAGCTTTTTCCAAGCTTTCTGCTATTCCATTTTTTCGTTACTTAGCGACTGGCTACATTGAATTTATTCGGGGCACTCCTTTATTAGTGCAAATTCTGGTTTTTTATTATGTGGTGGCTCATGCCGTGGGTCTAGAAAATCGCTTAATTGTTGGGGTTCTTTCCTTGTCATTGTTCAGTGGCGCTTATATTGCTGAAATGATCCGCGCGGGCATCGAAAGCATCAGCAGTACACAACTTGAATCCGCCAGAGCAATTTGCTTAACACCTTTTCAAACCTATCGTTTTATTATTTTTCCACAAGCTGTGAGCCAAACGCTTCCTCCTTTAGCAGGACAATTTGCTTCCATCATTAAAGATTCTTCCCTTCTATCAATCATTGGTATTAACGAATTAACCAACACAGCACAGCAAATCAATAGCGCCACTTATAGCACTTTGGAAAGCTTCTTTCCCCTCGCTCTTGGCTATCTGGTTTTGACTTTGCCAATATCTTTGTTGAGTAAAAAGTTAGAAGAAAGGTTCCGCTATGAAACTTGAAATTACGCAATTAGAGAAGGCCTATAACAAGCAAAAGGTTCTGAAAAACATCAACTTGTCTATTCCGGAAGCTCAATCGCTCGCTCTACTAGGTCCTTCTGGCAGTGGGAAATCAACCCTTTTGCGTATATTAGCCGGTCTTGAGTCTCCTACTTGTGGCCTCGTTAACTTTGATGGCGTTCCTTTAATCTTCGAAGAAAAACAGCTGCGTCAGCACCGCTTAAAATTAGGCATTTTGTTTCAATCTTGGAATTTGTTTCCCCATTTAACCGCTTTAGAAAACATTTCTCTCCCTCTTTATCGCGTACATGGCTATTCCAAAGAAGATGCCGACTCACAGGCTATGACGCTTCTCAATCGCTTCGAATTGGCAAAGCACGCGCATAAAAAGCCAGCCGAGCTTTCGGGTGGCCAATGTCAAAGAGTCGCGATTATTCGCGCAATTGCCATTCAACCCAGTATGCTGCTCTTTGATGAGCCAACCTCTGCATTAGATCCCCTCATGACTTCTGAGGTCTTAGATTTAATTGTTGAACTAAAAAAAGAGGGAAAGCAATTTATCATTGTCACACATCACATTAGCTTTGCCCGTAAAATTTGTGATTGGATTCTTTTTCTTTCGGAAGGAAAGGTTTTGGATTCAAAACCTACCTCCCAATTTTTTGACCATCCAGCTTCTCCAGAAATTCAATACTACTTGGAACAAGTCCTTAAATATTAAATTTTTGAGTTTTTTGCTTAATAACCCAACGCGTATAAAACACGGTAATCAGGGCTCCCAACCAGGTAATGGTAAAACAACTCCACCAAATGCTTAACAAGCCTAAATGCAAGACCTGTGTCATCGAGTAATAAACCAGGCATGGCAAGATAATTTGCCTTATACATCCCACTAAAAAAGGGAAAAAGGGCTTTTTCATACCTTGCAAAGCAGAAATATAAATCCCTAGCAACATATAGGCGGCAGAAATCAAAGCCGCAATCCGCAGGTATGTTGACCCTATTTGAATGACTTTTGGGTCATTAGAAAAAATCTTGAATAACGGCTCCGGAAAGATACTCATCAATACACATCCCACAAAAACAATGAGGGCACCATATTTAATGGAAACATGCACGGTTTCCCTAATGCGATCAATCATCCCAGCCCCATTGTTTTGCCCAACAATAGAAAGAGATGCCACCGTGAGTCCAATAGTAGGAAGAAGGGTAATCTGTTCTATCCGAATGCCAATTCCATAAGCAGCCACGGCTTCATGTCCAAAGTCTTTAATAAAATAGGTCATGATAAAAATCCCGATCCCAATTGTCATCATGTTGAGCGCGGCAGGAAAACTTTGTTCAGCAATAGCAAAAAAAACATCGCGCTTGGGGATAAAATCTCTCCAACAGCACACATGAAAATATCCACTTTGGATCACTTCGTAAAGCACATAAAAAAAGCCAAGCATCATCGTAAAAACAGTCGCAACTGCAATCCCTTTTAATCCCATTGCAGGGATGCCGTAGCCTCCAAATAAAAACCATGGGTCCAAGACCGCATTAATAAAACATCCTAAAATCAGATAGTTGCGTAAAACCTTAGTATTTCCGCGTGCCAATAAAATGGAGTTCGCGGCATAAAGAACAATAAAGAAAAATGATCCGATAAAAATAATATCCATATAAGCCACAGCCATTTCTAGATATTCTCCTTCAGCTCCCATCAGTTGGAAAAGGGAGGAATCAACATACAATCCGATGACAACAAGGAAACAGTAACACATGGCTGCAAAACTCAAAACTTGTGCAGAAATTCTTTCTGCCTGTGCTTCATTTTTGGCTCCTAAAGCATTTGAAATCAAAGCGGCAGATCCTGTTGAAATTCCTTGTACAAAAGCTAAAATAATGAAAAAAACAGGGAAACTTAACGATAAGGCTGCTAAAGCCTGCGTAGAAACCCATCCTGCAAAATAAGTATCTACGACATTAAACATCGTATTAAAAAAAAAGCCTAAAGCTGCGGGAATTGCAATTTTTCGCACCAATGAAGGCACTTCCCCTTTTGTCAAATCCATAAAAAATTCCCTATTCGTCTAACTTATTTGGAATCAGTAGAGTACCGATTACGACAATCGAGATCAACTTAAAATAAAAAATGCTATTTTCACTATTTTCTTCATAACCCATTTACCATTATAAACTAATTTTAGAAATATATAATTATAGTAAAAAATATTTAATAAATATATTAGTTAGATTTTAGATCCATAATAAAAATATTAGTTCATTTTTAGCATAGGAGATAAAAGATTGACTATTACAGAAGAAGCTCCTCCCAAAATTTATATTCAGAATAAAATTGCAAATCTAATAAAACGTTTAGGTCATCCACCTGCTGTTATTTTATTAGACTCACATTGTAAAACCTTTACGATTTCTGAAGTTGAAGGATTTATTGGATATCGACTCGAGCGTGATTGCGCCGTTGTAATTAGCGATCCCGTATGTGCAGAAAAAGATATCCCTGCTTTGACCCACGCTTTCCAAGACTACTGTACTAAACAAAAGCTAAATGTTATCTACATTCTTGTATCCGAGAAATTTGCACATTGGGCTATTCAAAATGTCAGCCAAACCTTGATTCAAGTTGCTGAAGAATTGATTGTCGACCCCCAAATTGACCCAACCAAAGGAAGAAAAGGGGAAAAACTACGCTGGAAAGTCAACCAAGCACGCAATCAAGGTATTGAAATTCTGGAGTATACAGATCAAAATCCCCATTTGGAAAATCAGCTAAAAGAGGCTGCTAATCTATGGCTGCAATCTAGAAAAGGTCCCCAAATCTACTTAGGAGAAGTGGATCTTTTCTCCAATCGAGAAGGAACCCGCTGGCTTTACGCAAAAAAAGATGGGACAGTTATCGGAGTTCTCATGCTCAAACAAATTGACCTCTTTCAAGGATGGGTCCTTAACTTTTCCATGGCATTGCCTAATGCGCCCACAGGAACAAGCGAATTCTTGATTGTCAGTACTATAGAAAAATTGCGCGAAGAAGAATGCCATTTTTTTTCTTTGGGTGCAGGTCCAGGGACGCAACTCGGAGAAATTGTCGGCTTAGGCCGTCTAACAGCCTTTATCGTACGTCATTTATTTAGAATGGTGGACTGGATTTTTCATCTGCAACGACGCAGGATCTTCTTTAAAAAATTTATGCCTAAAGCATTTCCATCCTATGTTTTGTTTAATTCTAAAATAAAAATAAATTCTCTCTTGGCCCTTATGCGAACGATGAATGTTTCCTACGGGAAAAATAAAAAATAATATTGTCAAAGTGGTTCGATTTGGATAGAGTGACAAATTAACACCCTATTGAAAGAGAACTATGCTGGCTGTAGCTTTTAAAATGCTGATTGGGAATAGAGCTTCTTTTATAGGAGCTATATTTGGCGTATTCCTGGCAACCCTATTGATTTCCCAACAATCCGCCATTTTTTTGGGACTTGTTTCAAGATCTTACCGTATGGTCACGGATATCTCTTTACCAAATATTTGGGTCATTGATCCGGCTACTCAGGGCGAAGGAGCAATTCGGACCATGCCAAAGGAATACCTTGATATTGTGCGCAGCACACCAGGCATTGAGTGGGCCGTTCCGATCGATTTGATGGATATTCCCATTGCAATGGAATCGGGTGTTTTCAAAATAGCCCAACTGTATGGCATTGATGATGCGACCTTAATTGGAGCCCCTGCTGAAATGCTTGAAGGAAATGTGCGGGATTTGCATCGGGAGGGAGCTGTCATTATCGATGTCAATTCTGCCAATGGAGCACTGGCACATACCCTGCCCGATGGAAGCGTAATCCCAGTAAGAATTGGCGATACCTTTGAGATCAATAATCGGCGAGCGGTCGTTGTGGGGATTGCAAAAATCACCCCAGGTTTTTTCCCTCAGCCGGTCATGTTTACCGCCACAAGCCAGTTTGAGCAATTTACTTCGGTAAAACGGATTTCTTTTATCGCCGCGAAGTCTTCCCCCGACGCAAATGTAGATGATGTACTGAATCGAATCAATTCATTCGCCATGTATGACGGATTGACCAGCGATCAGTTCAAAAGGAAAATTGCAGAGTACTTCCTTAAAACGGGCATTCTGATTAATTTCGGCTTGTCAGTTGCCTTAGGCCTGATCATTGGATTTTCTATCACAGGACAGATTTTTTACATTTTAACTCTTCAAAATATTAATTATTACGCACTTATGAAAGCTCTGGGTGGTAATAAAACCATGATTTTAAAAATGATCATCCTGCAAGCTGTCGTATCTGGAGTCATTGGATATCTCATTGGAACAGCAGCTACCCTCCTTTGGGGCTTTGCAATTAAAAATACAACGCTTGCCTTCCTTTTCCCTTGGCAACTTTTACTTTTCACAGCTTCCGTAGCCCTAATTATTTGTATCTTTACGGCCATTTTAAGTATTCGTCGGGTTCTTTATGTAGATCCCAAAACATTATTGGGTAGTTAACATGGATACAATCGCAATTAGCTGCCGAAATGTTAAGAAATGTTATGGCGAAAACGAGTGCCGTATCGAGGCCTTAAAAGGGATCGATTTGGATATTTACAGTGGTCAATTGACCTTGATGGTTGGTCCATCTGGATCAGGAAAAACCACATTATTATCGATCCTTACAACTATTTTGACTCCTGACGAAGGGGAGGTCTTCATTTTAGGCCATAATGTGAGTACAATGAACGATAACGAAAAAGCGATGTTGCGTAGAAACTATCTAGGAATCGTTTTTCAATCGCTTTTTCTGATCCCCACGCTCTCAATACTTGAAAATGTAGCCTTACCATTGCTCGTAGCCGGAAAATCAGAAGAAGAAGCGAATGAAAGGGCCTTAAATACATTAAAAGAATTAAATATGGCGCAACGGGCTGATTTTTCTCCCTCAAACCTCTCAAAGGGACAGCAGCAGAGAATTGCCATTGGACGAGCCATGGTCAACAATTCAAAAATTATTGTTTGTGATGAGCCTACCAGCTCTTTAGATAAAGCCTCTGGACTAGAAATTTTGTCTCTTTTAAGAGATTTAGCTCTCGCATCCAGAGCAATTTTTGTTGTCACACACGATCATCGCATTTTCCCTTTTGCTGATCGTATTATAACTATGAGTGATGGCCTTATAATTCCAGAGAACGATATATGAACAGAAATTATTTTTATCTCGTCTTAGCTGCGACTTTATGCAGCGTCCTTTTGATTCTTTTTTCCTTTTGGAAAAATGCAGAAGAACCCAAAAGTCCCGAATATTTTATTAAACCCCCTCTATCCCCTTTTAAATCATACATTTCAGGTGTAGGGGTTGTACAGCCGGTTTCAGGAAATATTCAAGTGGGAACTCCTGTAAACCGCATCATTGAAAAAGTATTCGTGACAGTTGGAGAAAAAGTCAAAAAAGGAGACATTCTCTTCAAACTTGAGAATAAAGATTTAATGGCTGATTTGTTAGTGAAACAAATGGCTTATAAAAGTGCTAAAGCGCGACTTCAAAAGCTGGAAGCACTTCCTCATCCTGAAGATTTAGCATCCGCTGAAGCAGCTCTCCAAAGTGCCCAAACGGAAATGAATGCGGCTAAAAGTCAATTTGATATGGTCCTCAGTTTACCTGATTCTCGTGCAATCAGCCAGGAAGAAAGCGACCGCCGTTATTTTAGATATCAGCAGGCTAAGGATCAATACAGAGAAGCGGAAGCAAAATTTGAAAAAGTTAAATCGGGAACATGGAAACCAGATCTCGAAATTGCGAATTATGAAACGATGTTTGCCAAAGCGAATGTCACCGCGATCCAAACCGACATCCAACGCACAATAATTCGTTCACCGATCGATGGAACGGTCTTGCAAATTAAAATTCACGAAGGGGAATTTTCCGTTCCGAGCAACGCTCGTACCCCCATTATGATCATTGGGGATACAACTGAAATGTATTTAAGGGTCAGCATTAACCAATTAGAAGTGGCCTATTTTAGTTCTACAGCTCCAGCAGTTGCATTCCTTCAAGGGGATGCTAGTCATGAATTTCCACTGGAATTTGTACGCATTGAACCCTTTCTTGTCGCAAAAGAAGACTTAACAAATGAAATTAACGAAAAAGTGGACACTCAGATCTTTCAAATCGTTTACAAGATTGTCAAATCAGATCCACACATTTTTGTGGGAGCTCGCATGGATGTATTTATCGAAAGGGAACTCTCTAAATGAAAATGATAAAAGCTCTTTTCTTCCTTAGCGTTTTTTTAGGTGGTTGCACGGTTGGTCCAAAATATGAGCCTCCCGGAATGGAAATGCCTACACAGTGGCATAGCGCTACTGAAGAAGGGATGAATGCTGAACCTTTGGACTGCTTTTTGTGGTGGAAATCTTTAAATGATCCTTTGCTTAATTCTTTAATTGAACAGGCTTCTCTGCAAAATCTCGATGTGCAGATCGCCATTTCCAGAATTCTCGAGGCCCGGGCTGCAAAAAAAGGAATTAGCGCACAGCTCTACCCACACATTGATGGCACCATTAATTATGGCCATGTGCAGTACAACAATAAAATTCTAAAAGATATCCTTGGAGCCTCTTGTATTGACCATCATCGCAAACGGAATGTCAATTTTTTTGAAATCGGTTTCGATGCCGAATGGGAAATCGATCTTTTCGGCAAAACAACACATGAATTAAATGCCGCACGCGCAGAAATTGGCTCCTCTATTGAAAGCCTGCGCGATTTAATGGTTTCTCTCACAGCAGAAATTGCAAAAAACTACATCGAAATTCGAGGTTCGCAACACCTCTTAGATATAGCTAAAAGCCATATTCAAACACAAAAAGAAACGACGTTATTGACAACGGGTCTCTTTGAAGCCGGATTTACGAGTATCATTGATCAATGGCAAACAGAAGAACAGCTCATGCTATTGGAATCTGAAATTCCAATGCTTGAACTTTCCATTGAAAAAGGCATTCACCGGCTTTCTATCTTGCTCGGATGCCCTCCTGCAGAACTCTTTTGCGTACTTAGAGAACACCATGACCTCCCCGAGCTTCCTCACTATAAACCTTTAGGAATCCCCTCTGCCTTGCTAAGAAACCGCCCAGATATTCGCAGAGCTGAACGAAATTTAGCGGCTTCCACTGAAAAAGTGGGAAGTGCGATGGCCGATCTTTTTCCTCGATTTTCATTAAGAGGATTTATCGGAGATGTTGCCACTCATTTAAGCCGCTCTAGCTTTGTGTGGTTTGCAGGCCCCCAATTACTAGCCCCTATTTTTAATAGCAAACTAATTCAGCAAGATATAGACCTTAACAAAATCAAAACTCAACAAGCCTTATATCAATACCAAAAAACGGTTTTAGAAGCTTTGGAAGAAACTGAGAATGCAATTGCTTCTTATCACCATGAACTTGAACATAATCGTAAGCTGTTTTCTGCTATGCAATTTAGTGGTGAATCCTATAACCAGCTCTTTCACCTTTATCAAACGGGCTTTAAGGGATATCTCGAGGTATTAGTCAGTCAACGCTCTCTTCTCTCAACTGAAAATGCCTTTTTGAAAAGTAAAATTCAGCTTCTCATGCATTACATTTCCCTTTATAAAGCATTAGGTGGAGGCTGGGAAACCACTTGCGATGATGCTTAGGCATGTTAATTGGGCGGGTTTACTCAATAAGGAGTCATGCCCAGCGCAGATTTAGCTGCCTTTTATTGTGCTACTCTATCCTATGGCAAAATCGGTCCCAATCGCCCATGGAAACTCATTATTTGTGATGTCAAAGCGGTCAGTTTAAAATAAATCGAAAGTCTTAGTCATTCCAGGGGATCTATTCCATGTGGAATCACCTTTAAAACTTCAATTGCCTTCATTCATTTTTGAAAGATTTTTCTAAAGTGTATGAAGGCATTCATTTTTATTCAAAAAGTCTAAATTTGACAAATAATCTAAATCCTTGCTAGAATCATTGCTTTGGAGGAAAAATGAAAGCAACTGATTGGAAAATTTATGATCCTTTGATTAAAGCTCTTGTCGAGCTTTTTCATCCCTACGTTGAAGTCGCAATCCACGACTTGGATCAAGGAAAAGTGGTAGCAATCTACCATAACTTTTCCCAAAGAAAAATTGGCGACCCCTCACCCTTACAAGAATTAAAAGTGAATACTCAGGAATTTCCTGATTATTTTTCCGCCTACTACAAAAAAAATTGGGACGGCCGCCTTTTGAAATGCACATCAATTACGATCCGCAATGCAAAAGGAAAAGCCGTGGGCTTGATTTGCTTTAATGTAGATGTCAGCCATGCTCAAGAAACCCATGAAAGACTTGCAGCATTCTTACAAATTAAAGCAGATGCCAAAAATCCTATTGACGCCTTTGGAAGCCAATGTGAAGATCAAGCTCTCTTCTTTATTCAACAGTACTTAGAAGAAAAGAAATTATCTCAAAATCATTTAAACAGAGAGCAAAAGTGCGAGCTTGTGCAACACCTCTACCACAAAGGTATTTTTAATTTTAAAAATGCCGCCCCCTTTCTCGCCCAATATTTATCGATTTCTCGGGCAAGCATCTACAATTATATTAAACAATTGGGAGAAGCGTAATGCGTACATATACCATTCATCACACTGATTCTTTTACAAATACGTTATTTGGTGGCAATCCAACCGTCACTGTCATTGGTGCAGATTCTCTGCATGAGAACGAAATGAAAAACATTGCCCGTGAAATGAACCTTTCTGAAACAGGCTTCATTCAAAAAAGTGAAAAAGCTGATTTTCGTTTAAGATTTTTTACGCCTCCAGGGAATGAAATCAAATTTTGCGGACATGCCACTGTAGGGGCATTAAATACGATCGCCCACGAAGGCCTTTATGGCTGCACGGAAGCTAAAAATTTTTTCACGATAGAAACGAATGCTGGCATTTTGGATGTCGAAATTGATTTATCCAAAAAACAGGCACCGCATTTTATTTTCGATGCTCCCAAAATCCGACTAGAGTCATCTCCCTATAACCTAGAAGAAACTCTTCGTGCACTAGATATCTCAAAAGAGCTGATAGATGCATCTAAAGCTCCTATGCTAGAAAAAACAAATCAATACCTTTATTTGACTGCGCGCAATTTAAAATGCTTAGAAAAAATTAATTTGAATCCGCGAAAAGCAATTGAATTTGCTAGCAAAGATCAAATTGTGGTCTTTTGTTTTTTAACGCATGAAACTTTTTCTACAAACAATCACATCCACGCGCGAGGCTTTGCTCCTCTTGTTGGGGTCCCTGAAGATCCTTTTACAGGTTCCATGCAAGGCGGATTAGCGGCCTACGCTCTTGACCAAAGAATCATTCAATCTGATCAAAAATGGATCCATGTCGAACAAGGACATTTTATGCATCGTCCTGGTTTTGCGAAATTGGAGATCATGCAAACAAAGCCCGTGCAGGTTAAGCTGCATGCAGAAGCGATGCATGTTTTTGCCTCTCAGCTCAAACTTCCTTAAGAATATGCAACTTTATCACCAAATAACCTTTGCTTGAATCCTTAGAGATCAGCGAAATCTTAAAGTGTCAAATTTACCTAAAAATTGAAACCCACCAAACGAGTGGGTCTTTCAAAAATAGAGGAATCGGCACTCCGTAATGATCGCTTTAAACGACACCTTCATTCCTGATCGAGAAGTTGCTATTGGAAAGAACTCAAGCTGTGCGGAGTTATTCAAGGCCTTCAGGAAATTGGATGAAGGAATATACCCATGCCACATCGGTGACATATTTTTTCTCTCGTATAGGTTCTTCGGATACCAGACGAAATCTTGCCAGGATTGTGAATCCGCCGATTCGACAAAGGGCTAGAATAAACGGGCCCCATGGGACATGTTTTGTGCTTCAAAGCTTTCAGTTTTTTAGAAGCTATTTACAACGAAACTAATGAAGCTTAAATCACTGTTACATAATCTAGTCTTTTCTCTGATCCCGTTCTTTACCTTTTTGGCCGAGTTTAAAGCTGGCCATTTTCTTAAAAAAGAGACCTACAGTAATGAAACCATTTGTCCCTTTTGAACAAATAATGGGTCGCTCCACAAAAGATAATCCTTTAGGTGTCAGAGAAAAATAAGCCCCTTCTAGCTGAGCATTCTGATCATTATGATGAGCTACTAATTTAAAAAATTTAAAGACTTCTTCTGATTTGAAATAGCCGCTATGGCTTTTGACAACAGAAGTGGCATTGATCAAGCAAACATTTTTAGCAATGGGCATTTGTTGAACAGCACTATCAAGACGTCCCGCGGGTTGCTCAGAATGAAAGAAGCGCAACCAAGGTAATATCTCATCTTTACAAGAATAAAGCACATAAATTTTTCCAACTTTAGATAATGCATATGGAAAGGCTTTACATTCTTCTCCTTCACATAAGATATTTTTTTCACCAACGACTCCGCCGGCGAAGAAGAGATTATTGACGTAGCGAATAGCGCCTTGATTTAACGCATGCATTGCAACAATAGTTCCCATACTGTGAGCTGCAATATCTAGATGTTTAGCCACCGATTGTATAGATGCGATGATGTGTGGCAGGCGCTTTTTGCCGGCGTATATCGCATTTTGTTCAGCTCGGGCATATTCATGCGGCTTTGCATAGGCTGGATACAAATAACCAATGACAATATCATAAATATGCCCAATGTTCTCAGCAACCCTCCCTAAAGTTTTTAATGCACCGTTGTAATCGACAGTGAATCCGTGGATAAGCACTAAAATTTTACGATCAGAAAATTTTTTAAAATCAAATTTATCGAACTCTTTCATCCATATCGTTCGACCTTTAGGCCGACGAACAGAACGACTTTTATCTTTGGAATAAACAAATTCGATCTTTGCTATATGCGTTTTTAATGAAAATTCACGGTTTTTACTCAAGGAATCACGATCACCAATCAAATATGTTTTTTTCGCTATACCAAAATTTTCATTCGGCTCTATGTATGTGTAGTTACGGCCAGGAGGTGGAGAATCAAAATCCGAGCGTTCACCGTTGTTTAATCTAGCTGATACAATATGTCTAGTAAGAGAAAAACTTGTATGGCTTTCTTCTAAGCCGGCTTCATGATAAAGGAGATTTATATCTGTGCTTGCTTTGTCATCACAATCATTGCCTTCATGTGAATCTGCATAGGTGGACCACATCAAAGAAAGATGGGTGCTATGAAAAAGCGGATTTTCTGAAGAACAACAATCCATTAAAGCCTCCTATTAATTAACTTAAGTGAAAAAATAAATTCAAATAAATTTTTATCTGAACAAAAAGGATTTCAACCTTCCAAATTGCTTCAACAAGGGAAAACAGACGAAAAAGAATTATAACAATTTATTGCCTTTGTAACGACTGTTTTCATAACCTGAAATTTTGTAGTAGATATCACATTTAGGAAATTTAGATCTGAATCATCACTTTTTTAAATTCACAAACATATTATATTTAGTTGTTTAAATAAGTGTACTTACGCAATAGTTTTCAGAAACTATTAAAAGGTTTTATTTTTGCCTATGCAACTTATTTAAATAGTCACTTTTCACTTATTGTTTTTTTTGTATAATTAAAAATAAATGCATTGGGAGAAAATGATGAATACATTGGCTTCACATATTAATGCGTATATTCAAAAAGCAGAAGTTTATGAAAAAGAGATCAGTGCAGATGAAAATCATCTAAATAATCTTCTGATTCAAATTTTTAAGGACATTGAATCCTTAAAATCAAGCCAAGCTAACAAGAAAGAACTATACAGCCTCCTCAACATTGCTATCTCAAAACTAAGCGCGGAAGATATGCAAAAACATAAACAGCAATTGTTTACGCAAATTGTGGCTGCCTTTAATTTAGACCCAGCAAAAATAAAAAAAATGGATGACTTAAAGGACATCGTCGAAACCGTTGATAAATACTCCCCGACTTCAACCTCTGCACTAGGCGTTCAACAACCTCACCCTATTGCAGCCCAACCTTTTCCTTCTTATCACTCCGAATCCACAAAATCTCAGCCTGGTGTTGCACAACCTCATCCTCAGCCTGCTTCAACAGAATGACAGCCACGCTGAAGAAAAAACCTGCAAAATCGTAACGGAATACCATTTAAATCCCCCTTTATTATTTATCTTTCTTCTTGTAAAGTATCCTTCTTCGCTCAATTAGTTGTTAATTGTCTTTGAGTTGATGCTTAAATTGGGCTTTAACTGTATTACAAGAGGGGAAATTCCATGTGTGGAATTGCAGGAATTCACCAAATTAAGCAAAACACCTATCCTCATCTTCATGCCCATCTTGATGTCATGAATCGCTTGCAAAAGCATCGAGGACCCGATGGTGAAGGCATTTGGAAACACCCCAACCGTTTTATTGGATTTGCGCATCGCCGGCTCAACATTATCGATATTGAAATGGGCTTGCAGCCGATGCAGGATTGTTATGGAAACACGATATGCTATAATGGTGAAATCTATAATTATCTTGAACTTAGGGCAGAGCTGAAAGATTATCCATTTAAAACCCATTCTGATACAGAAACTATTCTTGCTGCTTATCAAAAATGGGGAAAAGAGTGTGTCAACCATTTACGCGGAATGTTTGCCTTTGCCATTTGGGATGAGACCAATCAAAGACTATTTTGCGCACGCGACCGCTTTGGAATAAAACCCTTCTATTTTACTGAGATAAATCACACCTTATATTTTGCTTCGGAGGCAAAAGCTCTCCTCCCTTTTCTCCCTTCCATTGAGACCAATTTAGAAGCCTTGCAAGATTATTTGGTTTTTCAGTTTTCTCTAGGGACTAAAACGCTCTTTAAGAATATCCAAGAACTTCCTCCTGCTTATTCTTTGACGGTTGAAAAGGGAAAACATGTCTTTTCAAAGTATTGGGAAGTGTATTACGATCTAGATTTTGATCACACATCCCGATATTTTGAAGAAAAATTAAAAGATTTGATCGAAGACTCTGTCAAGCTTCATGGCAGAAGCGATGTTCCGGTTGGGGTATACATTAGCGGAGGCATCGACTCGGGGATTATTTCGGCAGTGACCGCACAATGCTCTCAAAATGGTCTGAAAGGGTTTAATGGGAAATTTGATCTGGGATCTGAGTATGACGAAAGCGAATACGCCCGTTTACTCGCCAAAGAAAACAACATTGAACTGCACGAAGTCAATATCACGAGTGAAGACTTTTTACAGACGATCCACCAGATTATTTATCATCTAGATTATCCCATTGCTGGACCGGGTTCTTTTCCTCAATACCATGTCGCTAAGTTAGCTTCTCAACATTGTAAGGTGGTATTAGGGGGGCAAGGAGGCGATGAAATCTTTGGTGGTTATGCCCGTTATCTAATTGCCTATTTTGAGCAATGTATCAAGGCCGCAATTAACGGAACGATGGATAATGGAAATTTTATCGTCACTTATGAATCGATTATCCCTAATCTCGCTTCGTTGAAAAATTATAAACCTCTCCTACAAGAATTTTGGAGAGAGGGTCTTTTTGAGGATATTGATAGCCGCTATTTTAGACTTATCAACCGAGCACCTTCATTGCAAGACGAAATTCGATGGGAGTGTTTTGGCCCATATTCTCCATTTAAAGAATTTCAAAATGTTTTTCATGGAAAAAATGTCACAAAAGAATCTTATTTTGATTCCATGACGCATTTTGATTTTAAAACGCTTCTACGAGCTTTGCTCCACGTGGAAGATCGGATGAGTATGGCACATGGCATTGAGTCCCGTGTCCCTTTTCTTGACCATCCTTTGATTGAATTTGCTGCCACAATGCCTTCGAACATCAAATTTAAAGATGGCACACTGAAGAAAGTCTTAATTAATACGATGCAACATGTTCTTCCTCAAGGAATTCTTAATCGCAAAGATAAAATGGGCTTCCCTGTTCCTCTTAATCATTGGTTAAAAAATGATTTAAAAGATTTTGCACACGACATTTTCTCTAGCCAATCTTTGCAAAGTCGCCCTTATTTTAATTCCACAAGTATCTTAAAAAATCTGGGTTCCGAATCTAAATTTGGAAGGAAAATTTGGGGATTACTTTCTCTCGAGCTTTGGCATAGGCTTTATCACGATAGAGCGCCCGAATTTAGAAAAATGGTTCGAGATGCGGAAGAAAGAATACCATTTACTACACTGTCAGTATAAACTTAATTTAATGCTTTTTAAGAAAGGAAAAGCCACACATGAAAGTTCTCATCACAGGTGGTGCTGGATTTATTGGATCCCACCTAGCAGATCACTTGCTGCAAAACGGTCATCAGGTTGCTGTTATCGATAATTACCAAACGGGTCGTCGAGATAATTTACAGCCACACCCCCACTTACAAGTTTTTGAAGGCACAATTGCGGATAAACACTTCGTTGATTCGATCTTTGAAATGTTTTCTCCCGATAAAGTGGTTCATGCAGCTGCAGCTTACAAAGATCCAGATAATTGGGAAGAGGATGCTCAAACAAACGTCTTAGGAACCATTTATGTGACTCAAGCGGCCAAAAAAGCGGGTGTCGATCGTTTGATTTATTTTCAAACAGCCCTATGCTATGGTTTAAAACCTTCCGAGCAACCGATTACGCTCGATCATCCGATTTCATCATGCGGAAGCAGCTACGCGATTAGCAAAACGGCAGGAGAGCATTATATCGAGCTCTCAGGGCTTAACTTTATTTCGTTTCGTTTAGCGAATGCTTACGGCCCACGCAATCTAAGTGGACCTTTGCCTACTTTTTTTCACCGCTTAACCACCCAAAAAGCTTGTTTTGTGATGAATACACGACGAGATTTTATTTACATCGATGATCTTGTTCAAGTGGTTGTAAAAGCTCTGAATGGAGAAGGAAAAAAAGGTTATTATCATATCTCCAGTGGATCCGATTACTCGATTAAAGAACTGTTTGACGAAACGGTTAAAGCACTTGACATCACACTCGACCAAGAAGTGGAAGTCAGAGAACGAAATCCAGATGATGTCTTCACAATCTTGATCGATCCAACTAAAACAAACCAGGATTTCAGCTGGAAAGTCTCAACACCGCTGAGTCAAGGCGTCAAAGCTGCGATTGAATGGTATAAGGTCCATGGGATCACACAAACCTTTACCCATCTACGTTTAGAAGAGAAGAGTCATACATGAAAACCATTGATCAGGCATTTAATCATCAAAAAGTTCTCATTGTAGGGGGAGCCGGATTCGTGGGCAGTAATCTCGTCCATGAAATTCTCTCAACGTCTCCACACGCAAGTGTCCATATTGTTGATAATTTGCTATCTGCAGAAAAATTGAATATCCCTACAGATCCACGTGTCAGTTTTACGGAAGGATCGATTGCAGATGATCATGTTTTAGACCAGTTGCAAGATGAATATGCCTTTATTTTTCATCTTGCAACCTATCATGGCAATCAAAGTTCGATTCATGATCCTCTAGCGGATCACCAAAACAACACGCTTACGACTTTAAAGCTCTTTGAAAAAATCAAAAGCTTTACGTCCTTAAAAAAAGTGGTTTATTCTGCGGCAGGATGTGCGATTGCAGAGAAAACGTTCGATGAAGCCCATGCTTCAAAAGAAATTGATACCGTGAGTCTGGATATGGATAGTCCTTATTCCATTTCCAAAATCATTGGAGAATTCTATTCCAAGTATTATGTCAAACAACATGGAAGCCCGATCGTCAGAGCACGTTTTCAAAATGTTTATGGTCCACGTGAAATTTTAGGAGCGGGTCAATGGCGTGGAACTCCTGCGACAGTTTGGCGCAATGTGATTCCCACGTTTATTTATCGCTCTTTAAAACAAGAGGCTCTTCCTCTAGAAAATGGAGGAAATGCATCTCGTGATTTCATCTATGTCAAAGACATTGCACGTGGACTCATGCATTGTGCTCTTTATGGAACAGCTGGAGACGTGTACAATTTGGCAAGCGGCAATGAGATCACCATTTCCACCTTGGCTGAAACAATTAATAAACTCACTGGCAATCCAACACCTACCCAAAATTTACCTAAAAGATCTTGGGATAATTCGGGGAAAAGATTTGGATGTCCCGAGAAATCATTCCTCCAATTGGGTTTTAAAGCGAAAACAACTTTTGAAGAAGGCATTGCCTTGACCTTGCAATGGACAAAAGAGCATTTAGCTTTAATCGAAACAACAATGGCCAAACACACCAATAAAATGAGCTAAATTCTTATGTTGGAATTGTTCTTTATTGGAATATGTTTATTTATTAATGCCCTACTAGCAGGATCGGAAGCGGCTTTTATCGCCGTGAGTAAATCCTCTTTAAAGGCTTTGATTAGGCAAGGTAACGAGAAAGCAAAATTACTGCTAGAGATGCGCGAAAACCCGGAACGCACACTTTCAGTGATGCAAATAGGGATTTCTTTTGTGGGTGCTTTTGCCGCGGCGATCGGTGGTGCAGGAGCTGGGGAGAAGATCGCTCCTTGGCTCGTTCATCATTTTGGATTAAAGGAAACTTCCGCAGAGCTTCTTTCTATTTTATTAGTTGTCCTTCCCCTTACTTTTGCCAGCGTTGTGCTTGGCGAGCTTGTCCCTAAAACATTGGCTCTCCGGCGCTCCCTCTCTTTCTCCTTTGTTGCAGCCCCTTGGATAAATTTTGCAAGCCGCATCCTCTATCCCACCGTGATTCTTTTGGAGTGGACCACCAAACAAATCATTGCTCTTTTCCCTAAAAAACATACAGCTCCGGAAGATCAGGAAATTTCTTCTTTAGATTTGGAAAATCTAATATCTCCTCTTAATAAGCAATATATGGTTAATCTTGTTAAAATTGAAAAAACCAGTGTGGCTGAAATTATGGTTAAATGGGATAGCGTTGTTTCGGTTAATATCGCAGATCCCATCGAGAATGTGGCTATAACGGTAATTTCTTCTGGACATACACGTCTTCCTATACTAAAAGATGAAGAAGTGATCGGGATCTTAAATTCGAAAGAATTTTTCGCATTCCAAAAATCAGGGAACTCTAATTGGCCATCCTTAGCAAGACCGATTGTGGCGATGCAGGAAAGTGCGCCTATTTTAACAGCACTACGTATTTTGCAAGAAAAACACACCCATATGGGCATCATTTATCTTGGAACCGCAAAAAAGGGAATTGTCACAATGGAAGCCATTTTTGAAGAAATTATTGGTGATATCTACGATGAAGATGATGATGGGGCGATTCAGAAAATCCTCAGTTCAAGGCGACATTTTAAATAGAAACGATTTTAATTTATTTCTTTCGCAATTTAGATTATACTTTTGTTTTATCTTTATTATGCCTCCTAGGAAGTTAGGTTAAATATGTACTTAGTCATTCTCCTTTATGCTCTATTCGCTAGTGTCTTCACTATTTCCAAGACTGGCTTGCAATATGCTCAACCTTTTTTCTTTGTGGGCACACGCATGCTATGTGCTGGGATTTTAATGTTAGCCTATCAGTTTTTCCGGGCACGTGACCAATTTACCATTTCTAAAAAAGATCTTTTTCTATTTGTCGGGTTAGGCTTTTTTAGTATCTATCTAACAAATATTTTGGAATTTTGGGGGCTTAAATACTTAACCACTTTTAAAACCTGTTTTATTTATAGCCTTTCCCCTTTCGTATCCGCTCTTTTATCCTATCTTCTATTTTCAGAAGTAATGACTGGGAAAAAGTGGTTAGGACTTCTTATTGGATTTTCAGGATTTATTCCGATTCTTTTAACGACCACCCAAGAAGAAGAATTAACCGGTCACTTTTTTATTCTGTCTTGGGCAGAAATTGCGGTGATCATCGCGGCTATATCGAGTGTTTATGGCTGGATTCTACTCAAACAACTCGTTGCTGACCGCGGCTATTCCCCCATGATGGCGAATGGTGTAAGCATGCTGATTGGAGGTTCATTCGCCCTTATTCATTCATGGGGCGTCGAAAGCTGGAGTCCTGCTCCTTATAACGAATTCTTCCCCTTCGTTGAATGTGCGATTTTGCTAATCATTGTTTCAAATCTGATTTGTTACAATTTATATGGGTTTTTACTGCGCAAATATTCTCCCACTTTTATGTCCTTTGCTGGTTTTACCACACCTTTCTTTACGGCCTTATTTGGCTGGTTTTACTTGGGAGAGACCGTTTCATTACCTTTCTTTATCTCGGCCGGCATTGTTTTAATCGGACTTTTTGTGTTCTATTTGGAAGAACTCAAAAAACCCATTGTTGTACAAACTCCGGAACCTTCAGCTGAACTTATTAATGGCTAAATGCAATTTTTTTCACGCTGTTGTTTGCTAAATTTCAGTTTTTCATTTTATTTATTATAAAATGTATTTAGTTTTACAAAACCACACTTCCTTATCATTAGTTAACGAATAAAAACTAAATACAGAAAAACAGCTTAAATAAATTGAATATTTTTACTTAAACGTTTAATTAAAATAATACATTTGGTCTCCCAAAAGTTCTTAAAGTAAGTAGAAATCTCTTGTATAAATTTCGAAACAACACTATAACCCTGATATATATCGGTATTGAGCGATCAGGGATTACGCCATGGCATCTCCAAAAGTTGAAAGTGATGGTTTCTTTCAGCTAGATCACATTTTTTTTAATGAACAAATTAACAAAGTGATCAGTTTTGTAGAACCGCAAATTGAAAAAATAATTAAAGGGCATATTTTATTTCATGCACTTTTTTTATTTACGATATTTATTGAAATATCACTTTTAATTTCTTTTTTTGCATTTTTAATTAACTCTTCATTTTTAGCTTTTAGTTTAGCTTTTATTTTTCTCACCGTTTTTACTTATTTTATTTTGACTCTCTACTTTCAAACAAAAAAACGAGAGCAACTAACTGATGTTAAGGAACGTTACTTAAAAGCATGTAAAAATTTATTTAGCTATAAAGAAGGCGTTCCTGAGCATCATGTATCCCTCGCCAACGCTTGCTGCAAATTTGCAGCACACCTAGATGGAAAAGAATATACTTTTTATCGCCCTCCCGCCTTTTTGAATTCTCTTACATCTTCTTTTGAAAAGCTAAGCTGCCAATTGCATTGGGAAGACATTCATCGAACGAAAGAGTTACTTCTGAATACATCCGTAGAAGAATATTTACGTTTAGTTCGTTTTGAACCCACCAATTTAGAAGTTCACGCAGCTCTTGCAAATGCCTATGTGATGCTATCAGGTCTTTATGCCCAATCCCCTGAAACGGAGGGTACAGCTGAAGATCGATGGATTCCTCCTCAAAGAAATAGTGAAGCTTTTGCTCTTCAATTCCGTAAAACTGCTGAAAGAGCCATTGAAGAATTTAAAATTTTGAACGACTATGCTCCTAATGATCCTTGGATTCACGCCCAGCTGGCTTATAGCTACCATGATTTAAGGATGCCTGAGGAAGAAATCCGAGAATATGAAGCCATTTTAAAGCTCTGCCCACACGATCTCGATACCCTATTTAAATTAGGGGCGCTTTACTTTCAGCAAGGCGCCAATGCTCAAGGTTTGCGTATCTACGAAGAATTAAAAAAAGCCAATTACAAAAAAGCTGATTATTTAATTGAACATTATGGTTCCTACCATAAAAGCCTTGGCTCATTCTAAAAAAACAACAAAAAATATTTGATTTTTTTATCTTTCATTCCCATTGTCAAGTTTAAAGACAGGTCACCAATAAGGGCTCTTCCTTTTTCCGGTGGTGTTCTAGATTTTATCGCTATCTAGCTACTTTTTAACTTTTATCAAAGGGTTAAACAATTATGTTTTGTACAAACTGTGGAGCTCCCTTATCGGACAATAGCCAATTTTGCCCTTCTTGCGGTAAAAAGGCTAATCCACAAGAGCCTGGTCAGATACCATCACCACCTTCGCCTCCGTTACAAAAAAAATTTCGCTGGAAAAAATGGCTCTCTATTTTTGCCATCCTCGCTCTTCTTTTTTTCATATTCGTTTACATTGCATCTAAGGAATTAACAGAGACAGTAGAAAAACAACTGGAAGCCTTAAGAGCTAATAAAATTACGGAAGCCTATTATAGCTATACATCTAAAGAGTTCCAAAATACCACAAGTCTAGACAAATTCAGGGAATTCATTCAGCATCAACCAGCTTTTCATAAAAATAAAACGATTAACTTCTATGAGTCTACTTTTCAAGATAATATTTTAACACTCAAAGGCATATTGATTTCTAAAGACAATCAAAAGTTAAATATAGAATACAAGCTTATTGACGAAGACGGTTTTTGGAAAATCTTAAGCATCGAGCTCATTGACCCTCACATTTCTAATTCGAGCTCTGAACAACAAAATCAACTCCAAATGCTCGTAAAAAACCAATTAGCCTATTTAAAAGCTGAGGATTCACATAGCGCTTATACCAAAACAATATCCAAACAATTCCAAAAAGAAACGCCTTTTGATGAATTTGAAAAATTTGT
Source organism: Parachlamydia acanthamoebae (assembly GCF_000875975.1). NCBI lineage: Bacteria > Pseudomonadati > Chlamydiota > Chlamydiia > Parachlamydiales > Parachlamydiaceae > Parachlamydia > Parachlamydia acanthamoebae. The sequence goes on along the minus strand of NZ_BAWW01000066.1, from coordinate 695,344 downwards.
TTCAACCTACCCTTTTGTATTTAATTATGAACATATCGATTTTAAAGATTTTGTTAGTTCAGAAGAGCGTCCACAGATAGTTGTTATCCTCCACACCCCTTCAGGAAAATACCCGATTGAATATGAGCTTGAAAAAGAACATGGACAGTGGAAGGTCTGGAGTATGCGTTTTTATCTGACTTCAGATAAAAATTCTCCTTTGAATAATCCCGCTAAAAGCTTGCAAATTGTTGTGGATAAACAATTGTCGGCGATTTCAAAAGGCAAGTTAAAAGAAGCTTACCAACTCACTTCCAAAGAATTTCAAATCAACACTCCTTTACCTTTATTTGAAAAATATATCAAAGAATTCCCCCTCTTAAGCCAATATGAATCGATCAAATATGGTCAATCAGTCATTGAACGTGAAATTGGTGTCATAGAAGTTGAATTACACCAACTCAATAAGAGTATGACAATTGACTATGCTTTAAAAAAAGAACTTGGAAATTGGAAAATTTGGGGAATGCAAATCAATCAAACGGTTCAGAAAGGCGAATTGGTTACGTATTAAGATATTTTCTCTTGTTGTGCATCCTCACATCCAGTACAATAGCGCTAAAACTCGGTTAAAGCCGCATGGATGAAGCACAATTACACGCTACGGAAATCGTCAAAAAACTTGTCAAAGCAGGATATATTGCCTATTTTGCCGGAGGCTGGGTCCGCGATTATCTCATGGGCCACCCGTCCTCTGATATCGATATTGCAACCAATGCCCCGCCAGAGAAAATTTTAGATCTATTCCCTCACACTTTACTCGTTGGTCTTGCCTTTGGGGTCGTCATCGTTCTCATCGAAGGACATCAATATGAAATTTCCACATTTCGTCAAGATTTTGATTATCTCGATGGACGTAAACCCTCAAAAATTCAATTATCAACACCTCAAGAAGATGCTAAAAGACGTGACTTCACCATCAACGGGATGTTCTATGATCCAATCGAGGATACCATTTTTGATTTTGTACGCGGAGCCGTAGACTTAGATCTTGGTATCATTCGCACAATAGGCAACCCTCAAGAACGTTTTTTAGAAGACCGCTTGAGAATGGTACGCGCGATCCGCTTCGCCTCCCGTTTTGGTTTTATCATTGATACTGATACGCAAGAAGCCATCATTGAAAATGCATCAACTCTTTTTCCATCGGTCGCGATGGAAAGAATCTGGCAAGAATTCTGCAAAATGAGTAATTACCCTTCTTTCGACCACGCTTTAATCGAACTCCATCGGTTGCAACTCTTAGCTGAAATTTTTCCAACCCTTGCAAATACACATTTAAATGCTATCAAACACCGCGTCAAAAGCTTTCATTTGTATCCTCACGAAACCCCAACAATCCTCTATCTCGCACAGCTGTTTCCTGATCTTTCTTTGACAACCCTTTTAGATATTTTTAAAGAACTGAAAACAAGCAAACGGGATTGCCATTATGTCGAAGTTTATCGAAAAGGTCAAAATTTGATGAATAGTGCCAATGCGGGTGACAACTGGGTCGAATGGACCCATTATTATGCTCTGCCAGAAGCACAAATTTGTCTTGATATCATGATAGCCAATGCCGCAACAGAGGAAGAGCGAACAGATTTAGCAAACTTCCATAAAAACCTGAGAAAAAAACTAGCCAAACATATTGAACGAATCCAACACAAAAATTCCCTCATTTCTTCCGCTTTTTTGATGGATCAAGGGATTCTTCCTAGTAAACAAATGGGCCTTCTTTTAAAAGAAGCTGAGAAGATCGTAATTTTAAATAATCTCGAAAATGCACAAGATGCCTTGTCGAGTCTTAAACAATCCCCCTTATGGCCATTATGATGACTAATATCCGATCACTTTCTAGTTTACAAAATCCTCTTGTTAAGCATTTAGTAAAAATTCGTCAAAATAGCGATTACAGACAAGAGCATCAAAGTGTCGTTTTAGAAGGGAGCACGGTCATTGCCGAAGTGGCTAAAACACATCCCATCAAAAGGCTTTTGACAGTAGACTTATGCTTAATCCCTTCTGAAATTTCTGCTGAGGAAATCCTTCAGGTTGATCAAGCCATTTTGGATAAAATATCGGGCATGCAACATTCTCCAGGAGTCTTGGCTGAAGTCAAAATGCCTTCCCCCTCACCTTTGAAAAACATCCGCTCTCTACTCGTTCTCAATCAGATCAATGATCCTGGAAATTTGGGCACACTCATTAGAAGCGCTTTAGCTTTTGGGTGGGAAGGCATATTTATTGTGAATCAAAGTTGCGATATTTTTAATGAAAAAGCCATCCGCTCAGCTCGCGGAGCAACGTTTCGCCTTCCCTATCGAAAAGGGGATTTACAAGAGCTTGAAGAGATTCTCACTCACAATAAATTAACAACTTGGGTAGCCGACGTTTCAGGTACTCCGATGCAAGACATCACAGCCCCTGAAAAAGTCGCTTTAGTACTTAGTAACGAAGCTCGAGGGGTCTCTTCTTCCACCCATCCTTTATTTTCTCAACATGTGACAATTCCGATGTCTGGAAAAATGGAATCTTTGAATGTGGCTGTAGCAGGAGCAATTTTACTCCATTATTTAAAAAAATAACCCACCTATGTTTTTAGCATATGACTCGCGTCAGTTGGAATTAATCCGGACTCATTTAAAAGATATCGAGGATTGGAAAACAATTGAGTTACATGACAAATACATTTCCTTAGATGCCTCCCATACAAGCAAAAGTGTATCTTTGCTCAAAGTGAAGTTAATCTGTAAACATGTTTTTGGCTATATTCAAGCGCAATTAAATCTACTGAAGCCTGGTCTTGAAATTTCTTTAAAGCAGGATATTGAATGGATTCAAAACGACCATCTTTTAAGCATTATTGAAACTAAACTTTTAAAGAAATTCCGTAAAAAAACACACCCTCAATTTTTTTTTGAAAAACAACTTCTTCAATGCTTTTTCCTAAGAGATCAGATTCAAATTCACTGCATTCTATCTCTCGCCAATAGTCGCCCCCTTCTCGAGGATGAAATCAACGATTTACATCTATGCTTGAAGCACCTTGCACTCGATAATCGGTACATCCCTCTTGTCAATGAATGGCTTTATAAAATCTTGCTGAAGAATCATTCTCTTGGAATGAAACTCTGTATTCGCTTGTTTGAAGCTTATCCACATCTATTATTTAAAGAAAATGGAGGAGGGATTGCATTTTTCAACTATTCCATTCAAACACACGATGTCTCATTCTTTTGCTTTCTGATGGCCCATCATGCAACTTTAATAGATCCTCTTCTTCATCGCATATTTGAAAAAAATGAAAAATCCTATTCGAAACTCTTAGATGCGCTTTTTGTTCACCTAATTAAAAACCATCATAAAACAGCAATTAAAAATTTGTACCTCTGGTTTAATAACTATCCCAAAGCGAAGCATCGATGGGCAAAAACCTTGTTAAAAATGATCAAGAGTAATCAAAAGAATACAAATAAAGCCTTAATTAGCATTTTTTCTGAGATCTATGAATTGCTTAGCTGCCGCGAGAAGAAACAATTTCTCATCAGAGCTAAAGGATATGAGAATCTCAGTGTTTTTCAATTTTTATTATTAAAGAATTTTGATGATAAAGATTCTATTCCTTCTGCCTCTTACAATGAATATTTATTAGCTGTCTATGCCTGCATTTTGTTTTGGATCAAAGATCCAAGTTATCTCTATTGTCGTCTAGAGGAAGTTTTTGAAGATTCCAAAGATGAAATAATAAAAAAATTGATAAGCATTGCACTTAAATATTCCAATCATAGCTTAGTCAGGCTTCCTTGTTATGCTGAAAAAGATCAAAAACAATCAGATTCTGAAGAGTACCCTACAAAAACAAGTGCCTTTTTTTTAAAATTGATGGGTTTCTGTCTTCAAACGAGATGTAAGGAAACCCTATGTCGAGCAAATTATGTGGCTTCTTTGATGGCCAAACACGATGACTCTTTTCATCTTTTTTACCGGTATTATTTAAAACAGAAGAATGAAGGAAAATCGCTTAACAAAATCGAATGTACTTTTATCAAAGCCTTGTCAACCAAAACGCCCATAAAGCTAGGTTTAAACCCACATCACGTATCCTCAGAGAAAAGACAATTATTGCAAAGTTTAGTAAACACACAAGAAATTCAAAAATTTAAATCTTCCTACTGGGAATTTAAAACCCTCTTTTTCGAACAGTCTGACAATCCAGCAACAACACTTTCTAACTCTTTGAAAAGTATTTCTAAAATAGAAGGATTTTCCACATATGCTTTAGAAAATCGAATTTCTTGGATTAGAGATTGCTTTTTTCGATTGCCCTCACAAGAAATGCTCACCCCTTTTATTGGGACAGAAAAAAAACCAAGAACGATTTCTGAAACGTGCTTAAAAAAGATTTTGCCTAAGTCATGTACTTATTTTACGCCCTCTTTTACTTTGCGCCATCATTTAATGGGAGAGGCTTACAATAATCGGTATTTAGATGCGCTTGAACCGAGTGCTCTTCCTTTTCAATACAAATGCGCCACTTTTTACTTTGAAGGAGGTAATCTTTTACATGCCATCAATACGCAAGGTTACATGATGGTTTTGAGTGGGGGATTAAACGTGACTTACTCCTATTTAATCGCGGAGGCTCACCATACTTTTAATGACCGCATCTTGCAGCAACGCATAATAGAAAAAATTGAACAACTAGAAAATCAAGGGATCTTGACTGAAGAACTGATAAACAAGACAAAAAAAACACTTAAACATGTCTTGAATAGAAGCGTTTCAAATGCAGATGCTTCTAAAGCAATCGCAAAGATCGAAGTGATTAAAGACACCATGGAAAAAGAACTCGGTTATCCACTCGTTATTTTGGAACCCGCTTACGGTTTTCAACAAAATCAACTGGATCTTCACATTGATATGTTCGTTCTTCCTGCCCCCAATGGGGTGATTTTTTTACAAAGTCATCATGTCACAACCCAGACGTTAGAACACATTTTATCCCAAGCTCGTTTGTCTTTTTTAGAAAGAAAAACATTGGAATCATTTTTAGAACATGCTCTGTTACTTCGAGAAAGAGATGAAATGCGCCTTCAGAGGATACAGGAAGAATTAGAAAAAAAAGATTTCATCGTCATCCCCATTCCTGGCATTTATATCAATTCTGAATATACCATTAACTATATGAATGCGATAGCTGGAAAAGGAAATTCAGGAGATTTTATCATCACAAATGGCTTCAAAGGCATTCCAGGAGAAAGTTATTTGCGTGACACCTTTACGCTCATTCTTCAATCTGCAGGCATCAATTCTGCTTACTTCTGCGGAAGTCCGCTTAACAGAATCCTTGAAACCACGGCTGATATCGATAAAGAATCCCATGATTACATAAACTTAAGCGGGGGGCTGCATTGCCGCACACTAGAATGCTGAGGACTCCTTTAAATTAAATAGCAAACAAGCATTCAGAGCTGTTTGCTGACGAAAGGCATCGATTGAAATATCTTTGACATCTGCAAGTATTTGAGCGGTTTCTGTTAAATAAGCAGGTTCGTTAGGTTTTCCTCGCTTGCTTTGGGGAGCCAAATACGGAGAATCTGTTTCAATTAACAATTGCTCCAAAGGAACCATTTTAGCCACCTGACGAAGTTCTTCACTTTTTTTAAATGTTGCAATACCGCTTAATGACAAATACCACCCTCGCTCAACCACTTCTTTGGCTTCCGCAAGAGTTCCTGTAAAGCAATGTAGAACACCTGGTCCATGTTTTCCATTCCAAACATATTCTTCATCCAGAATACTAAAAAAGTCCTTAAATGCATCGCGACAATGAATGACCACTGGCAAATGTGTTTCTCGAGCCAATTGAAAGTATTTTCTCAAGTATATTTTTTGGACTTCAGCGGTCGCATGATAGTAATAATAATCCAACCCTGTTTCTCCAATCGCAACTAAATGCCCAGCTTTAGCATGCTCTTCCACGATGGGAAAGAAAGTTTCACCTTCTTTTTCCACATCATGGGGAGGAGAGGAAGCCGCATTGTGCACCCAAGGATAACGCTTTGCAAGCAAAACGCCTTGTTCAAGTGATGCAACATCTGTGCAGATGTTGACCACTTTTTTAATTCCTGCGACTGTGGCTCTAGCTAATACCTCATCTACCAGAGATACCATTGACTTGCCTGTCAAATGCGCATGTGAGTCAAAGTAATAGCTCTCATTAGTGATTACTTTCAAGGGAGTCTCCTTCAGAAGAGGCAATCTTTTTAAGATCGCCTTCAACAGCGCTTAGATGTTCAATCACAACATCAGGTGTCAAAACTTGCGGAAGAATCGTTGGCGATCCCTCAGAGGCTCCATACAATAAGTAAAGAGGAACGCCATTTCGACCAAACTGTCGCAAAACTTTTGTGATTTCTTCGTCGTTGCTTGTCCAATCCGCTTTCATTTTGACCACTCCAAGTTCCTGGAATTTATTTTCCACTTTTTCCATCGATAGAACAAGATGGTTTGTTTGGCAGATTAAGCACCATTTTGCTGTAAAGTCAATGAATACAGGAACACCTTGTTTTTGCAATTCAGCCACTCTTTCCGCTGAAAACGGTTCCCATTCCCCTTTTTCATAAGAAGCGATAGACGTTTCAGGCGGTAAGCTTGCGGATAAATACACGGTATAACAACCAACCATCAAGCACGTTAAAGCAAATGCACCACTTAAGAAACGTGTTCTTTTAGAATTAATGAGCGTGCCCCAGCGACCATATGCCCAAAAACCAAGGGTGATGAGCAAGAAGGCGAAGAGCACCATCAGCAAGGCCATGCTGCTTGTTTGAGCTGAGTAGACCCACAGCAACCATAAAACGGTTGCCATCATCATAAAGCCCATCAATTCTTTGAATGTCACCATCCAATTTCCTGGCTTTGGTAAAAACGCAAGTAAGCTAGGAAAGAATGAAAGCAGAAGATATGGAAAAGCCATTCCTAAACCTAAGCATGTAAAGACAAGAAGAGCGTAAACAGGTGGAAGTGTCACTGCAAAGCCAATAGCTGAACCAAGAAAAGGTCCTGTGCATGGAGTTGCCACAGCTGTCGCTAATACACCACTGAAAAAGGATCCGCTCAGCCCTTCTTTTTTCGTCCCTGGGTTTGCCTGGGCCTGCCCTGCAAGAGAAGCGAAAAATGTTCCAAATTCGAAAATTCCAAACAAGCTTAACGCAAAGATCATTAATCCTGTCGCTAAAATCACCACAAAAATGGGTTCTTGAAGCTGAAATCCCCAACCAACCGATTTTCCGTAGACTTGTAAGACTAACATGGCAATCGCTAAGGCCCAAAAGGAAACCAAAACACCGAGTGTAAACATCATTCCATGCTTCAATACCAGCAGTCGATTTTGCCCGGACATTTTGACAAAGCTTAAAACTTTAAAGGATATCACAGGAAGAACGCATGGCATCAGATTTAAAATCATCCCCCCAACAAAGGCGAATAATAACGCTAATCCCAATCCTCCTTCAAATTCTGAGCCAGTAGATGCTATCTCATCATTGGATTGATTGCCTAATACAACAGCCTTTTTTAAGTCTTGAGGGTCCACAAATCCAATGAGAGCCTTTTCATCACCATGAATAGGCAGGTCGATGTTTAATGCAATAGGCTCACTCTCGCTCACATTATGAAGTAATAACACACCTTTTAAACGATCACTTGCAGAGGATCCTTCCGCCATTGTAATGAGATATTCACCTGCTGAATTGCTTGTTGAAGTCGCGATTGGTTCTTTTTTAAGATCCACTAATTCCGCTGTTTCAGGAAAAAATGCAGATGTCGGAGAAGCGATTTGGTCAACTCCAGACAAGTGAATCACAATCAGCCCATCTTTTCTGACAGCGCGGATCTTTTCATGATTTGTAGGCAATTTTTCTACTGCGGAAGAAACCATCTCTTTCCACATGTTACTTTGAGAATTAGGATGTACAGGGAGTGTTAAAGTCACTTCAGTTTCTCCTGGCATGCAATTGGCATCCGAGCAAACCAACCAATGAATAACGGCCTTTACTTCGACATTTCCCCCCGCAAATTCTTTAGTAGGAGTCATTTTTGTCAAAAGCAAAATGTCCCCTTCATATCCCATTCCAACTGTGGAGTTTGAACTGAATTTTTGAGGAATTGGCCATTCGATTTCACCCGCTTGAATATTTTGTGGAAGATTCCAGTCAATGTGAGTTGCAAAACCTGCGTCTCCTGGATTTTTCCAATATGAGTGACAACCTTCTTGATGCTGCAAACGAATACCAACCCAAAAAGGAACATCCGCTTGAAGAGAGGATTGATCGTAGATCAGCTCAATCTTAACGGGTGAGGATTCTGGAACCGCATCGCTGTAAAGAGAGAACCCAGGAATCATAAAGAACAAGCACAATAAAAATAAAATTCTGCCTTTGTCTTTTATTCTGTTTACAAACGTGGAATTAAGCAAGCCACACCTCCGTTATTGCTCGATCACCTTTCCCTCTCTCTGATACTTAGTTGATACGCTGTGATTTCCCAGCTCTTTTAAGCATCTTGACAAATACTTAGCTAATCGATTATTAAACCCTTCTATCATGTTCTTTGAGATATTTAATCGATGTAATTCGATTTTATCTCTGTTTATTAATCCTCAAAGGATATGCTATAAGAAATACAAATTCTTTGTTTCCAGTAAGAAAACGTTAATTATAAGGGATATCCAAATGTTTGTAAAGAAATTATTATCTAATAGCAATCCTTTCTTTAACGCTTTTATCAATTCTGACACTCTGGGAAAAGGCATTTTTATTGCATTAATCCTCTTATCAATTATCAGCTGGATTATCATCCTTTTTAAAGTTTTGCAAGCAAGAACGGCAGAATCTTCCGCCTCAAATTTTTATCAACTATTCCAAAGCAATAAGTATAGCCCCTTAAACATCGAATATAACGGAATTTCTGAAAACCCTTTTTATTCCCTGTATAGTACGATGAAAAAATACACATTGGAAATTTTAAACAAAAATCGACGTTTTGCAGCCCAAGAAAACGCGAGTTCCTATCTTTCGAAGGCCGACCTCGCTTTTATCGAAAATCATGTCTTTTCAGAAGTCACGCAGCAAATTAAGCAGCTGGAAAAAAATCTTTTTTTTCTTTCCACCATCGTTAGTCTTGCACCGTTTCTTGGATTATTGGGGACTGTGTGGGGAATTCTCATGACTTTTTCTGAACTCCATGGAAATGCGGCCGGTACACATCAAATGGTTTTAGGAGGCCTCTCCATGGCTCTCGCCACAACCGTTTTAGGATTAATTGATGCTATTCCGGCTCTCGTGGGATACAACTACTTAAAGAATCGCTTCCACGACTTCGAAATGCAATTAGAGGGTTTTGCAAATGAAATCCTAGCATCAGTCGAGATGCAATATCGCCGCGTAGATACACAATAAAGAGTTGATTATGGGAAGTTTTAGAAGAAGATACGCGAAGTCAACCATAGAAGAACCTGTGATCAATCTAACACCTTTGATTGACGTGGTTTTTGTCATTTTAATTATGTTTATCATTATTGCTCCACTTGTTGAGATGGAACAAATTGAGCTGGCCCATGCTTCACAAGCCTCCAAGGATGTCTCCTCTGTTCAAGCAAATAGCCCTATTCACATTCATGTCAAAAGAGACAACACTGTTTTCTTAAATAAAGAATTAGTTTCGCTGGTTGATTTGCCAACTCTACTTCTTCGACAAAAACAAGCTTTTCCAGATGCATCCCCTCAATTATTTCATGATCAATCTGCTTATTTTGGAACCTATCAACAAGTAAAAAACGCGGCTGAAGAAGCTGGATTTGCTAAAATGGATGTGATCCTTAACCCCTCTTAAGTGCTATGCGTGTATCTTTGTCAAAAAATGCTCTTTTTTTCTCTATCGCCATAGGAGTAACACTCTTTCATGTTTTATTCATGACAATGGCTTACTACGGTTTTGGCTCACCTATCGTTCAATTTGTCACCCCTAAACCCATGGCAGTGCAAACGATTTCTCTTTCTCCTCGCTCGAACGCCACTGCTGCAAAAATTGTTAAGCCTATTCCAGCTCCAAAAGAAATAGCTGTTTCTAAACCAAAAAAAGATATAACACTTTCGCCTAAGGCGAAGGAAAAGAAGCCTGTTCAAGAAGCTCCAAAAGAGATAGCCATAGCTCCAAAACCAAAAGAAAAGCCCGTGGTTGAAAATCCCAAAAAATCTCCTCCTAAGACAGAAAATAAGCCGAAAAATCCCCCTAAAAAAAATACAACCGATGTGACAAAAAAATCCCCCGCTCCTCAATCTGAAGTTTCTCCATCATCAAAGGAAAATTCGACACAGGATCTTGCGGCAAAGAAAAAAGAAAATCTTCTGCTTGCTGCACGAGAAAGTATTGCAAAAATTCAGCTAAAAAATGATAAAGTTAAGGCAATTTCGGAAGGAACTCTTTCGCTTGGCAAAATCGAAAGCTTAAGTATCGATCGCCTAGACGATGCGCAAAATGCTGAAAATAGATCTAGTGAGGTTCAATACCACGAAAAATTGGCCTATTTTCTAAAAAAAAATCTCCATTTAGTTGAACCAGGAGATGTAAAAATTAAGTTAACCTTAAATCGTCTAGGAAAAGTGACCCAATTGACGATCGCCTATGCGGAAAGCCGCCTGAATAGAGAGTTAATTGAAAAGTCTATTCCAAACCTAAGTTTTCCAAGTTGGCAAGCCCACTTTCCAACACAGCAAACCTATACATGTTCCATGACCTTAAGTCATGATGCCTTACCCCTTTAACCATGAGAATTTTCCATGTCGCTAAAGCACACATCTTTTTACCTCTTTTTATTCAGTCTTTTGACCTTCCAAATGGCCATCGCATTTGAAGAAGAAAAAAATCTTGTTGTTCGTCTTAATATGGATGATCAGCTTGTTCCGATTTATGTAGCTGAAACCCATTCAGAAATGTCTCATTTAGAAGCTGCCTATGTTAAAAAGCTGACCTCTATTTTACAATTTGACCTGAACCACAATGGGATGACTTATGTCTGCTCCTCTGAAAAAAAATGGAATGCTTTAACAAAAAATCCCCTTCAATTCACGGAAGAGCAATGGCAAAACCTCCCTTTTCAAGGGATTATTAAGCTTTTTTTAAATCAACAACACCTCTCGGGTGAGATCGCGCTAAAAGATTCGCATGCAATTAAACGATTTGAAGGGCTTGCCCTTAGCGGTAACCTAAATGATGATCGCAAAGTGATGCATCAAATTGCGGATACGCTTTATAAAGCGCTTTTCCATCAACCAGGAATTGCGACATCTCGAGTTCTCTATACAGTGAAAACCCCCGATCGCTCAACACAAGAAAAGAAGTGGATCTCCGAAATTTGGGAAGCGGATTATGATGGCTACAATCCCAGAAAACTCACGACACATAAAACGGTGGGCTATTGCGTCACACCAAGCTACATTCCTGCTAAACCAGGATTTTCAAGCGGCAGTATGATTTATACATCCTATAAAAACGGACAGCCAAAAATTTATGTGGCGCAGGTCAATGAAGGAATTGGTCGCCGCCTCAATTACGTGCGTGGCAATCAATTAATGCCCACAGTCTCTCCTCAAAGAGATCAAATTGCATTTATTTGCGATGTGGGTGGTAACCCTGACTTATTTATTCAGCCATTTTCTATTGAAAAAGGAGCGGAGGGAAAACCTCGCCAAATTTTTTCCTGCGGGCAATCCGTACAAGGAACCCCAACGTTTAGCCCAGATGGAAAAAAACTCGCTTTTGCCTCGAACAAAGACGGCTCTCCTCGCGTTTATATTCTAGACATCCCCAAAGAAAATGTGCTTTTAAAAGATATTAAACCTAAACTCATTACCAAATATTCACGAGAAAGCACGGCTCCTTCTTGGTCCCCTGATGGAACAAAAATCGCCTACTCTTCATTGACGCAAGGTACACGCCAAATTTGGGTATACGATTTGCGTAAGCAAGAAGAAAAACAAATCACATTTGGAAGTGGGCATAAGGAAAATCCCTCATGGTCTCCAAATAGCAAAATGCTGATTTACAATTGCACCGATAGTCAATCCAACTGCCTTTATCTGGTCGGGTTGCAAAATTCCAAACCAACAAAAGTGGGTGCTAGCGAAGGTGAAAAGCACTATCCTTCCTGGGGAGGATAAACAAGTAGATAAGTTTTTCAGAATTTTGATTGTTTTCTCTTGAAAAAAACACATTTATTCTGCAAACTTGTCTTTTTTCTGCACTGGTAGCTCAATCGGATAGAGTACCCGGCTACGAACCGGGCGGTTAGAGGTTCAAGTCCTCTCCAGTGCAATGATTATTTCAGCATTTCCTACTGGCCCTTTTGAAACAAATGCTTATGTCGTGGGTTGCCCACAAACGCATCAAGCAGCTATTATAGATCCAGGAGTCGGCAGCGCTAAAGTTATCGCAAGCTACCTGACTTCTCGGAAGCTGACCCCCACCTCCATTTTATTGACACATTCTCATTGGGATCACATCGCCGAAGTTTCTCTCCTTTCAAATCAATATCATATTCCCGTTGCAATTCATCCATTAGATGTTCCAAATCTTGAAAAACCGGGATCCGATGGCCTTCCTTGTTGGGTTTCTTTTGCAGGCGTCATCCCCGATCAGCTTTTGCATGAAGGTCAGCTTCTAAAAATTGGAGAACTCACTTTTACAGTGATCCACACACCAGGGCATTCTCCTGGAAGCATTTGTTTTTATTGTCCTCAAGAGCATCTTTTATTTTCTGGGGATACTTTATTTCAAGGCACCATAGGCAATCTTTCATTTCCCACTAGCCAACCAGAAAAGATGTGGGATTCTTTGGATAAGCTAACCAAATTACCTGCGATAACGCGGGTCTATCCAGGCCACGGCCCTGAGACAACCATTGGTGCAGAGTCTTGGTTGCCAGATGCAAGAAAGTTATTTGATCATTAGTTTCAACTCTACAATTTTCTATTATTGCTCACAAAAAGGAGATATTTTATGGGAGTATTAGTTGGAAAAAAGGCCCCTGATTTTATCGCAAAAGCAGTTGTCGAAAACAAAATTGTGCAAGATTTTTCTCTCTCTCAATATCGAGGAAAGAATGTTGTGCTTTTTTTCTATCCATTGGATTTTACATTCGTTTGCCCAACAGAATTACATGCTTTTCAAGAAAAACTAGCTGAATTTGAAAAAAGAAACACCCAAGTGATTGGATGTTCAGTTGACAGTCCTTATTCACACTACGCCTGGATTAATACACCAAAATCCAAAGGCGGAATAGAGGGAATTACCTATCCGATCGTTTCCGATATTAATAAGTCTATCGCTAGAGACTATGACGTTCTCATCGAAGCCGAAGGGATTGCATACCGCGGTCTATTTTTAATCGATACGGAAGGAACTGTCCGTCACCAAGTTGTGAACGATCTCCCTCTCGGTCGCTCAGTTGAAGAAGCCATCCGTATACTAGATGCTTTGCTTAACTTTGAGCAGCATGGGGAAGTTTGCCCAGCAAACTGGCAAGTTGGCAAAAAGAGTATGCTCCCAACACCCGAAGGACTCGAAAAATACTTCGCTTTCCAAGCTTAATCACGCTCTTGATGTGGGACTATCTAATAGATAGTCGCATAAATCTGCTTCAGTCAGCACGAGGATGCTGTGATAAATTTTGCATAAGGGAGTCAAGGCATGAATAATTTCAGAATCTCCTACACCTGGAATCCCAATCGCATCTATTTGTTCAATGGATCTTTGATTTTCTAGTAGGTGAAGACCCTCTATGTAATCTTGAAAGCTAAATCCCTCTTCTTTGACACGAAAGAAGACAAGATCGCGCTGATATAGTAAAGCTTGTACAGCAAAATGCAATCCTCTGCTTTCTGGCGGAGGGTTGCCAAAATAGTCGACTAAGTGAGAAAGCGTCTTACAGTAGTAAGCTGTTCGAAATTCACCTTTCTCTGCCTCGCCAAACATCACCATCGTGTAATTTTGCATCACAACATTCTCCGATTTCTCAGTTGCTATGACCGTTACCTTCTCCTCATTTTCTATATCGAAAAAATTTTATTTATTCGTCTATTTTTTTATTCTTTTTTGATTGATTTCATAACCCGTTTAATTACAATTACTTAATTTTATTATAATCGATTTTCCCAAAAAAAAACAATTCCCCATCTTCCTTGAATTTTAGGAAAAATTTAATTCACGTCGTGCAGATGATAGTTGACGTCGTCGTTCTCTTCCAGCTGCTAAAGCGGCTTCCGTTGCCGCTAAGGCTTCTTCATTTTTAAAAATCGCTTCTTGCACGTGATCAGCTAAACTAGGCCAAATTACACCGAGAGCATTAGAAATCTTATATTGTCTCAAAATTTCATTCGACACCCTTAAGACCAAATCATCACGTTTTAGTTGTTTGTTTTGCTGGACTTTTTCAATGCATTTAATCTGAAGCTCTTTAACCTCTTCAACAAGCATTATAGCTCTTTTAATAACACTTGGATCTATAATCGAATTTTGCCTTGCTAGATATTTCACAAATTTTGCTGGATCTTCAGCAAATACCATTAATATCAAAATATCAAGTTTTAGTTGGTTAATCTGCTTAACTTTTTCAATGCATTTCTGGGGCTTTATAATTTCTTCCACAAGCTTTAAAGCTCTTTTAATAGCATTTGAATCAATAAGCGGATCTTTCTTTGCTAGCTCTTTCACAAATTTGGCTGGATCCTCATCAAATTCAATATTTCCTTCTAGAGAAATGCCTATAATTTGTTTATAAAATTCTACGCAAGGATCTATCACAAATTTGGCTTGATCTTCAGGAAATTCAATATTTTCGTCCAAAGAAATGCTTATAATTTGTTTATAAAATTTTCCGTAAGGATCTTTTCTAAGATTAGAAGCCTCCATTAAATGTTGAAAAACTCTAAAGTTCCCTGCAGAACATTTGAGAACAAAGGCCTGCAACATATTAATATCAAAACATGCCGTCTTAAGAATCAGCTTTAAGGTTTTAAGCTCCCCCGATGCACTAAACATCAAATGGCGAGGAGATAAATTGGCGGGTGATATTTTTTTTTCGTGCAACCAGTTAATAACGGTGGCTAATGCCCCAACACGATCTTCATCTTCCTTGGCAAATTGATCTCGTTGGCTAAGCCAATTGAGATCTAGTGGATCCGCCAGACGTTCCATAATAGCATATGCACCTGAAGCATCAATCTCAAAAACTTCGGGCATTCTAAGTACATACCCTTCCTCTTTCGATAAGCATTTGCGTGTTCCCAGGATTGCCTCATTAATGGGGATCGAGACAATCTTTTGCTTATCTCCTTGAATAGCAAAATGTATGGTTCTATCAAATCCACGGGATTTTTCACCAATTCTTTCTCCCAGAACAATTTCTTTGCCATTGACACGCAGAATATCACCCGATTTTAGCTGACTTCTCCATGCCAGGTGCTCGTAATCTCTCTGTAAAAAAAATTCACACTCCTCATTAACAAAAGCCATTTGCAATTTTTCCAAACTGGGTTTAACAGTACCCCCTTTACCAAATTCTTCGACTAAAGATTTTAAAAACCGATTAAAAAAACGAATGTCAATCTTACGCTTATATTTATTTAAACATGTCATCAAACTTTTAAACTTGTGAGCCTTTAAAAAATCAGGTCCCGCTTCTGCATTCCAAATTCCTGGAGAAAGAATTTGAATAGGGAATCCTTGTGTGGTATGTAACAAAGTAAAAAACTTTTGTTCTAACCACATAATTTGGACATGCCTTTCGCGCAAGCTTTCATAGCTTTCGCTTTTTTCATGCATCATTTGTCGTAAAGAGGGAAAGAGAAGATTTTCATATAGATTTGTCATAGCACACGATTTTTTTAAATAATATTGCGAAGCAATTTAATTTAAATTTTTATTTATTTCAAGTGTGCTGGAAAAATCTTGATGAGCACATTCTTTTCGATATTTTAGAATGTGCTCATACATGGTTTCATAACGCTCTCGTTACATGCCAAAGTCAAAAATAGAATCATAGAATGTATGGATGTTTCCTTCTGCCGCATTATCCGAGTGTGAATCTTCACCTAAACCAATACCATCATACTGTTTTACATTCTCACTCGTGTTTGGATTTCTTGAATCAGTCTGCGGATTAAAGGGATTATGATTGATTATTCCCGAACCAGTTAAAGGATCTTTCTCAAAAATAAAAGGAAATTTCTCTTTTAATTTCTGAATGGATTTATTCTTTAAAATTTTCTTTGTAATCAATTTGAATTCTTCTTTAAGAGCCACCTTCGCCTCCTTTCTTATTGGCAAAAGTTTTGCTTGATTCTTTATCGCTGACCTCGCTCGGTCAACAATAGATAACGTTGCGACAGAGACAATCTTCCTAAAGGCCTGCTTGGCATGTGTGATTCCACATCTTATCATGGTGACAACCGCTTGCATACCCTTTGGATTCGATATGAGCATAAGCCCAACTGTAAAAACCTCACAAATTGTGCCACATACCCAACCAAGGCTCTTTTGGCTTAGCTTTTCCCTAATCCCTGTAAAATCTCTATTACAAACAGCTTGAAAAACCTCTCCAGCATATCGAAAAAGCTTATCAAGGCTACCACCGGGATCGGCATAACCATTAGCTATTCCAGCTACAGATTCATAAATGATATTCGAATCTTGGCCGTCAGCTTTAGCTTCAGCATTTTCTTGATGTGATATTTGATCTTGGTCATCAACTAGACCTGCATCTAAACCATACAAATCAATATTTATTAGGGGATTGTTATTTGCATAGGCATAGAGATTTGCCCCCGCTTCATAACCAAGGGGATCAGCGGTTATCCAACGGGCCGTTTGAGGATCGTAATAACGTCTTCCATAATAAATGAAGCCTGTTTCTGAATCACATCTTTTGGAACAAAAACGCCAAGCACTGGTGGGTTCTTTGTTATTACCCGCAGAATCGCTAATTGTCTCTTCTCCAAAAGCTGTGTATCGGTAGACATCAACGGGTTCACCTGCAGTGCTTAAGAGAACTTGGACATTGCCTATGAAGTTAGTCACAGGAATGTACACTTGTCCTTGAATTTCAAAAGCAATAGCAGCGCCAATCTCTCCCCCTTGACCACGTCCAAGCGTGCGAAATTCAATTAAACGCCGATCTTTATCACAAACACCCACTTCATTATATCCCTGGTAAAGGTAATATTCGGCATCTTGAACAATCCATGCATTTGTCAAGGGATCCCAAAGCGCTTTAGATTTAGAAAGTCGTCTGCTTAGATCATCATAGGTGTAATTGAACCGCGTATTCCCAACTGTGACAGAAAGCAAGCGATCCCAGACATCATAGGCGTATTTTTGATCATGCCGTTCAGTTAGGTTTCCATTGGGATCATAATAATAAGTGCCATCCCGGTCTCCTAAAAGCTGATTGAGAGAGTTGAAATCAAAACACTCCTCATCTTTCATCAAACGATTATAGAGAGAATCATATTGATATGAGTGACTAGCTTGGCTTGATTCAGAGTTAAGCTGATAAAGATCATCATAGGAATATTGACAAGGTAAACTGCCTAGAGGATCTGTGTAAGTTTGCTTGAGAAGGTTTCCAACATCATCATACATTACGTCCGTCTCACTAAAATGTGGAGAGTGGATGGATTTATGCCGCCCAAGCAAATCATAGGTGTAAGTTGTTTTACCTAGGTTAAAAGGAAGGCCTTTTTGAACAACATTGCCCGCTTGATCGTACTTGTATGTCTGTGAGTAAAGCTCTTCGCCCGATAAATTGAGCCGCTTAACCTCTGTTAAGTCTATAGCGTTATATGTGTAGACCACGTGGCTATCATCAGGAAGCGTACTCGAATGAATCCGTCCCTGTCGATCGTATGCATATCGCATGCTAAGGCCGTTCCCTAATTTTTCTTCAACCAATCGATCACACCGGTCATATGACCTGACATTCTGGCAATTGTTGACAAAATCTTGAACGATAATGGGATTGTCATTCAAATCGTAGGTATAAGCATAAGAAAGTGTCTGGTCAGCAGAAGCAATAGCCGATAGACGACCTTTGGCATCATATGTAAAATAGATCAAGTTCCCATCAGGTTTTGTTGTGGAAACTTTTTGACTATAGTTGTTAAAGGCGTGAAAGGTACTTTTCTGCTCGGGTGTTCCCACAGCTTCAATACAAGAAGCAACATCCCCAATGGAATTATAGGTCCATTTTGTGATAACTTCTCGATCAAAAGCATTTTGTTTAAAGACTTTTTCCCGCGTCTCGATTAACTGTCCTACGCCATCATAAAAAAATTCTCGCTGCTGAATGATTTGACCAAAAGCGTTTTTAATTTGAAGGGTAGAGATATTATTGTGCGTGTTATAAATGGAAACAGTCACATTTCCTTTGGGATCCGTTATTTCGGAGTAAGGAACAGTCAGGCCATATACATCCACATAATCATAACGATAAGTTACACGTGTGACATTGCCTTCAGAATCCGTCACAGAGGTAGGTTGCTTATGACAATTATAAGTCGTCTTTACAGTGCTTACCCCCGCATCTGAATAAGTGCTTGTTTCTACTTGATTCCCATCAGCGTCATAGACAAATGTTTGTTTACGCAACACATTTTTAAAGGCATCCTCTTGGCGCGCTTCAATGACATAATCATGTAAGTCATACGCAAATACATCTAAGGTATAATCATTTTCTCCATGACCAAAGAATGTTTTGATTGTTTCCTTCCGTCCTAGAGGATCATAGGTATAATAAACAGCAGAGCCTTCCTTAATAGCACCTGTTAACTGTCCTTGAGGGTTATATTCATAAGTCGTCACATGCCCCTTTGCATCTGTTTCTTTAAGGAGATGGAAAGCTGAATACTCATAGGAATGCTTTCCTAGACATTCTCCTTCAGGAGAAAAGGATTCACTTGTCAGAGCACGATCTTTATAGTCATAAGTATAAACGGTTCTCATTCCATTTTTTTCGGTTTTTTCTTTGAGATTTCCATCAAGAATATAAGTCATTCTTTCAATTGAACCATCAGGATAGTTAATGTAGTAAGGCTGTCCACGAATCGTATTCTGTTGAATGGTCAGATCCTCATTTCCATTTCTGGTTTTAGTAACATAGCCCAATGCACTGTATTCAAACTCTTCTGTAGGGGCAAAAATCTCCCCATTATCTCTTGGTAGAGGTGGATAAATCGTTTTAACAAGCCTATTGAAAGCATCATATTCATAGCAGGTCTTGTTGCCATAATGATCAATGCTTGCTGTTCGATTGCTACGTTTATCATATTCATAAAAAAGCTTATAACTAATATCCGCTTCGTCAATGGTTTCAACACTTGTGAGACGGTTCATGAAGTCATAAGAAAAGTTCTTCCTATAAGGGAGGTGAGATCCTCTTTCACTCAGTACGTTATCGTTGGCATCGAAGGTGCGATAAATGGTTTCCCCCGCCGCATTGACTTGTTCTATCACATTGCCGTGAGCGTCATAGGTCCAGTGCAAGCGATAGCGAGGAGAAGGTGAACGATCTGTTTCAAAATGGTCCTGGGCAATTAGTCTCCCATGCTTGTCATAATGATTCACTACTCGTTTAAAACATGCATTTTGTCCATTTGCATCGACACAAGAAAATTTTTCTTCTTCAGGCAGATATGTTAAGCCCTCTTTTACAGGTGAGATTTCATGAATAAGACATTGACGAACATTTGTGCGATTTAATTCATTCGTTTGCGAACCATCATCTGTAACCTCTCTGGTCAGCATCCCTTGATCATTGTACTGGTAAAAATGACGCTCTTTGATGTTATTTCCATCATAAATGAACTTTGTTGCGACTTGGTCTTTTCCCTTATAGTAGGAATATTTGGTCTTTTTGATTCCTTCTCTTTCGCACACCTTATGGTTGTAGGAAGTTTGGAGTTCGTAATCGCATATTTTTACATGAGATTCACAACCTGTTTTAGCGACTTTTTGATCGTTACCCACCATAGGGTTGCACATATTTTGGCCACTTAAATTTCCTTCAATCGTCTCTGTCAAAGGATTACCATAAGCATCATAAGTAAAGTGGTGGAGAAGCTGAACACCATTATTTTGATCTGTAATGGCATGAATCATGAGATTGGTGTTGTTTTCTCCTCCCCAATAAAAGTTATCCCGGCGATGAGCCCCTTTGGCTAATCTGCCGCAATATTCAATCTTCGTCAGTCTTTGAGAAGTATTGTAATGATAAGAAGTTTTATTTCCCTGAACATCTCTAACAATTGTTTCTCCTCCTTCACCTTGACCTTTTAATTTGTACTCAAAAGAATAGGTTTGGATAGGATCCGAAGTGAGCCCCACTGGCTGCATAATGCATTTTACAGTGTGATGTCTCGGATCCTTTATATCTATTTCTGTGCCTCCACAAGCTTCATTTTTCAACCAATAGGAAATTTGAACATACCGAGAATCTGGGAGTATTTTTTTGACAAGGTGAGGATATTCACAAAAATCACCGTAAACATACTTAATTGAAGGCACATCTGTACTTTCAACATCGAATAAAAGCCATTGATGATTAATTTTTTTAAGTGAATAGCTCACTTTTCGCTTATCACTGGAGAAAATTTCTATGGTTTTCTCTTTGTTTGTAGAATTCATGTAAATTTCATAATGAGAAACATAGTTTCCTTTCGAATCATAAAGAGAACAAGCATTTACTTGTTTTTTTTTATAATAATAATCAAAAAAATTCCCATTAGGATGATGAGATTGATAAATATAAAAATTATCATTATCTTTAAAAGAAAGATGGGTAAAATGGTGCCGCATTCCCGATCCTTCTAAAATAGATAAATGGCCTCGTCCACTACCGGTATGGTTATGCAAGCTGATATTATTCGGATTTGTTTTTCCTGAAATCTCCCCTTTTCCACAATTCGTCGCTCCTAATTTTAGGGACTCAGGTGATATATTAGATTTTGCGGGAATGGGTTTATACCCTTCAAATTTAGCAATTGCTCCCATTCCCTCGTTCAATAAAGCTTCAAACCTATCTTTTTGTATTGGGTAAAGATGCAAAACTTTGTAGTGATTGAAATTCCATCCCACAGATAATGAGCCATGACTTCCAAAAGAACTCGCATAGGTACGTTCAAGAGTAAGCGGAGTAGAAGATGGCAACACAAGATCTATATCATGCTGCACAAAATCACCTGTTACTACATTTACCATGCCTTCTACGATTCCATTAGGAATACCTAAAAGATTGGCGAAGGAAATTCGAATATCATTTTTTTCCTTTGACCGAGGGGTTCTTGCAATTTCTTCAGATGGCTCCAGTAGAAGATCTTCTTCTTCCGCCATTAAAGCGCTAAATAACAAAATAAAGGTGACCAAGAAATATTGAAATGATCTCATGACTTCTACTCCAAATCCAAATGAATAAAATCGAGTTGTTATATTAAAATTGAAAATAGATGTCAAATATTTATAACCAATTGTAAGCACAACGTGAAAATGGTCACCACTTGTGCAAAGTAAAAATGTCACCATCTGAAGTATTCTATTTGTCAATTACAAATAGGAACATCAAATGGACATGATTAAAATGAACAGAAAAGAATCTTATAATCGAATAGATCTGAAGTCAGTATGAAGATTTTGATCCTATTGGCATCCGAATAGCTTTTAAAACGACATCATTTGAAATTCAGTCATGAATAGATTAGAAAGCTAATGATAGAAGAAGGGATATGGCAAGCAAATAAACGAAAAAAATTAAAAATTGCGACAAAGAAAGCCAAGAAGGTGAACTGGAGCAGACGGATGGGAGCTATGCAGATTGATTTGAGAGGGAAGGGCGCCGAAATGCTGCTTATTAGTAATAATTGATGATGCGACAAGCAAATTGCAAGAACTGAAATTTGTAAAACATGAGACTAGATAAGATTATTTTGACCTATTAAAAGAATATATAAAAAGCAAGGTAGACCTGTTGCAATTTACACAGAGACATTCAATTTTCAAACAATAAGAAAATTTCATGTTTATGGCAATACCCAGTTTTGGTATGGCGATGAAAGTGCGAATGGAGTACTGCAAAATAGACTCATTAAATTAATGCGTCTAGATGGAGTTTTGGATATGAATGAAGGAAATATTTATCTAGAAAAGTTTCTGAAAGACTAAAATAAAAAATTTGCTAAAAGCCAAAAAATAGGGTCCGAGCACATCGAGAGTTACCTTTAGAAATGGGCCTAGATAAAATCTTAAGCGTAAAAAAAGAAGACTTTCAAGGTAATTGACGCAGCAATTTGAAAACCGTTTGTTATCAATTTCAACCCGATGAAATAAATGCTCGAAGATTATTAGGATCAACAGTGTGGATATATGGTTCTCATCTAGGTGTGATCATTGAAAGAAACGAACAGGAATATAAATATACCATTCATGAAGAGGCATCAAGAACTGAAACAATAATGGATCGAAAAAAATCAATGGGTGTGATCGAAAAATATCGAAGAAGACATATATAAATCAATCCATTTTGAAATAGGCTTGAAGATCTCAATGGTGGTATTTTCATTTTGCGTTAACAATATGCGGCGGATTTCTCGCTAAGAAATTGATTATACCAAAACAAGAAGGGCCTATTGGCCACAACTTCCTCTTAGATAGTGAAGTTCGTGAAGTAACAAGAAATCGCGAACTGTGCATATTCAACCAATTCTAGCTCAGAAGTTGCGGTTCAACATGAATTTCTAGAATGAAAATATGATTTCAATCATCGGTTTTCAAAATTAGCACTGACATTTAAATTTAAATCTTTGTTCTTGGCCTTCCATATTTAATTGCATAATCAGGCTGCGATGTCAAGCTTGGTTCGAAAATACTTAAAGTAAAAAAAATCACATAGATCTAATCTAGATGTTTATTGTAATAAATATAACAATTTTAAGATAACAAAGATAAACTTACACAGACATCTATTGAGATTATTAAGAGAGTTATCTCTTTATGATGCAAAAGATAAAGTTGAAATACAACATATAAAATCACATCATATATTCTAATTTGTTTTAATGTACGCAAGACTTTTTTAGGCGGGTGTGCTTTATAATATTTAGAAAAATAAAAGAGACTAAATAGTAACAAGGGAACCAGCGAAGGTTCCCCTGTTTTTGCAAGAGTTCAACTCAAGAGGGTTCGATTAGAACGCGTAGATTGCTTGTAATCTATACTCTGAGTAGCTATGTTGACCACCGATTCTCTTTTTGATTTGCGTGGACCATTGTACACGTGCATCTAAAGAAAGGTTGTCTGTTACAGCGTATAAACCTTGTAATCTCCAACCTTTGTAGTTTGTGTTACCACGACCAGCAACAGTTACAGATTCGTTAAGTACGTTACCACGACCGATTCCAGATACATCTTCGTCTGGAACAGCACGAGCTTCTACGTATTGATATTGCACATCTACGGACCAGTCTCCTTCACAGATCACATCACCAAGTGTAAAACCTGCATACCATGCAAAATTTTCACGTTTGTGATGATTGTCTTCCTGCTCTTCGAAGATTTTTCCTCTACCTGAAGCTGTGTTCCACAATACAGCACCGTAGAATTGAGCTGGTGCACAAAGCATTTCTGGATCAAGATGGTAGTAAGTCGTGAACTGTGATACACAGAAACGAGATCCTAGAGCATGCTTCTCATCACAACGGTTTCTCCCGTCATTATTCCACCAGTGTTTTTTCCATGTAATAAAGGAATATTTAAAATCGAATCCTGAATCACAAACATCTAGTAAACCAAATTCACTTACGAATGCAGAGTGGTTAACTTTTTCGTCTACGATAAATGCTCCCATATGTAAATACCAATCAGCAAAATATTCGCAATTGCTGTCGTATTTTACTAAGATACCATCAAAACGGTTTAGGAATTGAACATTGGAATCGAAAATTGTGTAAAGAGGGCGGCGGCCAATTTCAATATCAAAACGTGTACCTTCGCAGCAGTATAGGTTATAACCCAAATAAGCTCTTTTAAGGTTGATTGAATCGCCAAAACCACTTCCGTGAAGGGCTTGTCTTGCGCATCGGCAATCTAGACTTGTTCCATCGATACCTGCAGAATTATCAAATTGCAATTGAATAACACCCCATGTGTTGTCGCAAGAGTATTCTACGAAGAGGTTAGCTTCAATATCATAGTCATCGCGAGAGATTGGAATGCATTCACAATCTTCTTCATCATCACTATGGCAGAATACTTCACAATCATCATCACTACTTCTTCTGTGACAATTTACTGGGATTTTTTTCCCTTGACCGCGTAAGTTTTCGTGTAAACGTTTTTCTTGGATGTGTCTCCACTCTGTGCGAACATCGCCGGAAATTGTTAAGTTTGTCGCTTTTTCAGCAACATTGATTGTGCGCTTTGTGTTGATGTAATCTAGCAAAGCATCCCAGTCTCTTTCATTGAGCTCTTCGTTAAAGCGCGCTTCGTCGCCAAATCTATCGTTAGCTGAATCTGCATAAATTGCAGAAGAAGTGAAACCTAGAGCTACCAGTAATGGCAACAAATACCTAAAAAGTTTCATGATTTTCTCCATTTTTGTTTGTTGCTAAGTTCTATTCAAATATTCTTTGCTAATCCCACCAAATTGTACTTGACAGCCACTCTTGGGCTCGTCTCCTATTTCATCCCTCTATCTACACGAAAAATGCATGACGTGCTAAGGGCATGTATAAGATTTAGTACATTTTTTGTAAATACAATTTGTAAATCTCTTTTTCGCTTTCTTAGCTAAAGCAGGCAATCTCGCTTTGGAAGCGACTGATTCAATTCGGTTGCGATCCTTGCTTTTTACCATTTCCCTTACAGGGGAAGCTTATGCTTAGGCTGATATAAAAGCCAAAAACGACTGCTCGTTGCTAACGTTTTACTGGATTTGGAGGGATTTAGTCAACATCTATTATGTTTTCGTGCATTTTAATTAATCAGAAGGGGGTTTGATGTTTTTTGAATCTCTTCCAACAACCCTTTCACATCATGCTGTAAATCAGGCGTGAATCATATAAATTCGAATTATTTATAATACTCGAATGGGCGGTTGTAAATTCCCCAGTCTAAATCTCTGCGACTTCCGTCTAACCACATCTCCCAGCTTTTCATAGGGACACCTGAGCTTCCAATCGGGTCTACACGCCACAGCTCTAAAGCTTCTGCCCCCGGATTAATGACAAATCCAAATTCTTCTTTTACCCAATTGGTGTCTGCAAAAATAAGGGGAGCGGGAATGGCATAACCTAATTTACGTGAAACCAAACTAATTTCTTTATGATAATCAATTGGGAACGAAGTTTTTTCAGTAATTAAACAAATAAGACTTTTACAAATTTCGCGTAAAATATGTGCAGTTAAATAAGGCTGGCTTCTGCGAGTTAAAACATTTAGTTTATCAACTGCTTTTTTTATTTCATTTAAATGAGTAACCGTCAATCCCGGCAATAATTGTATAATTTCAAAAATACGTTTTTCAAGTTGATAACGAGGAAATAGAGGCAGCCAACTATATAAATAACTATCGAGTTCTTCCGAAAGTAGAGCAGGCTGATCCCCTCTTTGTAATCCGCGATCTTTTTCGAAAGCATTTAAGATTAAATTCCTTAATTCCGAAACACTTTTTCTGCCATAAAGATGTGCAAAAGTTTTTCGAAAATAATGGCGATAATTAACCGGTATTTTTTGTGCAATCAATTCAATTAAAACCTGAACCGCTTCTTCATCTAAAAGAATTTGTTCTGTGAATTCTTGTGCGGGTTTTAAAATTTGGTCTCTTAACCAAATATACGTGTAGGTCTCATCTTTCCATGCCTCTTTTAAACGATTAAATCCAGGCTTTAAAAGAAAGGCGTGTGTGGGAGAATGCATCAACATTGACTTATTGGGAGAGCGCTCATATTCTTCCTGAATTTTAGGGGGAAGCTGCTTAAGTGTATCGACCAAAAAAACCAATAGCTCCATAGGATTTTCCACCCACCTTGACATTTCGGAGGGTTTTTGATCCCGAGCAAAATAAGCACTCACCAATGTGCTCATGGAACCACCGGATGTATAAACCCATGGTTTTTTTTCAATCTGATCCAGATGATCGAGAGGATCCTTGATCGGTTTCGTGTGATGTGCTGCGGCCATGCGATAAAAGGCGGTTTCTAAAAATTCACGGGTGCGGATATGTCCCACGACAGCCGAAATAATTTCAGAAATATCTCGATCTAACCCCTCTGCAATCGGATCATTTTGAATCTCACTTTCCGTGGTGATAAAAAAGGAAACCAATGCATCAATGAATTCGTTTTGATTTTGAATAAGCGTCCATTGAGCCGTATTACTTCGTCCATGCTTAAATAAAAGGCGAAAACCCGCTGGACTGTCATCGTACGGTCCTGTTGAGACATCGTGCATATCTGCATCATAGACTTCTTGAAAATAGGAAGGAAATAGACTGTCATACATCTCAACTAGCGCTGCAAAAAGTTGCGCAAACTGCTGCGCTTTAGAATGCATTTGATCTCTTAGCTCTTGAAGAACATTTAACTCATTCGCTTTACTTTGGTATTCAATTTTAATCCATTTCGCTTCTTGTTCAGTGGAAGCATGGCGAATCCGTTGTTCTAAGTACTTGACTTGCGAAAATAACATTTCGTATTCCGCTTGCCGGTCCTGTACAGTTTGATTGCATACATCCAATTTTTCTTTAATCATCCGATAAAGGCATTCTCCAATGCCACCCGGCTCCTCAGGGGCAAACCCTAAGCTGGAGTACAAATTCCAACGAGTGAAATTGGCTTTTGTTTCTGCAAAAGAGGCTAATGTAAATTCCCAAGATTTCAACAACGCATTATCAGTCAAGGCTTTAAAAGCGCTCTTGGCATTTTCTAACATCACAAAAAAATGGGCGGAAGCTTGGTGTTTTGAAACTTTGGCTTTACCTGCTTGGGGAACAGAATGAATCAATATGTCTGTATAAAGCATCCCTTTTGTACGATTTTCATAATCCACTAAATCCTGATGGGTCAAATCTAAATATTTAAGAAGGGCTTCATGAATTAGTTCTTCCGATGAAATCAAGAAATAAGGAATATTACCTTTGTAATCTTTAAAGACTTTTTGAATGACCTGCTTGGTTTTTTGAATTTTCCTTTTCAAAGAAAGATCTTCCGTAATGATGCCCGCATTTTCAAAAGCTGCTAATAGGCCGGGAGAAAGCCAAAACTCAAAATCTTCAACCGCATTTCTAATAATCAAAAACTGTCTCTTTAATTCCCCTGCTCCCCAGCTAGTACTTAATGGAACTGAATACTCAACTCCGCCAAACGTTCTTTTTAATCGTCCTGTAGCCAAAATTTCTCGGATATCCGTCAAAAATAATTCGGGTTGTTCATCATGCACGATAATCGCGGGTGCGGTGGCAAAACAGGATCCCACATTTTGACGTAAGTAGCACATCCAAGCTGATAAAGCCGCTCTTCTGGCATGTGCATCCGTAACAGCCACATTTGGGGGTATTTGAAGAGCATCTCGAATGATTTGATCGGCAAATTTGTGTTGATAAGGCCGACTGATACTTTTCAAAACGACAGCCAAATTTTTGTCGTTTAATAACAATGTTAAAACATGGAGGATATGCTCTTGCCTTTTGGTATCGTATTGTCGGTTAGGTCCCAGAGAATATAGATATGTTTTAAGATGCTCAATTAAGGGTGGAATAAGAGAGAAATTGATTTCCCCCTCTTCATTGACCAATAAATTAGCCAATCTGCGTGTGCGTAAAACATTTCTTGCTGAGCAACTTTCTTGCAAAGAAGACTGATCCATGCGTCTGGATAATTCTTCGTATTCCTCCGCACAAACCCTCTTTAAATTATCCCCATCTTTGGCATCTCGATGTTGCCGAATTTTTGTCACAATGGCAAATAGGTTTTGAAATAGACGAGGATCCTCCAAAGAAGTTTCAAGCTGTAAAAAAAGCTGTTCGATTTTTTCAGGATCCACGGTTGCCTCTCTTTTGTCTATTGCAGAGTATACAATTTAATTACCGTTTGCAATCAAGCTTTTTAAACAAAACAATCGGATATAATGTGCAAATCAGCTAAAATCACAATTCAACTTTTTCAATGCTATTTTAAGGAAATCATATCATGTTCGTTAAGGTCAGTGGAACAAAAGTATCAGAACTGGAATTACCAGAAGAAAGCACTGCAAAAGACCTTGCAGATAAGCTTCATTTAAACGGCCCTAGTCAAGCTGTCGGTGTAAATGTAAACGGCAAAGCTGTTGATTTAACCTATCCATTAAAAGATGGCGATGCGATCACATTTTGGTCATTTGATGATCCGCAAGGCAAAGAAGTCTTTTGGCATACATCTGCACACGTGCTTGCTCAAGCCATTTTACGCATATGGCCCGATGCTCAACCGACGATTGGTCCTCCAATTGAAAATGGTTTTTATTACGACTTTGGAAATTTAACGATCTCTGATCAAGACTTCGAAAAAATCGAAGAACAAATGCGTTTGATCATTGAGGAAAACTACCTTTCCAAAAGAGAAAGCTTTGCTAATAAAGAGGAAGCCCTCCAGGCATTTGCCCATAACCCCTTTAAACAGGAATTGATTCGCAGCTTCCCAGAAGATGCAGAACTTTCAGGCTATCGCCAAGGTGAATTCTTTGATTTATGCCGTGGCCCGCATTTATACAACTTGGGTAAGATTAAAGCTCTTAAAGTGCTTAAAACATCGGGTGCGTATTGGAGAGGAAACCACGAAAACGAAATGTTGACACGTGTGTATGCCATTACATTCCCCGACAGAAAAATGTTAAAAGATTACTTAACATCTGTTGAAGAAGCTAAAAAAAGAGATCACAAAGTTTTAGGTGCTAAGCTCGATTTATTCTCTTTAAAAGAAGAAGCCCCTGGTATGCCCTTTATTCATCCAAAGGGTACTATTATTTGGAATGAGCTGTTGGCTTACTTACGTCAATGTTTGGACGACAAAAACTATATCGAAATTAAAACGCCAACCATGATGACCCGCGACCTGTGGGAATTATCCGGTCATTGGAGTAACTATCGCCAAAACATGTTTACTTCAGAAATTGAAAATCGTGATTTTGCGATTAAACCCATGAATTGCCCTGGATGCATGCTTTACTACCGCGGTCAAATTCATAGTTATCGCGAACTCCCTCTGCGTGTGGCAGAAATTGGAAACGTTCATCGTTTTGAACCTTCCGGATCCTTATCCGGCCTTTTTAGAGTCCGAAGCTTCCATCAAGATGACGCGCACATTTTCATGAAGCCAAGCGACATTCGCAGCGAAATTTTGAATGTCCTCAACTTAGCGCATGAAATCTATTCTACTTTTGGACTTACCTACCGCCTAGAGTTATCCACACGTCCCGAAAAAAACACCATCGGAACAGATAAAGAATGGGAAATTGCAACGGAAGGGCTCAAAAATGCCTTGGATGAAACCGGCCGACCTTATCGCATAAATGAGGGTGACGGCGCTTTCTACGGTCCAAAAATTGACTTCCATATTCAAGATGCGATTAACCGTACTTGGCAGTGTGGAACAATTCAGTTAGATATGGCACTGCCTGAAAAATTTGAGTTGGAATATACAGCTGAAGATGGGAGTCGGCAACGACCCGTTATGATTCACCGTGCTATTTTTGGATCAATTGAACGATTCTTTGGTATCTTAATCGAACACTTTTCTGGTCGCTTTCCTTTATGGATCAGCCCCCTTCAAGTGCGCTTAATCCCTGTTGCAGACCGTCATGTTGAGTATGCTAGAACATTGCGCAAGCAATTTAAGCAAGCAGGATTCCATTGTGATATTGATGAGTCCAATGAATCTGTCAGCAAAAAAGTTCGGAATGCTCAGCTTTCTCAAATCAACTACATGTTAACAGTGGGTGACCAGGAAGTGCAAAATCATACTGTGAATCTGAGAACGCGAGAAAATGTGGTCCTCGGAGAAATCAAACCCGAAGAGTTGATTGCATCTATGCTCGAGGAGAAACGCTCACGCGCACTCATTTCTCCTTATCATAAATAAACGGTTTGCTATACTGCAAACGTTTGCTTTTTGATCGCTTTTTTAGTTAAAACCTATCAAAAAACAAATTGTTTGCAGTATACATTGACAAGGTTAACCTTATCTGTCAGGAGGATCGTTTCTTCACCATGCCTAACATCATTGCGATTAGTAGCTTTAAAGGCGGCACAGCCAAAACATCGACAGCTTTACACTTAGGAGCTGCGATGGTAAAATATCATAAAAAGAAAGTTCTATTGATCGATTTCGATGCCCAAGCCAATCTCACCACAGGCTTAGGATTTGATCCAGATGAAAATGACAGCCTAGCACCTGTTTTACAGGGGCACAAGGAGTTATCTGAAGTTGTCCTTCCTACATCCATTTCTGGATTAAATTTAATTCCAGCAGACACATGGTTAGAACGTGTAGAAGTCACGGGAACCTTAGCGACAGATCGCTATTCTCATGAAAAACTACGCAATATCCTATCACCCTTGAAGTATGATTTTATTATCATCGATACCCCTCCTTCCTTATGCTGGCTAACAGAATCTGCTTTAATTGCAGCCAAACATACTTTAGTGTGCGCGACGCCCGAATTTTATAGCATCAAAGGTTTGGAACGGCTCTCACAGTTTGTGGAAAGCCTAAGCCAAAGACATCCGCTATCGGTGCTGGGGGTTGTGCTGTCATTTTGGAATGCGCGCGGAAAAAGCAATAAAGCTTTTTTAGATGTTATTGAAAAAACGTTTCCCAAAAAACTCCTCAAAACAAAGGTCAGACGAGACATCAATGTTTCGGAAGCTTCAATTTTCGGAAAACCCCTTTTTGAAACCATGCCTACAAGTCGTGCTGCAGAAGATTACCTTGCAATGTCCAAAGAATTGCTTAAACGACTTTGAATTTTCATGTAAAGCCGCTTTACATCGTGAAAAAACAACCTAAATCAAGAGAATGGATATGGCCAATGTTAATGCTTTGTTAAGTGAACGATTAAATACGAATCGCCAGTCTACCAAAATGGCTAAAATGGCGCATGCATCTGCGACAGGAAACCTCACAAGTTTTTCTGGCATTTTTAGCATCTCCGATCTTTCTGACAAAGAAAAGCAACTGCTTGAAGACATCCTGAAAGAATATACAACAGGTGAGCAAAATCCCGAGCATGACCTTCCCGCGCTTATGCAATTAACTTCCGAAGTCAAAGCAATCAATAGCCAAGCTATTATGTTGCATGGGGAAAGAATTAAAAAGGTGCATGACATTTTAATTCAGTACAAAGAAGGTGCCTTCACAACATGGCTGATTGCAGCTTATGGAAATAGACAAACCCCCTACAACTTTATGCAGTATTACGAACTGCATGCAAAAGTTCCTAAAAAACTGCATGCTGTGGTCGATTCCATGCCTAAACAGGCCATTTATACTTTAGCCAGCCGCGATGTAAATTTCGAAAAAAAACTAGAATTTATCGAATCTTATAATGGAGAGACCAAAACCGAACTTTTAGCCAAAATTCGCACCTGGTTTCCATTACCCCAAGAAGATAAGCGACAGGCAAACATCAAGGAAATTCTGGTACAAGGCCTAACCAGATTGCATAAATTGGTCAAACAAAATACTTTTCGTTTGTCCAAGGACGAAAAAAACCACGTTAAGGATCTTATTGAAAAACTTTCGAATCAAATTGATCAAAAATAAAAGGATTTAAGCATGATTGGAACAGGTGAATTAATTGTCATTTTTTGCGTAATTCTTCTTTTATTCGGAGGAAAAAAACTTCCTGAGCTTGCTAAAAGTTTAGGGCGAGCAATTCGTGAATTTAAAAAAGCCTGTGAAGAAGATGAGTCTCAAGAAAAAAAATTGGAACCTTCTCGCATTCGTGTCGAAGAATCGAACCCCTCCAACGATCTCTAATGCAATATGAAAGCACCTTTCTGGGATCACGTTGAAGAACTAAGAAAAACCCTGCTCCGTTGTTTATTTTCTATCGGAGTAGGTTTTCTTCTATGCCTTCTGGCCTATAAGCCCCTTTTACATTTTTTGATTCAGCCACTCCAATCTTCTCAATGGACGGAAACATCCATTGTCCGAAAAAAACTCACGAATTCGACTCAGCAAGATCAAGTTGTGCACCTTACGCCCGACATGATGGTTGCCCCATCTTTTGCGAACGAATCGATTAAACAAAATGCATCCACTTATGTCGTCCCGGCTGGACAATCGATCGTTATTGATATTGTACAAAATGGTTCGAAACTCATCTTGACAAGTCCTCTAGAAGGTATTTCGACGGTTGTTAAATTGTCTTTTTGGTTTGGCTTAGCAGGATCTTCCCCTTTATGGATTTGGTATATTCTTCGCTTTATCTCCCCCGCATTATCCATCAACAAGCAAAGACTTTTGCTAAAAGCGTTCTTTCTCACCATTGCTTTATTTGGGCTAGGCGTCTACGTTGCATACAGATTGACCATCCCTCTAGCCAACGCGTATTTTATGCATTTCAATCAGGGGTTAGGTATCAATTTATGGAGCCTATCATCTTATCTTGAGTATACGATTATCCTTATGCTGGGGAATGGATTGGCTTTCGAAGGCGGTGCTATTTTATTATTGCTTGTCCAAGGTGGCGTGATCTCCCAGAATACGATGAGAAAATACAGACATCATGCCATTGTGGGGATTTTTTTACTCAGCGCTATTTTAACTCCTCCGGATGTGCTCTCGCAAATTTTGTTAGCGGTTCCGCTTATCTGCTTTTATGAGCTCGCCATTTTATATGCAAATTGGTTAGATTTAAAAAATAAGAATGAAGAAAAAATAGCTTTTGATAACTAAAACCCTTTTGAAGTTTTTGTAAATCTGCTAACCTGGTGTTTAATGATTTTAAAAGGAATATGACCCATGCAGACCCTTGCAATCCGTTCTACAAGCTTTTCTAACATCCAAAATGTTCTCCAAATCATTGGGAGTTCCCTTCTTTTAGCATTAAGTGCTCAAATTGCGATCCCTCTTCCCTTTACTCCTATTCCTTTGACCCTTCAAACATTAACAGCTCTTTTGATTGGAGCAAGACTAGGTCCTGTGAATGGAGCCTTGGCAGTCGTGCTTTATTTAATTGAAATTGGTTTTGGGTGCCCATTTTTAGCTGGAGGCCTTGCTAGTCCGACTGCTTTATTTGGCTTAAAAGGGGGATATTTAATGGGAATGATTGTTCAAGCTTACATCATGGGATTTTTTGCTGCTAACAGCCGCTCCTCTGCACATTTTTTTGTTGGAGGATGCTTCGCATGCTTAGCCCAACTCTTCTGCGGAGCTAGCTGGTTTTCCCTCTTTTTCGGATGGGAAAAATCCATACTTCTGGGCTTTGTCCCTTTTCTTCCGGGTGAAATAATTAAAGTTTATTTATTAACTAAACTTATTAAGAATAAATAAACATTTAGTGAATGAAGAGGGAATATCAATTCCCTCTTCTGCAAATTTTAATGAAAGATAATGGGTGTCGTTCTTTTTCCCACTAAATTTTTAAGATGACTCTCTGCCAATTCATCTGCAATGAGACTTGTCGACTGATGCTCTTTTTCAGATCGTTCAAAAATCAAAGATAGTGTTTCAAAAATATGATCCACTTTATCTCTTGAAGCTTTGGGATCATATCCCCCTTCATTATATTCCGCGGCGGCATTAATGATCCCCCCTGAATTAATAACGTAATCGGGAGCATATAAAATATTTCTTTTTAAAAGTGCCACCCCATCTTCAGGAACACGCAACTGATTATTTGCAGCCCCTGCAATAGCCAAGCAACGCAATTGAGGAATCGTTTCTTCATTCAAAATCGCACCAAGTGCACACGGACAAAAAATATCGCATGGGATATCCATAATATTAGCTGGAGCTACAGCTCTTGCCCCGTATAACCAGGATAATTCTTGTAGCTTGTGCTCATCTTTGTCTGTTAAAATAAGTTCGGCTCCTTCCCAAAACAAAATATCAGCTAATTTGGCGCCTACATTGCCAAGACCTTGAATGGCAATCGTTTTCCCATCTAAAGAACGCTCCCCCCATAATTTTTTAGCAACAGCCTGCAAGCCTCGGTAAACGCCCCATGCCGTAAAACGACTCGGATCCCCACTGCTATTTTTGGATGCTGAAGCTGCCACATAATGGGTTTTCTCATGCAAAACATTCATATCTTCGATAGAACTTCCAACATCTTCTGCTGCAATATACTTCCCTTCCAATGCGTTCAGTACCTCAGCAAACGCATACAATAAGGCTTTGGATTTTTCTTTGTGTGGATCGGCAATGATCACACTTTTTCCTCCACCTAATCCATTTGTGATCACAGCAGATTTATATGTCATCCCTTTGGCTAAACGCAAAACATCATTTAAAGCATCTTGTGAAGAATTATAAGGATAAATTCTCACACCACCCAATGCAGGTCCCAGGGAAGTATTATGGATGGCAACAAAACAGTGTAACCCACTACTCTCATCTATGCCTTCGACGACTTGTTCATATCCTGGTACTTGCATTTTTTTTATTAAAACCATTGTGTCCTAAACTCCATGTTCTTGGGATATTCACTAGCAATTCAGCTATTTTGATTAGTTTTAGATTTTTTGACTACCACAACTCTCCTTTAAACAAACTATAAACTGGACAATCGAAGAATTTTCTAAAAATTTAAAACGGAACGAAATGTCTAGATGGATCATATGGCTATTCCATACGAATAAAAATTTCCTCTAAAGGTTTATAAAAATTACCTTGATTTATAATTTCTAAACAAGTTAATCTGGAAGACGGTTATTAATTTATTGAATCAAAAAAAATGGTATAAAAGAGGTCGCAATGACTAAGGTTGTCATCTCCGATGAAATAAAAACGGCATTATTGCATTTCCTTCAAGAGAATCCCCATGCCGATCTAGTGACAACATATCTTCGCTATGTGGAAAAAAAGTTCAACCTCTCTCCTGTGCTTTTTCCTAAAGAGAAAACAATTTTTCAGAGTACTGATCAAGCAGTCAATTTTCTCGAAAAAGAAGGTAAACTTTGGCACGAAGCTGAAATCAAGATTGGTTTTAGTAATTTAAGTGTCAATGAAGGAACTAAAAAAATTTACATTTGCCCTTTTACTGGCAAAGTTTTTGGAGACAACACGCACCCTAACCCGCAAGATGCTATTTATGATTGGGTTTCAAAATGCCCTGAAAATACAGAAAGAGTTGGCGGTCTACGTGTAAAACGTTTTTTTGTTTCTGAAGATCCGGACGTGATTCGAAGCTACATTTCGAAAACAAAAACGAAAGAATCGATTACAAAAGCCGTTTATTCATCCGTCTTAAGCGGAAAACTTTTTAGCACGAAACAAGCTGTTATCCTAGATTTTGAAAAAAATTATTTAAAAAAACTCTCTTTAGTCGAAGTTCAGAATCAAAATCGTTTCCAAATTGAAGAAAGTTTTTTGAATTTTATTCAAAAACAATTGGAAGAAGATAAGATTGCCTCATTTGTTGAATCTGTAGCGGAAATTGAAGACTTTACTCCTTTTGTTGAGCAATGGATTGAGTAATAGTATAACGATTTCTCAACACCTACTGAAGCTGAATCTACCGACTACTCTAATCTCTCTTCAGTTAAGCCAATGCATTAGGTTTAACAAAACTTGCTCGACCACATATCCTATTTCCTTCAGCTTTAAAATATGGGAAAATAATAATTTCTCGTGACTTGGAACCTTACATGATGAATTCACTTAAAGCCGCGATCTATTCTTCATCGGAAGAACAGACTATGCAACACGCTTATCAGTTTGGCCAAAGTCTTGTCCCAAATAGTATTGTGTGCTTCCACGGAGATCTAGGAGCCGGAAAAACAACCTTCATTAAAGGGCTTGTATCTGGCGCAACAAATTGTTTGCCATCCGAAGTGAATAGTCCAACTTTCGTCTACATGAATATTTATGAAGGCCAAAAAACTGTTTATCACTTTGATTTATATAGACTCAATCACGCTGATGAATTTCTTGGAATGGGATTTGATGACTTGCTATACGCAAATGGCATTTGTTGCATTGAATGGGCAGAGCGGATCCAAAACCTCATCCCCCCTCATGCTATTTCCGTGACCATCCAACACACTGGTGAACATGAACGCCATATTGTCATCAAACCTGGACAATCCATATGAAATACTCATTTAAAAATACATGCTTTATCACAACCGCAGTTAACCAAAAAAATTACCCTAGTGTAAAAGATACTGCAGGCCTCGTTTTACCTGAAATTGCGGTTGCCGGACGATCGAATGTAGGAAAATCTAGCTTGCTCAATCACTTATTCCAAGTAAAAAACTTGGTGAAAACATCCAGCACTCCAGGAAAAACCCAAGCGTTAAATTTTTTCAATGTCGACGAAAAACTCGTTTTTGTTGACCTTCCAGGTTATGGATTTGCACAAGTTCCTCTAGAAGTTCGTAAAAAATGGGGACCACTCATTGAACACTACCTAAGAGAACGTGAAAATTTAAAACTCATTTTATTTCTTTTTGATATTCGACGCTTACCCAATGAAGATGACAAATTATTTTTGGATTGGGTCATTAAAAATCAAAAATCAATGATCTTAGTATTGACCAAGGTTGATAAAGTCACGGCAAATCAAAAAGCGAGTCAAACACGCGCAATCCTTTCTGCTTTTGAAGCTGAGAATATTCATTATGCTTATTATTCAGTTCCAAAAAATTTAGGAAGAAAAGAATTAATTGCGATGATGAACGAAGCTCTTGAAGAAGAACGCACTTAATATTATCTATACAAAAAAAATATAAAAAAAGTTTATTTATGTCTTTGTTAGAAAAAGCAACATTTGTCTGTATCGATTGTGAAACTACCGGTTTGGACGTTCATGCCGATCGTATTATTGAAGTCGCAGTTGCGCGATTTACATTCGATCAGATCCTGGAACAATTCGAATCCTTGATCAATCCCGAATGCCCAATTCCAGAAAGTTCCATCCAAATCCATCACATCACAGCTGAAATGGTTGCTGACAAACCACCAATTACCCAAGTAATCCCACAAATTCTCGATGCAGTTCGCTCGCATACAATTGTAGGACATGGTGTTTTATTCGACATAGAACTCATTGCAGTCGCTGCAGAACGTGCAGGGATTCCATGCTCTATTCGGCAAAATCCTTACTTGGATACATTGCGTCTAGCTAGACTTTATGGGGAGAGCCCCATTAATTCCCTCGAGCAATTGCGCATGCACTTTAATATTCAATTTGAAGGTGCACACCGCGCGATGAGCGATGTTTTAGTTAATATTGAGGTTTTTAAGCATCTAGCAAAACGATATAAAACAACCGACAATCTTTTTCAAATTCTCTCTAAGCCAATCTTGCTAAGATGCATGCCCCTTGGAAAACATAAGGGAAGATCTTTAAAAGAAATTCCTTTAGACTACTTGAAATGGGCTGCTCATAAAAACTTTGACCAAGATTTATTATTTAGCATTCGTTCAGAGCTAAAAAGAAGAAAACAGGGCAATCTATTTTTGCAATCTGTAAGCCCTTTTTCAGATTTGTAAAAAAATACAAGCATAAAATTGTCCATACTTGCGATACTGTTTAGCATACGTATTCTGTAAAATTTAAGAATATCATTTCGGAGCCGATATGGTGGAAAAAAAATTAACAAATTATCCCGAAAAAAATACCTTTGAAGTCAAAATTGGGCTTGCAGAAATGCTAAAAGGTGGAGTGATTATGGATGTCACAACACCCGACCAAGCTAAAATCGCGGAGGATGCGGGAGCCGTTGCGGTGATGGCACTCGAAAGAATTCCTGCGGATATCCGCTCTCAAGGTGGGATAGCGCGCATGTCCAATCCAGAACTGATTCAAAAAATTCAAGAATCCGTATCCATTCCAGTTATGGCAAAATGTCGTATTGGCCATTTTGTTGAAGCACAGATTTTGGAAGCGCTTTTTATTGATTTCATTGATGAAAGTGAAGTTCTCACACCTGCTGATGAAGAAAATCATATCGACAAGACCCCCTTTAAGATCCCTTTTGTCTGCGGTTGCCGCAATTTAGGGGAAGCTTTACGCCGAATCGGGGAAGGCGCAGCGATGATTCGCACAAAAGGAGAGGCGGGAACAGGCAATATTGTGGAAGCTGTTCGCCATATGCGCGCTCTTCTGCGTGAAATGCGCTTGCTCACAATGCTCGATCCTTCCGAATTAATGGCTGAAGCAAAAAAAATGGGTGCTCCATTTCACCTCGTGCAACAAGTTGCGAAAACAGGAAAACTCCCTGTACCCAATTTTGCTGCAGGTGGAATCGCCACTCCCGCTGATGCTGCGTTAATGATGCAACTTGGAGCGGAAAGTGTTTTTGTTGGATCTGGTATTTTTAAATCAGAAGATCCACCACAAAGAGCAAGAGCGATTGTTGCTGCTGCAACTTACTACAATAACCCTGAGATGCTAGCTAAAATTTCTATGGGCCTTTTAAGTGCCATGGAAGGTTTGGAAATTCAGCAAATCAAAAAAGAAGAATTGCTTGCATATAGGGGCTGGTAGTCCATGCATGCGCCGGTTATTGGAGTTTTGGCCTTACAAGGAGCGTTTGCAAAACACATGGAAATGTTGCACGCTCTTTCTATTCAAGCGAAAGAGGTCCGCACCCCACAAGATCTGCAAGAATGTGATGGACTAATTATTCCCGGGGGAGAGTCCACCACAATTTCAAAACAAATGCGCTATATCCATCTCGAAGAACCTATTCGTGAATTTGCCAAAAAAAAACCCCTCTTTGGCACCTGTGCAGGCTTAATTTTAATGGCTTCTGAAGTCGATACAGGTGAAATCACGCCTTTCCATTTACTCGATATTTCTGTGCAAAGAAATGCTTATGGAAGACAAATTGAATCATTCGAAGCTGAGGTTGACATTTTTTTAGGGCGGCCCAAGCAAACCTTTCCAGCTATTTTCATCCGTGCTCCCTTAATTAAAAGCTGTGGAAAGCAAGTTGAGATTCTCAGTAGTTTTAACCACACGCCTATTTTGGTTCAGCAAGGCCGTCATCTTGGGGCCACCTTTCATCCTGAGCTCTCTCATCAAACAATGATCCACAGGTATTTCTTTAAGCTTGTCAAAGATGCAGCTTCTGCAAAAGACTAATACCCAACTCCATCAATTCGTTTGAATTATACGCCTGCCTTTCTTATGATATTGCCTGCCACAATCTTCAAAAAGGAAAGTTTGCTTTGCGCATTTTAATTATCTCGACTTTTTTTCCACCCCTAAATTCTATAGCCTCTCTTAGACCCTATTCTTGGGCCAAATTTTGGGCAGAAGCAGGCCACGAAGTATCCGTATTAACCACACAAAAAATGCCTTCCTCATGCACATCTCTTACTTTGGAGAATTCAGGATTTAGGGTGCATGAAATTCCTTATTCAGATTTTTTGAGCACCGTTAAAAAAAGTTATCAGAAAGATAGAAAAACGCAAGAATCGCAAAAATCATTTTCGCTGAAAACGCTTCTCTGGAATAGCTTTCAAAAGCTCCGTACCAAAACAGGAATTTTTAATGCCTGTCGCATGCCCGATTTAACCGATCTTTGGATTAATCCCGCTTATAAATACATTGAAAAGCAAGGAACTTGGGATTTAATCGTCAGCACTTCAGGACCTTATGCCGTACATGTCGTCGCTCAAAAGCTCAAGAAGCAGGGACTAGGGAGAAAATGGATTGCGGACTTTAGGGATTCATGGAGTGATAATTATATCTATCCTGGCATTTTCCCTTTTAACTGCTTCGAAAACTGGTGGGAACGAAAACTCATGCAATCAGCCGATCTTCTAACTACAGTCAGCACACCCTTTGCAAAGGATTTTGAAAAAAAATACCCACAGAAAAAGGTATTGACCCTTGAAAATGGGTTTGATCTAAGTGATCGTGAAAAGCTTCCAGTGGAATCGATCTTTCCCGAAGATGGGAAATTTCGCATTGTCCACACCGGCTCAATTTATTCAGCCAAAAGAGATCCCTCTCCCCTTTTTCAAGCCATTGCAGAAATGCAAAAGGATCCTCATGATCTAGCTCTCTTAAATAAATTAGAAGTGATTTTTGTCGGTGAACAGCTCGGAAATCTCCACACACTTGTTGAAAAATATCAAGTCTCTCAATGGGTCAAGAACTATGGCATGCGCAAAAGAGAAGATGCCCTACGCATGCAAAGAGATGCACACGCCCTTTTATTTCTTCCCTGGACAGATCTGGATTTCCCTGGCGTTTTGACAGGAAAAA
Source organism: Parachlamydia acanthamoebae (assembly GCF_000875975.1). Taxonomy (NCBI): domain Bacteria; kingdom Pseudomonadati; phylum Chlamydiota; class Chlamydiia; order Parachlamydiales; family Parachlamydiaceae; genus Parachlamydia; species Parachlamydia acanthamoebae. The sequence continues at coordinate 654,793 of NZ_BAWW01000066.1, read as the reverse complement.
TCTTTGAGTACCTATTTTCGGGTACTCCGACTATTGCTGTCGGTGGAAAAGGAATTGAACAATCACAACAACTCATTTTAGATGCGCAAGCGGGTGAAGTATTGGAAAATGTGGAAAAAATAAAACTGTATTTACAAAATAAGCTAGACTGTGTTGTGAAGGAATATGTCCAGCCTTGCCGAACCATTTTAAGTCAGTATGATCGCAAAACCCTCGCGTTAAAACTTCTTGCAAGCATACAAATATGAACCAGATAGCCATCATTATTGTCACTTATAACAGTCAACTCCATCTCCCTAAAGCCATGGAATGTTTGCAAAATCAGACCGTGTCCCCCTCACAAATTATTATTGTTGATACAGGTTCCAAAGATAAAAGCTATTTATGGGATTATCAGGAAAATCCTTTGGTTGAACTTGTCTACGCTCCACAAGATGCGGGCTTTTGTGTGGGAAATAATTTGGGATGGAAAAATGTGGCTCCAAATACCGATTATGTCTTTTTCCTAAACCCCGATGCTTTTATCACCAGCACCTATTTAGAACAGGCCTTGCAAATGATGCAAAATCCTTCCCATGCCAACTGTGGAGCCTTAACAGGCACAACTTTAAAATATGACATGCAGGCAAACCAACCTAAAAACGTCTATGATACAACAGGCATTTTTCATACATGGTATGGGCGGTGGTATGATCGTGGACAAGAAGAAACATACGAACCTCAGCGCTTTCGAGAAATCGAGAAAATTCCTGCCATCTGTGGTGCCGTTTTCTTTTGTCGAAAAAAAGCATTAGATGCTGTTTTAATTAACGAACAAGAGATTTTTAATAGCGATTTTTACATGTATAAAGAGGATATCGACTTATCATTGCGTCTCCAAAAAAACAATTGGTCGCTTCTTTTTCATCCGAATTTGATTGCTTATCATTGCAGAGGGTGGACACCACAGCGTCGAAATATGCCGAGAAAAATGCGCTTACACTCTGCTCAAAACGAACTCAGAATCAATTTAAAACACATCTTTCCTTTTGGTGCAGCTTACTCCTTTTTAAAATACTGCGTCGTCAAGTTCTTAGATAGGTAACCCATATGCGCCTTTTCGATAAAAAAACAACGTGCCTTATTCTTGCCTTTTGTTTGCCCCTTCTGTTTTTCCCTAAAATCAATCTCATTAAATTTTCGGAAAAAGAAACGGCGGGTATTCGCCTAGACGATGTTATTTTACTAGGAACATTTTTTATCCTATTTTGGGCACGTTTTTCCTTAAAAACCTCCTTATGCAAGTTCGAAAAGTGGCTTTTTGCAGTTGTGGGATTTTCTCTGTTTTCTTTTTTTTGCAATCGATTTCTAGTCTCGATCGATAGTCTCCATGTGCATTCCAAAATCTTTTATTGTTTACGTATTTTAGAATATGCCACATTTTTTTATGTCGGATGCTTTGCTTATGACTTTGTGAGCGAACGCAAAATCATGTATGGTTTTCTTGTTTGGAATTTAGCCATCATGGCTATGCAAAAAGTCGGTTTAATTGGAGGATTTAGCTCTGCAGGCTATGGAGAAAACACCTATCGTGTTACAGGAATCGCCTCTTTTCCATCTGAAACGGGCGCTATTCTTAACCTGCTATTTTGTTATTTGGTCTTCGACGATTTTGCTCGCAAACGAATTCCCATCGTGATTCCTCGCTGGCTAAAAACGGTCTATCATAAATGCGCCATTTTTATTCAATTTGTGATCTTTGCCATTTTTGTCATCTTATCCGGATCACGCATCGCCCTTGCAGCTTTATTAGTACCCTTTATGATCAAACTAAAAAGCTTGGTTAGTCTTAAATCGATTATTATCGTTGCCAGCTTTCTTGGATGCTTATCGATTGGAATTGCGTATCTCGTCGTCAACACGGAAGGCTTACGCAGTGACGGCCTACTCAGTTACAAAAACATCGAAATCATGAAACAGGTTTGGGAAGACATCGATATTCGAGCAGAACCTGAAATCAAAAAGCTGGAAACAGATGAAAAATTCGATCAAAGCTGGTGGATGCGTATGCATAAGTGGTGCTATGCTTTTAAAATATACTTAGCTAACCCACAATGCTACTTGCAAGGTATTGGTCCTGGTTTTGCTTTTCCAGCTTTGGATGGGGGGTTTTTGCGTATTCTCACAGAAAATGGCCTCATTGGCACGTTTTTGTATGCCGGGCTATTCCTTTCAATTAGCAAACAAAGCAAGCAGTTGACGTGGATGGTCATCGTTTTCATGGTGAACATGATCTTCTTTGACGTTTATCTCGCATACAAACCCATGGCTTTGCTTTTCCTTATCTCGGGTTATGCATATGCCAGATCGCTTAAAGAAGAACCCTCATACGCCAATTTTGAGGCGGTACAGGCTCTTGCATAAAACGAAGGAAGAACATAGAAATTCTTCCTTCCTTAAAATCTCTTCTATTTACAAAGGAGATACCATCTTCTTTTCTTTTTCTCATCCGTATTTACAAACAATTCGTTTGGATCTTCTAATTGCTGTGGATAACGTTTTTCCAACCAAGCCTTAATATGGCCATCTTTTAATTTTTGATAGTCATACTCATTAAATTTTTCTACCGAAAGGAGCTCTTCACTCAAAAAATAATGGCTGTTTTTTTTAATCATGACATTTTTTACCTGGAGATTTTGAAAAATCTGTTCAGTACTCTCCGTTACTTTTAAACGAATCCGATTTTCATCATCGATAATCAAAGTTCCAATTCGCCCTTCACTAAGAATTTTATTTACGCGGACCATTGTCGAAACCTCTTCAAATCTTTTAACAATAACAACCTTTTCATTCGTGTGTAAATCCGCAAAAAGACGCGAGATCACGACGGTTTGTTGTTCTGTAGCTAAGAAAACTTTTTGGTCGAGTCTCTCAGCAAAAACACATTCCTTGGGATGCTCTTTGTCTCCGTTCAAATAAAATTGATATTTCATACTCAAATCAATTTGCTTACCTGTTTCCAAATCAAATTCCCCAGCCCGTAAACTATCTACTATCCAACTCATAACTTCTTTCTCCTTGTGTTCCAGTTTTTCGTATTTTCGTAGTCATTGTCTAAGTGGAGAGGTAAATTCCCTCTTTTTGTGGATATTAAAATTTTTTTCATTTATGTAAATTGCTAACGCTTATTTTAATTTTTTTTCGAAAAAAGACTCCTACAGCGCTTAGAGCTAGATTTTTTGATCAGCCTAAATGCAAAACGCCACAAAAGGACATTTTATGAAGAACTCATTCGTTCTCAGTATCTGTTTTTTAATTTCAATTCCACTTGCTTGCTTTTCTCAGAGTATAATCAGCGATGCGGAAGCAGAAGCAATTGCGATCGATGCCTACATTTATGGCTATCCATTAATTACGATGGACGTGACGCGACAAGTGATGACAAATACGGAAAATTCCACCGTTGGAAAAGCCCCAATGGGACAATTTGGAAATCTAAGAACCTATCCCAATGCAGATTTTAAAGATGTTACGACACCTAATGCAGATACTCTTTATTCAATAGCCTGGTTAGACCTTTCGAAAGAACCCTATATTTTGCATGTTCCAGAAGAAGGAAACCGTTACTACCTGATGCCTATGCTAAGCGCTTGGACCAATATTTTCGCAGCCCCAGGAACTCGAACAACGGGCACACAAGCAGGAGATTATGCCATCACAGGACCCAAATGGAATGGGACATTGCCAGATGGAGTGAAAGAGTTCAAATCACCCACCAATCTCGTGTGGGTTTTAGGCAGAACTTACAGTACAGGAACACCGGAAGATTATAAGCTTGTGCATGCCATACAAGATCAATATAGCGTGAAACCACTCAGCTACTTTGGAAAGGATTACACACCACCCAAAGGCTCTTTTAATCCTAAAATTGATATGAAAACACCCGTGCGCGATCAAGTGAATTATTTAGATGCCGTTACTTTTTTTAACCGCATGATGGCGCTCATGGTAGAAAATCCCCCGGCCCATGAAGATGCCCCTATTCTGGAGAGAATCTCTAAAATTGGGATAGTGGCAGGGCATAAGTTGGAACAAGCCCAGTTAAACCCAAACATTGCACGTGTTCTACAACTGGTTCCAAGGCTAGCACAAGAAAAGATCCTAGCACACGTCTCAAAAGCAGGTAAAACGATCAACGGCTGGGATTTTATCCTTAAAACAGGCCAGTATGGAACCGACTATCTTCAGCGCGCTTTCATTGCGGCTGTGGGATTAGGAGCCAATTTACCTGAAGACGCCATCTATCCATCCACACACGTCGATAGTCGTGGGCAGCAACTCGACGGAACCTACAAATACGTCATCCATTTTGAAAAGGGTCAAATGCCTCCAGTCAAAGGATTTTGGTCCTTAACCCTCTATAACAACCAGTATTTTTTTGTAAAAAATCCTTTGAATCGATACAACCTAAGTTCTCGCGATCCTTTTAAATATAACTCCGATGGATCGCTAGATCTTTACATTCAAAATAGCCCGCCAGATAAGGAAAAAGAAGCCAATTGGTTACCAGCTCCTAAAGGTCCATTTGTTTTGACCTTTCGTTTTTATTGGCCTGAAAAAGAACTATTGGATGGAATGTGGAAGCCCCCCATTGTCCAAAATAGAGGCATTTCGACATTATAAAGGAGGTATTTTAACATTGACTTGAAACAAAAAAGAGCGTACGATTTTGCTCTTTATCAAGAGAGAAATCATATGGACCTTGCTCAGAATAACTTAATTCGCTTTATTAATATTACGAAGAAAAAAGATGGCATTTTTGCCAATTTTAAAGCGAAAGGCATTCGCGGCGGAGCTGTTTTTTCAGCCTCTATTTCTGTTGATATTTCAGCGGCAGAAGTACATCCTGCAGATCCTCTCGAAAAGATTATTGAAGAATGTGCGCGTATTGCCGTTCTACAATTTAGGAATACAGACCTTCAATTTGAAGGCCTTGTTGCCCTTTAATTCATTTTATCTGGGTGTAGCGCAGCTTGGCTAGCGCACTTGCATGGGGTGCAAGGGGTCGGAGGTTCGAATCCTCTCACTCAGATTCTTTTCTCTAGAACTTACGGGCATTCTCTTTTAGAATGCCCTTTGTATTTTTGAGGCTGTAGGTAAGATTTCACAAAGAATTTTTTAAGTTAATCCTTAGTTGCTTCTATTAACCTTTTACTGATTTTTTTTCCAGTTGCCTAATACTTTTTTCAGCAACAGGTAAATCTTGTGGCATAGTACCTCCTAACTTTTCAATAGTTTGACGTAGTGAGTTTGGTTAGCTTTATTTTTCCCTTGGATATTTTCTCGACGAATTTTACCTTTAGCTTGAGTCGCTCTAAACAGATTGGCTGTGAGCTCTGTACTACCCCATATGATCCCTTTTTCCATCTCCGCAACCAACATCTAAAACATTGTCGCATTCATTCCAAGGAATTAAATCGATCGTTTCCATCACAATGCGCCACTGCAATGTAGAATGATGGTGATAAGTTTGAGCATCTTCGATTCCATTTTCGCATAGCAAAAAAGGAATCAGAATAAAAAGTAGAAAGGTAAATTTCATACGTGTCCATTTGAAAATTTTATGTATAAAATATTCCCTCTTTACATTGCTCTCAAGTCTTTTTTCTGCATTTATTTATGAAATCTATTGTTTCTTCTCGCCCTTCTATTTTCAACATTTTGTTTTTTACTTGATGTGAAGCAAACTTTTGTTGAGATGCATCATGCGAAACTTTTCTTGTCCTGCATAGTGGATCTGGCTTATCGCAAGAATATTTATTACCTCGTATGAGCAAGCTTGCGGCAAGCCATCTCGTCATTTTCTATGACCAAAGAGGAAGTGGTCTTCTGGAGGAGGGCTGGCCCCTCTCTCATTCAACTTGAGGTTTTTGTGAAAGATTTAGAAGCTATCCGCAAAGAATTTGGTTTTGACAAAGTAACCATTTTAGGACACTCATAGGGTGGATTTTTAGAAATGAAATATGCTCTTTCCCATCCTGAAGCAATTGATAAGCTTATCTTATTAAACTCTGTTCCCGCATCTCCTGATGAGTTTGCTTTGTTTTTTCAAGAACAGTCGCGTCGAATGGATCCTCACATGGAAAAGCTTAACGAAATCGAACATTCTGCAGAATTCATTGCCGGCGACACCAAACCTGTGTGGATTTCTTCAAAATCATTTTTAGCAATTATTGTGTGCTTCCCCAAAAGGTAGAGGACGTTGTTTCCCATCCTTTCGACATCCATCATGCACTTAAGAAATTGTTATGTAAAACACTCATTGTGCATGGTGACCAGGATCCTATTCCTGTATCAACAGCCGAAAACTTGCACAAAAGTATCGAACGCTCAACATTTGTGGTCATCGAAGAATACGGACATTTTCCCTACGTCGAAAAACCTGAAGAATTACTTGAAATTTTAGATCGATTTCTCAACTAAAAAATCCATCAATAGGCAAAACAATCACATCCATATGACCACGGATTTAGTGGTCGTTTCGGATGTGTATTCCCTAAAATACCATCTAAGCAATCTTTTTTGGTCTGACAGGCACAGTTTGCGTGTTTATCTGGATTAAAATATCCCCCATAATGGATGACTGGTGACCAACTTGGACTGACCGGTAGATTTTTGTTCTGATCCAAGCTTGCAAATTCGTCTGCTCCATAAATAGCCTTGCCTCCCAGAATGGTTAGAAGAGATGTTATCTCTTTAATCGATTCTTCCGGCACATTAAAATAATCATGGGATAAAACCGCAAGGTCCGCATATTTTCCAATCGAAAGAGATCCTTTCATCTCTTCTTCACGCGATAGTTTGGCGCTCCCTAAAGTATAGAGACGTAAAGCCTCTAAACGATCCAGCTTGTTTTCCGCTCCATAAAGAACGGTTCCTCCAACAGTTTTACCTGCAACCAACCAATAGAGAGAAACCCAGGGATTATAGCTTGCAACACGTGTTGCATCAGTCCCTGCTCCGATGGGAATATCCAAATCGAGCATTTTTCGAATGGGTGGACTTCGTTTAGCAGCTTGTTCTCCATAACGCTGAATAAAGTACTCTCCTTGATATGCCATACGATGCTGAATGGATATGCCCCCGTTCAAGGCTTTAATTCTTTGCAAATTTTCATCGGTCACGGTTTCAGCATGATCAAAAAACCAACACAAATCATTAAAAGGAATCTCTCGATTAACCTCTTCAAAAACACCTAGAGCTCGATTAATGGTTTCGTTATATGTGGCATGCAAGCGAAATGGCCATCGGTTTTCGACTAGGAAGCGGACAACTTTCTTGAGGTCACCTTCCATATTAGAAGGCATATCTGGCCTTGGATATAAAAAGTCTTCAAAATCAGCAGCAGAAAATACCAGCATTTCCCCTGCACCATTTTGACGATACATCCCATCTCCAGAATAAGGCTTCACCATCTTTGACCACTTTTGAAAATCCTCCAATTCCCTACCTGGTTTTTGTGTAAACAAATTATAGGCAATCCGAATCGTTTGCTGACCGTTTTTGTGCAAATCCTCAATAACTTGGTAATCATCGGGGTAGTTTTGAAATCCACCACCTGCATCAATACAGCTTGTTAATCCAAAACGATTGAGTTCGCGCATAAAATGACGCGTCGAATTGATTTGGTCTACCAAGGGCAGTTTTGGGCCTTTAGCGAGAGTCGAGTAGAGAATCATCGCATTGGGTTCGGCAATTAGTAATCCTGTCGGATTTCCATTCTTATCTCTTTCAACACTTCCTCCAATAGGATTCGGCGTGTCTTTGTTATATTGAACAGCTCGCAAAGCAGCCGCATTTAACAAAGCGCTCCCATATAAGTGAAGAATAAAGACTGGTGTTTCGGGAGCGATTGCATTAATTTCTTGCAACGTTGGCATTCTTTTTTCGGCAAATTGAAATTCAGACCACCCTCCAATGACACGAACCCATTGAGGGGGTGGCGTACGCAATACCTGTTCTTTTAACATCTCAAGAGCTAAAGCAAGCGAAGGCACTCCGTCCCACCTTAATTCCATGTTGTAACTCAGTCCTCCACGAATCAAATGCAAATGGGAGTCATTCAAACCTGGAATGACTCTTTTTTTATTTAAATTGATCACTTGAGTCTGATCGCTGGCAAGTTTTTTGACTTCGTCATCCGCCCCTAATGCTGCCACCAATCCATCTCTAATCCCTATCGCAGTCACTTCAGGTTTTTGTTTATCGAGTGTTGTGATTTTCCCATTAAATAAAATTAAATCTAGCTTAAGTTCATCCATAAAATTTTCTCTTGAATGTTAATTTAATCCATGTTGTAACCTAAAAATAAATTGAAAAAAAGCAAATTAACCACTTCTTTAAAACGATTATCTAAACAGCTTAATCTCATAAAGAAGACTTAATCAGGGGATTTTTATGGTCCTAATCAGACAAAAATTTTTAGAAAATTTAACTAAATTGGTGTACTTCCTTTTCATTGCATGCATTTCTGCAACGACTATGCCTCAAACTTTACCAAAAGTCGGCACACAAGAAATTGTGGGAAAGGTTAACAATGTAAGCATAGAAGCCTTAGTTCAAAGCCCTTCTGCACAAGAAACCCCTTTACAAATTGTGTGTGTATTTGAATACACGGAAGGAGATATTTTTACATCGCCCCCAGCATTACCAAAAGAACTAAACGGTTTATTGCATGTCGATGCCGCTTTGCATGGCTTGATCACAGAATTACGCAAAACAAACAAATTCGAGGGTAAGGATCTTGAGACTCTTTTGATCACACCTCCCTCTAATACAATTCCCGCAAAAAAACTTTTACTTATTGGATTGGGAAATCGAAATGCATTCAAGGAAGAAAAAATGCGTATGATCGGTGTGACAGGTATGCGAGAGGCCTTAAGACTCGGAGTTTCTAGTTATACCCACGCAAGCGATGTCAAAGATGGGGGCGTTGACTCTATAACTGGAGCCGTAACAGGTTATGTCACACAAGGTGCCCTAGAAGCTTACAAAACGCAACAGTTTTTGAAGGGTCAAAATGCGAGTGAGAATTTAACCGTCAACAAAGTGACGATTCTGACAGGTCCTGCCTTTTTTGAAGATTCTATTGTGGGAATAAAAAAAGCGATTGAGAATTTTAATCCATGATCTTAAAGAGTGCTACATATAGGATGCAGCACTCTTTATAAGGCTATTTCTTAGAGCCGCCTTCGGAAGCATGTTCTCCTAGTGCCCATTTTGAAAAAGTCACTTGGAAACCGTAGGGTGAATGCGCTTTCAAAATTTCCATTACCCCATTATATGTTTCTGAGCGCGCCCAATCTTGCTGCAATTCAAACAAAAACTGCAGCGAAGTAATGGGGACGGCGCCGGCTTGAATCATTCTTTGGATACTGCGTTCGTGTGCCTCTAAAGTCACATCTCCGCAAGCATCTGCCACAAAATACACTTCATATCCAGCTTTCAGCAAATCCATTGTCGGAAATAATACACATGCTTCAGTCCACAATCCTGCTAGAATAATTTTTTTCCGTTTCGTTGCTTCAACAGCTTTTCTGAAATCTGCATCAAGCCATGCATTGATCGATGTTCGATCGATCACTTTATGGTCGCTTAGAGCGGTTGTCAAAGCTTCGTCTACGGGTCCGCTAAAAGAATCTTTGGCAACAGATGTTAAAATGGAGGGGACTTTAAACAATTTTGCTGATTTAGCCAATATCACTGCATTTTCCATAATGGTAATCCGATCGTGACTTTGTACACCAAAATACATCGCGGGTTGATAGTCGACTAAAGCAATCGCACAATTTTGTGGGGTTAATAAATCATTATAATGGCTCATAGGTTTCCTTTGTTAAATTTGCATGATTTTCAAACCCAAACTTACGAACTTGCCCGTTTTAGTCAATTCATATTTTTAAACCTTCAACCATCAAAAAGCTTTTTTTGAATGAAAATTTCGGTGGAAGTTTTGTTCATAACCCCACCTAATTTTGTCAGCTCCTTTGTTTGCTTCTGAACAAAAGTCCCACCTCTGAACAAAACCGAGTAGTTATCAACGTTTTCCGAACAACTTATAAACAGACTGATTTCTCTCTGTTATTTACCCTTTTGCAAACATTTCCACAGGGATAGAGGAAGAAGAAACAAGAGATATATCTATATATCTTCTTCAAAAGAGACTATGGAAAATTCGCGTTTTCAAAAATACACGATTTTTTCAAGGACCCATTTTCAGAAAATGCAAAAAGCATGAAATGTTGTTCATAAGTCCCCTTTTTTCGGTTGATTCTTATGAATGCATTTTTGTGCATAATTAATTTCTGTCGATAAGCCGCCTTTTTTCTTCCATCTACTGACAAAAAACGAACAATCTAAAACAGGGTAAATAAAGAGATAAGATGTCCTGCGTTATGAACATTCCCACAGCAAAAGAAGAAGTAGAAACATGCTTTATATAAGATATATTCAATAAAGAAAGCTGTTGAAAATATTGTCAGTACCTCGTAGTTTAAATGGTTTTAGAGAAATAATCAGGACTCGCAATGGATTTCCTTTTGCCTTCTTATTTCTTCGATTTAGACACGTACACACATAAAGACCTATTTGAACCAAACGCACATGTTTGGACTGCCTTAAATCGATTAGAAAGTTATTTAGAAAAAATGTCGTTCCAAAAACAGGAGGCAATTGTCTCTCCTTCTGCTTACCTTGTGAATCCAGATCAAATTCATTTAGGCAAAGGAACAGTTGTGGAACCAGGTGCCTATATTCAAGGTCCCTGCTGGATTGGAGATCGTTGTGTTGTTCGACATGGGGCTTACATAAGGGGATTTGTTGTAACAGGGAATGATTGTGTCATTGGACACGATACAGAAATCATCCGCAGCATTTTGCTTGATCATGCGCATGCAGCGCATTTTGCTTATCTAGGGCAGTCTATCCTTGGGAACCATGTTAATTTGGGCGCTGGGACCAAATGTGCGAATCTGAAGCTGGATAATCGACCTGTATCGATTGTTGTGGAACATCAAAAATATCAAACAGGTTTAAGAAAGCTGGGTGCAATCATTGGTGATTCATCCCAAATTGGCTGTAATGTTGTGACTAATCCAGGAACTTTACTTGGGAAAAATGTCTTATGCTATCCTACGCTTAATTGTGGGGGATTTATTCCGTCTTTCCACATTATAAAATCGAGAGCTCAAACGATGACGATACCGATTCAAAGAGGTCAAAATGGTTAAATCAGTTCCAAAAGTACAAGAAAATACATTTGCGTATTCGCCCAAGTTTTCCCGGTCTTGGCATGAAAAAAAGGTTTATCAAAATCGACAAATTCTTGTTACTTCTGCAATTACAACGGTGATTTTGGGATTTTTGGCTACTTTAACCGGCATTCTTGGACTCCCACCCCAAACGGTGAGTTTAGGAACATGTACAAGTATGATGGGTGTTGCGACAGCTGTAGCGTTGCGATCTTTGCGAAAGCGTACCCAAATTATGAGGAAACAAAAACACATCTATAAGCATTTACAAACCTTCGAAGCGCAATTAAATGATGGAAAATGCAAGTCGATAGTTCAAGGTATTCAAAGATTTGTTTCCACGCATCCTCTCTCTATTGCTTATATGCGAGACTATCAAAAATTCCGCGATTCGTTAATTGAAGTTACGACGGAATTTTCTGAAGATCCCGTACAATCTAAGGAATGGAAAAAAATAATCGGGCATTTACATAAGCTTCCTTTTTATCTAGCTGATGGAAGAGTGATTGCTTTGGATTTGAAGCGGGAAAAATCCATTTTAAAAGGAAAAGACCCTTTTTCAGGAACTCTAGAAATAAAATCTTTAACTTCTAAGCCTTCTAGGAGTGATTTAAAAGCTATTCAGTCGATTTTCAAACAGAGCGCCATTCAACCTGAATTTTCTAAGAAGCGAGCTTCCATTAAAAAAGAGCTTCAAAAACCTGACATGATCGTGAAGGTCGTGCGTGAAAAAAACACCGTCGCTGGGTTGATTTGGCTAAAGAAAAAACCTGGGGCTTTGTCTATTAAGCATTGTATAAGTGCTGGGGATCAACCTTCTTTTAGAAAAATCGAAGAAGAATTGGTAAATGCTGTTTTAGCAGAATCCCCAACTGATCGATTAAAAGTTTGTGCACTTCAGGGGGATTCGGTTTCTCAAGAGATGTTTAAAAACTTAGGGTTTGCATACGCGGGCGTTAAATCTGGTCTTCATGGGTTGTTAGAGGATGGAATGATTCGGATGACTCGGGAAAATAATTTATAGTCTTTCTGTTTCTAAAATTTACGATGTAAAATAAAGATAGATTCTTTATCATTTTTTTGTTAATGACATCAACATGTTCTTAGACATAAAGAGTTTCTAGTGAACCCATTTTCTATTCTTTTATCTTATCAGGCCCAAGTTGAAGCAAAGATTGAGCAAAGTATTGCGGCCTTAGGTGCTAAAAGCAAAGTCAGAGATGCTTGTGAATATGCGCTTCGCAATGGCGGAAAACGTTTTAGGCCCGCGCTTGTTTTAATGGTTGCAAAAACATTGGGTAAACAAGCAGATGCTTCCGAAGCGGCTTTAGCGGTGGAATTTTTTCATACGGCCTCGCTTATTGCGGATGACCTACCTTGTATGGATAATGATGATGAAAGAAGAAATATGCCTTCCCTCCATAAAGTTTTTGGAGAAGACATAGCTTTATTAGCCAGCTATGCGTTAATCGCTGAGGGCTACCGTTATTTGGCTCAAAATAGTGAAACTCTCAAGCAGCAGCAGGTTTCTTTTTCCGATCGTTGTGATCATCTTTGTGTTTTAGCTATTCAAAACGTCTCTTATAACACAGGGCTTTTTGGGGCCACAGGTGGACAATTTTTAGATATTCATGAGTCTAACCTCTCTTTATCTGCATTACGCGATATCTTGCACAAAAAAACGGTCTCATTGTTTGAAATTTCATTTGTGCTGGGGTGGTTATTTGGTGGTGGAGAGCTAGAAAAATTGCCTTTGGTGAAAAAAGCCGCTTCGCATTTTGGAATGGCTTTTCAAATTGCTGATGATTTGAGTGATATGCAACAAGACTTAAAGAATGGACGAAAAGCCAACATGGGATTGTTAATGGGAGTGGAGGAAACAGTTAAGATGTTCCACAAGGAAACAGTTTCTTTTCTGACTGTTTTACAAGAACTTGATATTCAAGGGCAGGAACTTGAAGCTTTAATCAAGACACTCATACAGAAAACTGAAGAGTGTCTTGCTGTGCAGGGCTAATATTAGACTTCAACAAGCTCTTTTTCGTCAGCATCAACATGTGCAGCAGACTTGAGTGATGTTGTAGCCAGTCCATCTTTACATTTTTGCATGATAAGCTGCTCAATTTCATCCAATAGCTTTGGATTCGTTTTTAGCTCATCGCGGACAGCTTCTCGCCCTTGTCCCAATCTCTGCCCCTGATAGCTAAACCAAGCGCCTTTTTTATCGATAATCTGGTACTCTGTTCCTAAATCGATAACAGCTCCTGTTCTAGAAATTCCTTCGTTAAAGAGAATGTCAAATTCAGCTGAGCGGAAAGGTGGCGCAACTTTATTTTTGACAACTTTCACTTTGACTCTATTTCCAACTTCAGAGTTGTCAGGACCTTTAATACCAGCGGTACGGCGAATATCTAGGCGAATAGAGGAGTAGAACTTTAACGCACGCCCACCCGTTGTTGTCTCGGGGTTTCCAAACATGACACCAATTTTTTCACGAATTTGGTTAATGAAAATGGCGCAGGTATTGCTTTTAGCAAGTGTTGCAGCGAGTTTTCTTAAAGCTTGAGACATCATACGAGCCTGCAAACCGATAAAGCTATCGCCGATTTCGCCTTCTAGCTCACTTTTTGGAACAAGCGCTGCAACGGAGTCAATTACAATCACATCCACTGCATTTGAACGTGCAAGTGTTTCTGCGATGTTAAGCGCTTCTTCACCACTATCGGGCTGTGAAATGAGAAGTTCATCCACATTTACCCCAATTTTTGCAGCATAGGAAGGATCAAGCGCATGCTCTGCGTCGATATACGCAGCAAGTCCGCCTGCTTTTTGGGCATTTGCCACAATGTGAGTGGCCAAAGTTGATTTTCCGGAAGATTCGGGACCGAAGATTTCAATAATACGGCCGCGAGGTATCCCGCCGATGCCAAGCGCAACGTCTAAAGTTAAAGCGCCTGTTTTGATGACGCTAATTTCGCGCATGGAAGAGTGACTTCCAAGCGACATAATCGCTCCATCTCCAAATTGTTTTTTAATATGACTGACCGCTAGGTCAAGAGCCTTTTTTCTTTCTGCTTCACTAGGTTGAGCCATGATAACCCCTCATTTTTCTAATTGATGATTCCCTTAGTTCAGCAGTAGAATACCCGAACCGGCAACTCTTGTCAGGTAAAAAAACAATTAAAAATATCGATATGGGACATAAAAAGAAGGATTTGTTTATAAAGGCCTGCAAAAAATTTAAGTACTCTATGAAGAGGGTTCTTTAGGTGTAGCAATGAACCTTTTTAGATATTAATTATTTTGCTTATAGATTGTTATGTTTTGTATAGGTGTGATAAAATTTTGAAGATGTAAAGGAGCGCAATGGACTGAATTTGTTCTATGGTTGTAATCAAAGCTATATCAACTAATCTCTCCACTTTTCTAAATAAAGAGTCAATAATAATTAATTAAAGGTTTTTATATGCCTATTTCATCCATAAACCATTTAAACCGAGGGGAGCATCGAAAAGCTTGGGATCCTAAACCTTCTCACGAACGACCTGGAAGGCAAGAAGCTCATCATTGCATCTCCATAAGAGATAGAATACGCTCGATCATCCTAGAAATGCGTGGTAAAACTTGGGGAACGAGAGAATTTCTTCCTGTTTCTAATGAGTTATTTACGCTTCTTACAAATCCTCTTTTGTTAGCGGGTTTATATGAGGAAGATATCCAACATCATGTAGAGGCTCGGGTAGCTGCAATATGGGGGCAATTCAACGTCGCTTATGATGAGGGTGGGGAATTTGCTGTTAATGAGAAAATAAGACAATTTTTTGTTTCTCCATCTTTGAAAATTGTTTCAGAAGATGGAGACGCTGCTGAAGTGAAATATCAAGCAGCCCATTCAAGTACATTGCCTGTTTTAAAAGTTCGTAGAAGAGAAGATGGAGCCCCGTACTTCGAAGTTTTAAAAGGTTCTCACTTGGATAACCTCAACAACTCAACTATGGGATTGCCTGATTTTGTCAATCAGGTTGATACATTGATAGATGGTACAAATACAAAGGGTTTGCGAAGTGATGCTATTGCTTTAGTTAATGCCGTTGCTCAAAGGATCATAAGTCCTGTTGAGGCAATGCAAAATTACCTTGATTGCTTTGCTGGACAATTAGTGAGTCGACCAAAAGTCAGCCGCAGCATGACTCCGGAGAAAGCAAAGGTCGTTAGGATTTATCAAGAGAAAGTCCAACAGATGAGGGCTCTTGCAAATGTTCCTTTTGACATACAAGCTAAGCATCCTTTTTTTGATGATCTTTTAAGCGTCAATCTTCAGAAAGATCATCCACAAGATATTCCTTTTATAAGAAGTATTTTGTTTGAGCTAAAGCCTGAAATTATTCATGAAGCATGGATTGTTGAAAGCAACATTCAAGAAAAGATTGAGGAAATTTCTCATGGACATGAGGATGCAAACTTTGTTCGGCACTGCCTTATCTATCTCGCCAATGAAAAAGATGAGTTTTTAAAAAGAAGTTTAGAGAAACTATTTTGCGTGAGTTTATCTGCTATGGCAGACAGCGAAGCATGGATAAACGCAATAGAAAACGAACTTGAGGCAAACGAGGAATTGTACGAAAATATTTTAGGAAAAATCCAAAAAGAGATTGAGTATTTTAAATTAGAAGAAGAGCAATACCGACTTAGATTGATAGACAGGCTTCGTGGAGAACTATGCAGGATGTCTTTAGATCAGTTGATGGATGAAGTTGGTTTGGCAATTGAACGAAGAATCGAACAAGAAAAAAGTTGTTGGCAGCCAAATGATGAAGTGATTCGATCCCTTGAGAGATTATTTGTGTATTTTTCTATGAAAGATCCTTTAGCTCTTGAGGTTATTGCTGATGCTTTAGAGGTTAGTTCGGATCATTTTAAAAATTCTTTTTTTGCTTCAGATGAATAGCGTTGAAAGGCGACTTTGTCGCCTTAAGTTTGCATAGATAAGTTAAGTAACTCTTGACTTAAAGCATGATGTAGCATTCCATTAGTGGCTAAGATTTTCCCCGATTGGAGATCAAAGGGGGTTTCATTGTAGGCCGATATTTTTCCACCTGCTTCTTGAACGAGTAAGGCACCAGCCGCCATGTCCCAGGGCTTAAGCCCACGTTCCCAGTATCCATCAAAACGACCAGCAGCGACAAAGGCTAGGTCCAATGAAGCGGCCCCAAAACGACGCACGCCATGTGTTAAATTGGTTAAATGGCAAAATTCTGGATAATTGGTATCAGTGGTTGTGCGCCGATCATAGGCAAAACCTGTGGCTAAAAGGCTTTTGTCAAGAGCTCTGGTTTGAGAAACGGTGATTTTTTCTCCGTTTAATGTGGCTCCCATCCCTTTAATAGCTTGGAATAATTCTTGATAAAAAGGATTAAAAACCACACCTACAACGACCTTATTTTGATAAAGTAGGGCGATAGAGATAGCCACCATGGGATTTTGGTGGGCATAATTGACTGTGCCATCCAATGGATCAATGACCCACAGAAAATCAGAAGAGGAAGAAAGGTGTTTTTCAGAGGATTCTTCAGCAAGAATGGCGTGATCGGGATAAGCTTCGGTGATCATTTGTAAAATGATTTTTTCTGATTCCTTGTCCGCCTCTGTAACTAAATCACCTGCTGTACTTTTATCTTCGATCTGTTTGACATTTTTCCAGTACTTTTTTAAGATTTTACCCCCGCTAGTAGCAGCCAATGTCGCTGTTTTTAGGTAGGCCTGTAATAGAGATAAGTTAGGGAGTTTCATCTTTGACACCGAAGTTAAATTATGCGATAATTATCTGTTTCTAAAACAGTTATTGGTTTATACTAACCAGCTTAATTAATTTCACTTAGTTATAAGTTTGAGCGGGAATTTGTTATTTTCATAAGTTTACCTTTGGATCTTAATCGTTTGCAAAAGTCGTCAATCTGGAATGAGCAAAAAGCTTGACGATTTAAGGTCCCAATGGTTATGAATGAGCCTGATTTTGCATGACTTCGGCAGGCAAAAAGAACAATGTCATTCATATAGTGATTATTTTAAAGTAATCATCTTTGCCGGCCAAGAGAAGCGGAATCGAAACAGAAAAGCAGGATCATGATTTCTTGCGCATGGATCGGTTCTCTTTTCTTTTTAAGAAGCGATATTAACGTTGCTAGCTCTTAAAATAGGGCGTCTTAGTCTTATAAGAGAAAATTCTTTTTTTGCAACGGAAAATATTTGAATTGCAACAAGATTAAATAGTTTGATTGATCATGGGAGTGAGTAATGTCTGATACATCACCGGGGACTTTATGCCCCTCTGAATTTGCAAGCGAGTCCAAGAACTTGTGGGTAGTTAAACGCAATGGTTCTTCCGTGTCGTTTGATGGAGAAAGAATTCGTTTGGCGATTACAAAGGCATTTCGTGCTGAGCTGCTTTTGGGAGCTGACCAAGCTTTACCTGAGGAAATCCAAAAGGTGACGAATGGAATCACGTCCGCTGTCATTTCATCTATCCTTTCTTTAACAAGAGACGAACCCGTCCCTATCGAAAAGATCCAAGATCTTGTCGAAAAAGAATTAATGCAAGAAGGATATCATCAGGTTGCACGTGGGTATATTTTATACAGAGAAGAAAGAAAAAGAGCGCGAGCATTTAAAGAAACGGCGATACCCGCTAACGAACAGGTAAAATCTACTTTGTACGTGACGTATCCTGATGGAACAAAATCCCCATTAAACACACAAAAAATGCAATCCAAAATGGAGCATGCTTGCGCCGACTTTAAAGAGTTGTGCAATCCGCAAGAATTGATTGAAGAAATGCTTAAGCATCTTTATGATGGTGTGCTTTTTAAAGAATTGAATGAATCCGCAATCTTTTCTGCACGTTCAAAAATTGAAAAAGAACCCGCATACAACTATGTAGCTGCACGTTTACTTCTTCAAGATATTTACAATGAAGTTTTTGAACAAGAATGCCACCCTTCAGAAGTTGCTAACTTGCACGTATCCCATTTTGAGCAATATATCAGAAAAGGGGTAATGGCTAAGCGTTTAACACCTGAATTATTTGGATATGACTTAGAGAAGTTGGCCCAAAACTTAGATTCTTCGCGCGATAAGCTATTTACTTACATTGGTGTTCAAACACTCTATGACCGTTATCTGATCCATGTTAAAAATGATCGCATCGAAACACCGCAATACTTTTGGATGCGTGTTGCGATGGGTCTCGCTTTAAATGAAAAGGAAAACCGAGAAGAGCGAGCCATTGAGTTTTATAACGTCTTATCTCAGTTCCATTTTATTTCTTCTACACCGACCCTGTTCAATTCTGGATCTTTGCATCCTCAATTGAGCTCTTGCTACCTTTCTACAGTGCAAGATGATTTGGTTAACATCTTTAAAGTGATTGCTGACAATGCGAGTTTATCCAAGTGGTCAGGAGGAATTGGTAACGATTGGACAAATATCCGTGCAACAGGTGCTACAATTCATGGAACGAATGGATTAACACAGGGTGTTGTGCCCTTCTTGAAAGTTGCTAATGATACAGCTGTAGCGGTAAACCAGGGTGGAAAGCGAAAGGGAGCTGTTTGTGCTTATCTAGAAACTTGGCACTTGGACATCGAAGACTTTGTGGAATTGCGTAAAAATACAGGAGACGAACGTCGCCGTACGCATGACATGAACACCGCGAACTGGATTCCAGATCTTTTCATGAAAAGAGTTAGAGAGCAAAGCGTCTGGACTCTGTTCAATCCATCAGATACACCAGATTTACATGATTTGTATGGCATCGAATTTGAAAAGAGATATTGTGAATACGAAAGACTTGCGCAAGAAGGCAAAATCAAGTTATTTAAAGTAATTCCAGCCATGGATCTTTGGAGAAAAATGATCACCATGCTCTTTGAAACAGGGCACCCATGGATGACATTTAAAGATCCTTCCAATATTCGATCACCACAATCCCACGCTGGTGTTGTGCATAGTTCGAACTTGTGCACGGAAATTTTGCTTAATACATCTGAAAATGAAACCGCTGTTTGCAACCTAGGTTCGATTAACCTTGCTGCACATATTAAAGGTGACTTCTTAGATGAGCAGTTTTTAGCAAAAACAATCCGAACAGCTATGCGTATGCTAGATAATGTGATTGACATTAACTACTATCCAACAAAAGAAGCGCGTGAGTCTAACTTGCGACACCGTCCAGTTGGACTTGGTTTAATGGGTTTCCAAGATGCCTTGTATCATTTCAGAATTGCTTATGACAGCCAAGAAGCTGTAGAATTTGCAGATGCAAGCATGGAAATGATTTCCTATCATGCTATTCTAGCTTCTACAGAGTTGGCTAAGGAAAGAGGCGTTTACTCTTCTTATAGAGGATCCAAGTGGAGCCAGGGCATTCTTCCAATCGACAGCATTGCGCTTTTAGATAATGAAAGAAAGGGTTATCTTCATATGGATAGAACCTCGAAAAAAGATTGGAGCGTGGTTAGAAAAGAGATTCAGAAACATGGGATGCGTAATTGCAATACTATGGCGATTGCTCCAACAGCGACGATTGCACATATTTCAGGGCTTAGTCAATCAATTGAACCGACATTCTCTCTACTGTATGTCAAATCTAACCTTTCAGGTGAATTTGCGGTGTTAAATGAATGGTTAGTCAAAGACCTAAAAGAAAGAGATCTTTGGAACCAGGATATGTTAGATGAGCTCAAATATTATGATGGATCTGTTCAAGAAATTGAACAATTCCCTGAAGATTTGAAGGGCTTGTACAAAACAGCTTTCGAAATTGAACCCAAGTGGTTAATTGAATGTGCTAGCCGCAGACAAAAATGGATCGATATGGGACAATCTTTAAACCTATATGTAAACGCACCTGATGGTAGAAAGCTGAGTGACATGTATTTATTAGCATGGGAAAAAGGATTAAAAACGACCTATTACCTACGATCAAAAGCTGCAACCCAAGTTGAAAAATCGACTTTAGATATCAACAAAAAAGGGATTCAGCCACGCTGGATGAAAAGTCGTTCCGCATCGGGATCAATCCGTGTTGAACGTGATAGCTCTATTCCAAAAAGTTGCAGTTTATCTGGCGATGAATGTGAAAGCTGTCAGTAAGGAAAAGATGAAAATATTTAAATTAGTAATTGGAGGAAGGAATCATGTCGAGTTGTCTTATTCCTGAGGAAGCGGAAGCAGCCGCACAACAAAAGCGCATTTTAAATTGCAAGCAAGTTGATGTGAATCAACTGATGCCTTTAAAATATCATTGGGCTTGGGAACATTATTTGAATGGGTGTCATAACAACTGGATGCCTTCAGAAGTTCCGATGCAGAAAGATATCGAATTATGGAAATCAAATCGTTTAAGCAACGACGAAAGACTTGTGATTATGCGCAACCTTGGCTTTTTCAGCACAGCTGAAAGCTTGGTGGGAAACAACATTGTTTTGGCTATTTTTAAGCACTTAACAAATGCTGAAGCGCGTCAGTATTTGCTAAGACAAGCTTTTGAAGAAGCTGTACATACGCATACTTTTCATTACATCGTGGAATCTCTTTCTCTTGATCAAAGAGAAGTTTTTGACATGTATAATGCTGTAAACTCCATTCATGCAAAAGATGCGTTTGAGATGAAGCTTACAGAAGAAGTTATGCAGGAAGGGTTCACGACAGATACTCCAGAAGGGGTTCAAACGTTTTTGAAGAACTTGATTGGATTTTACATCATTATGGAAGGAATCTTCTTCTATAGTGGATTTGTGATGATCCTCTCTTTCCATCGTAAAAATATTATGACGGGAATTGGCGAACAATTTCAGTACATTTTAAGGGACGAAAGTATCCACCTCAACTTCGGAATCGATTTGATTAATACAATCAAAGAAGAAAATCCAGAAGTGTGGACACCTGAGTTTAAAGATCAAATCATAGACATGGTAAAAGAAGCTGTTGAGCTTGAAATTCAGTATGCGGCTGATTGCTTGCCAAATGGAATTTTGGGTTTAAATGCGGCTCTTTTCCGCGACTATGTCGGTTATATTGCGGACCGACGATTAGAAAGAATTGGTTTAAAGCCTCAATATAATACAGCGAATCCATTCCCTTGGATGAGTGAAGTCATGGACTTAGACAAAGAGAAAAACTTCTTTGAAACACGTGTGACTCAATACCAAAGCGGCGCAGCCCTCGTTTGGTAATCTTCCAATAAAAGCCTAGAAGAACTTCCTCTCTTCTAGGCTTTTTATTTCTTAATCAAATTTATGAAATCCTTCCCATCTAAAAATAGTCCTCCTTGGCTGGGAGCAGAAAAATCTCTCGAGTGAACCACGAATTTGGCTTTTTCCCATCAGATTTGATGAGTGTCTTATTTTTTGAAATTTTTATTTCAAAATCTTTTGAGCATGGAGTCGAGATAATTTATTCAATCTGCATGTGGAGTTCGATTTTTCAGATAAACGAATGGTCGGTTCAAGGCCATTAACTCCACTAATTTAACGTGGTTGGTTGATCTTGGTATGGACGCCAGACTAATCCAAGTGGCGGTTCGATATATGAACGTTTGGTCTATCCCTTGGTGAGTTGCTATATGCATTAACCCCGCTTTTCTCCAAAAGATTTGAGTCGTGCGTGACCCTCTTGACTCCTAAGATGGATTGTTCCTTTATAGAGAGTTTCCCCGTTGACGAACTTCCAAAAAACAGATTCATCGGAAAATGTCAGCGATTGATTTTCATCAAGAGATTGCAAGCGGGAAGCCTATACGTGGCAGGACTGCGCGCATTAAAACATTTATTGCTATTCAAAAAAAGTAAACTTGTGCTCTCAACCGCTAGCGCTATGAGAGAAAAGAAGAGAAATTTTAATCTATGAACAATTGATTTGTTGAGTTAAGTTATTTTTAATTTCGATTAATTTTATTCAATCAATATAAAATGTGCGTTTTATTTAAAAAATATTTAATTAGCAAATGAAAAGTAGATACAATTCAATCTACTTTTGCGATCTTCCGTCAATTTTTCCAAATGTTGCCTTGGAGACTTAACATAATAAATCAGCCCAACTTGATGGATATAAATCGCTAAAGTTTTCCTTGAACAAGGAAAGAAAAACATTATTTGACAAAATAAAAAAAACATTTTAGCTTCCGATCAAACCTACAAGGAGGATTTTATGGATATCGTGAGTCTCATTATAAGTTTATTGAGCGGTGTTGCTGGAGGAAATCTTGCTGGTGCTGCAATGAAAGAAAAAGATCTAGGTGGATTAGGCAACACAATTGTTGGCTTAATCGGAGGTGGTGCAGGTGGGTCTCTTCTCCAAATGTTAGAGACATTGCATAAAAGTGGTGTAACGGATGCAATTGGACATGCTGCAGGCTCTGGCTTAGATATCGGTTCTATCCTTGCCAATATCGGAAGTAGCGGTATCGGCGGAGCTGTTTTAACAGCTGTTGTTGCTTTAATTAAAAGTGCGCTGAGCAAATCATAAGCGACCGAAAGAGTTTCTCTTTCCTTGGAACCCATGCAAGTGTTTGGATGGGTTTTTTTATTTTAGAAAGCTGACAATTGCTTTCGCAGCTTCTCCGTTCCCGTATAATGAAACATTCCAATCAGGATTCATGGAGCTGTGAGCATCATATTGCTCTTCAATAGCGCGGGCTTGAATCGGAACTAAGCGATTAAAACCGTAATCAACAAGCTCAACCCACTCCGTTTCTTCTCTTAAGGTTAAGCAGGGGACCTTAAAGAAATAGGCTTCTTTTTGTACGCCACCCGAATCTGTCAAAATCAACCTAGCGTGATTTTCAAGTTGCGTCATATCGAGATAGCCCACTGGATCAACTAACGTCACATGCTGTTTAATGGAGTCCAATAAAGCGAGTTTTTGAAGTGCTTGTTGTGTCCGAGGATGGAGGGGAACCACGACAGACGTACGACGCCCTATGGCAGATAACCCCAAAAATATCTCTCTCAGACGATCTGGGTCATCTGTATTTTCGGCACGGTGAATTGTGGCTAATACGAACTGCTTAGACTGGAGGTTGAGGCGATTAAGAATGGTGCTTGTTTGATGGGACTTTTCTAAATAGAAAAGGGCAGTATCATACATCACATCGCCTGCTTGAATAATTTTTTCTTCCGAAACACCTTCACGTTTAAGTTGTTGCGTTGCATAGGTTGTCGGAGTGAAAAGCAAATTCGAACAATGATCTGTCAAAATGCGATTAATTTCTTCTGGCATTTTGCGATTGAAAGAGCGGAGCCCTGCTTCAACATGTGCAACAGGAATGTGTAGCTTAACTGCTGCTAAGGCTCCCGCTAGGGTTGAATTTGTGTCGCCAAAGACGAGTACCCAATCCGGTTTTTCTTGCAGTAAAATTTCTTCAATTTTTTCAAGCATACGACCCGTCATAGCTCCTTGAGAACACCCTCCTACCCCAAGTTGGTAAGTGGGGGTAGGAATGCCCATTTCGGAAAAGAAAACATCCGACATATTGCGGTCATAATGTTGTCCCGTATGAATAAGAATTTCCTGAATATGATCGTGTTCCGAAATGGCACGACTTAAAGCTGCAGCTTTGATGAATTGAGGGCGCGCCCCGATAATTGTGGCAATTTTCATGAAAAAATTCCTTAGAATGCTTCTTGAAGAAGGTTTTCGGATGCTACTTGGGAAATATCTACTGGTACAATTCGATTCCCTTTTAATTGATAACGTTCTCCTGTGACAGGGCAGGATGCTTCAAGTATTTCATCTTCAGGAATAGAAACTGGCAAATCGAGTTTTTCTCCATGGCGGCTCATCCAACCAATCTGACGGCCAGGATTTCCTACGATAAGAGCATATGGAGGAATATCTTTTGTAATCACAGCGCCGGATCCAATAAAACAATATTCGCCAAGCTCAACACCACAAACAATGGTTGCATTGGCACCGATTGTAGCTCCCTTACGAACGAACGTTTTTTGATATTCGCCGCGTCTATTGACTGCACTGCGGGGATTAATCACGTTTGTGAAAACCATGCTAGGACCTAGAAAAACGTGGTCCTCGCAAATGACGCCCGTATAAACACTGACGTTGTTTTGAACTTTGACATTTTTCCCTAGCACAACAGAGGGGCTAATCACCACATTTTGACCGATATTGCATGCTTGGCCGACTTTTGCTCCATCCATGATGTGGCTGAAATGCCAAATTTTAGTGCCCACTTCAATTTCTGCTTGAGGACCAATTATAGCCGTGGGGTGGGCATAATATTGAGGAGAGGTTTGCTCTAAAGAAGATTTAATGGATGGATTTTTTTCCGCTCCGTCCTCATTTAAGCTAGCTTGAGCAGCTTGTAAAACCTTCAGCACTTGTAACCCTTCTTTACCATCAGTTCGGGGGGCAATCCGCTCTTGGCAGCATTTAATGAAGTGAAGGCATTCCTCTCTGAGAGGCTCAGCTTGAGGAACAACGACTTTTTCGGCTTCATTTTTGTTTGCCAAGGGAATATTTCCATCTGTCCAAGTTACGTGATTTCGATAAAGCACAAGCTTTTCATCCCACGGTTTTGTGTCGTCGAAAACCGCCATTCCAGTCGATCCAATCACCACAAGTTTTTGCTCTTTAAAAGGGTGCAACCAGCTGACATAAATATGAGCGCGCACATCATTGGCAAAGCGAAGAGTTGTCATGGTCGTATCGGCAACACCTTTAGAAAGGTAGTCAGCACCAGTACAACGCACTTGATGAGGAAGGTTGTGTCCTACTAAAGACAGAATGACGGAAATGTCATGTGGAGCAAAGCTCCACAGCGCATTTTCTTCTGTGCGAATGCTGCCGAGATTTAAACGGTTTGAAACGATATAGTGTAATTTTCCTAGCTCTCCTCGTCCCAAAAGCTCTTGCAAAGCTTTGATGCAAGGATGGTATTGCAAAAGGTGTCCTACCATGAGGATACAGCCTTTTTCTTCAGCTAAATGGATGAGCTCTTCCCCTTCTCGGCTATCTAAACACAAAGGTTTTTCGACATAAACATCTTTTCCAGCAAGAAGAGCCTTTTTTGCAAGAGCATAATGAGCAATAGCTGGTGCAGCAATGACCACAGATTGAATGTGTGAATTGTTCAGAACTTCATCATAAGAAGACGTCAGATGGAGTTCCGGGTAATTTTGCCGAAAGGTTTCTAAAGTGGTTGGATGAGAGTCGCATAATGTATGCAATACACCCAACTGATAGAAATTTCTGGCCAAGTTTTTTCCCCAGCGCCCACCGCCTATCAAAGCAAGGTTTTTATTATACGATAAAGTTGTCATTACAAAAAGCTCCTTTTAGCATGCAGCTGGGGCACAGCAAAATTCTTTAATCATGTTTATGATATGATGTTGATCTTCTTCTGTTAACCAAGGGTGCATTGGAAGGCTAATCACTTCATCTGCCATTTTTTCTGCAACAGGCATCGATCCCCTTGCATAGCCCAAAGGTTTGAAGACGGGTTGTTCATGCACACATTTTGGATAATAAATGCCTGTTGGCACACCTTTAGCTTGTAAATACTTGGCTAGTTCATCTCTTTCGGGTGTTCGAATGGTATACTGTGCATATACATGCGTATTGCCAGCTTGAATTTCGGGGATAACACAATAACCAGCTAGTTCTTGGGAATAAAAATGGCCAATGCTTGCGCGTGCTTGCGCTTCCTGATCAAAATGTGGAAACTTTGCTAATAAAATGGCTGCTTGCATGGTGTCTAAACGACCGTTCATCCCGAGGCACGTGTGATGGTGGCGTCTTTCACCGCCATGCGTGCGAATTGCGCGCATTTTTGCCGCTAAAGTGTCATCATTTGTAAAGAGGGCTCCGCCGTCACCATAGCAACCGAGAGGTTTAGCTGGGAAAAAACTCGTTGAACCAATGGTTGTAGCAGAACAGCTTTTTCGGCCGTGTTGAGTCGCTCCAAAACTTTGAGCACCGTCTTCAATGACGGGCAAGCCATATTTGTTGGCAATTTCATTAATGGCTGTGTAATCAGGCATTTGGCCAAATAGACTAACAGGAAGAATGGCTTTTGTTTTAGGTGTAATGGCTTTTTCAAGTTGTTCGACATCGATATTATAGGTGCGGTCTTCGATGTCGACAAAAACGGGTGTGGCTCCGACTAGACCAATGACTTCAGTCGAAGAAATCCAGGTGAAAGGCACGGTAATCACTTCATCACCAAAACCAACTCCAAGAGCCATAAGAGCAATTTGTAAACTGTCTGTCCCACTTGATACCGTAATGCAATGCTTGGTATTTGTATATTGAGCAAGAGTGCTTTCTAGAGTGCGTACTTGTTCGCCCATAATAAAATTTCCTTGGTCAAGAACTTCATGAATGGCCAAGTCGATCTCTTTTTTGTACAGTTGATACTGTTTTTTGATGTCAATGAACTCCATGATTCCTCCTTAAAAATTTCACTAGGCTTTAAAGACAAGTGAGTTTTCTGGTAAAAAATTTCTTGTGTCTACAGTGGGGACCCTAAATGATAAAATGTGATCTGCCGAAAAATAGCTGTGTTTAGTTGCCAAAACAAAGCAGTCATAATTTTCAGACAAGGAAACGCTTTTTTTGCCTTCTAAGAAGCTGTATTCTCTACTCATTCCAATTTCAGGAATGTGATTGTCGTGATAATCAACAACCGCTCCTTTTTCTTGCATCATTTTGATCAGCTCTAAGCTGGGACTTTCGCGCATATCGTCGATGTCAGATTTATAAGCGAGCCCTAAAATCAAAATTTTGGATCCTTTCATTGCTTTTTCAGATTGATTTAAGCAATCTTGAACTTTGCTTACCACATAGCGTGGCATGGATCGGTTGATTTCGCCGGCAAGTTCAATGAAGCGTGTTTGCACGCCAAATTCTTTGGCCTTCCATGTGAGGTAAAAAGGATCAATCGGAATACAGTGTCCGCCTAATCCTGGGCCTGGCCAAAAAGGCATGAAACCAAATGGCTTGGTGGCTGCTGCTCGAATGACTTCCCAAACGTCAATACCCATAGGGTCACAAATCAATTTTAATTCATTCACTAAGGCGATGTTAACACTGCGAAAGATATTTTCGAATAATTTAGCAGTCTCAGCTACGCGCATGCTGGAAAGGGGAACGATATTTTCGATTCCAAGTCGATATAATTCTACGGCAAGTTCTAAACTTTTTTCGTTTGCTCCACCCACAAGTTTCGGAATATTTTTTGTGCCAAAAGACTTGTTACCTGGGTCTTCCCTTTCAGGGCTAAAGCAAAGGTAAAGATTTTCATTAAGGCGCACTTTTCCGGATTTTTCTAAAATGGGAAGAACGACTTCATCAGTTGTGCCAGGCCATGTGGTGCTTTCTAAAGAAACTAAAGTGTAGGGTTGCAAATGAGGAGCAATCGATTCACATGTTTCTTCTACAAAGCGTAAATCAGGCTCCAAGTGATGATCAAGTGGCGTAGGGACGCAAATAATGACAGCATCGCAGTGGGAAATTTGTTCATAATTCGAAGTTGCAGTAAATTGATCGTTTTCTCGTACCTTTTGCAATCGACCATGATTAATATGATGAATGTAGCTTTTACCTTCTTGAATGGCAGAAATCTTGTTAACATCGATATCAAAACCAATAACACGAACATTTGCTTCAGCAAAAACTAGAGAAAGAGGAAAACCCACATAACCTAAACCCACAATGCCAATCGTAATTTGTTTGGATTTAATTCTTTCAATTGAAATGGGCATAATAAGTTCCTTAATTCGGGAGCATTTACAAATTAGATTTTACGGTTTCTTTCTTGATTTAGAAAAGGCCTCTAAGGCGCACGACTGTATCAAATTTTGAACCGGATTACAATAGATTTATGAATGAAAATTCAGCGAAAGAGAGATGATTTACAAGCGATGGGAATCATCTTTTCTTTTTTAATACAAACAAATAATAAGGAGTAACTATGAATCCAATATTAGAAAACTTATATAAATTAGATAGCAGTTTGGAAAAGCTAGGAATGACACCTCAATCTGCTAAAGAAGCACTAGAGTGGCATTATGCACCCGAAACCAAATTTCGGAAGCCAACTAAAGAATGGATCATCGAGAAAATGGATAATCTCTCAAGAGAAGACACGGATCGGATTATTGGGAATATTTTTAGAAAAAATGGATCGAAAGCAGAAGAAATCCCACTCTATCAAGGTTTTAAAAAAGGTATGGCTGAAGAAGCTGCTCATGTGTTTTCAGTAAGCTACATTAGTCAAAAACTTGCTCTTCCAGAGAATTGCCAACTTGTAAAACAAATTGCAGAAAAAGCCATGCCCATTATCCAAAAAGAAGTTGATGTTCAGATCGATATCCTCTATTCCCTTTTTGTGAAAGACAGAATTCATTACTTTCTAAGACCAGCTCCTAGCTTTTATCGTGAAGGCTAGGACCTTTGCTGACGTGAGTAATCATTTGCCCCTTTTCTCTGAAGTACTTTGCAGCCGCTTCGAGAAAATTGGGGCAACTCACTTCTAAAGGAACTGAAATGACGGTACGGCTGTCTGATGAGTCAAGGGGAGCATAATTGTAGAAGACCTTTGTTGTTGTTTCGGGAACAAAGATCACTTGGCATGTTTGAGGGACGTTAAGACTATCCCTCAGATGTTCAAATCTTTTGGGGAGCAAAACTACATCGAAGGATCTAGGATCAATATTGGCTAGAATTTTGATTTCACGACAGCCATCAAGTGCTTCAGTTTCTGTTTGCTCTTTAAAATCATGGATCACTGAGTTTTCAATCGAAAGAGATTCTCCACCGTTATCGACGAGTTGCATTTTTTGTGGTGTTGTTAAAATAAGTAAACTGCTATTTGCTCGATCAGATAAGATCGAGAGAGCTTCTTCAGTAAAAGTTGGCCCTTTATCCTTTAACTTCAATTTTGTGAATGTTTCTTTTAGGGTAGCTGGTAAACCTTCCAGGGATTTTTCTTCTTCAGGTGTGAGTTGAGCGGGAGGTAAGTCTTCAGTTAATGTATCATGTTTACGCTCGAGGGCAACGGATAAAGCTCCTTTTGCTTTGCTTGTCTCTGCTGAAGGTCCATTCACAGCAACTTGAATTCCTTTTAAATCCGAGATACAATTAACCTCAACTTCATTAGGAGGGCGTGGATTTTTGTCTAAGGAGCTAACTTGCTTAATTCCTAAAAGAATGGCTCGGTTAGAGCTGACGATGCCATGCTCAAATATCCCATTCAGGTAGTCAACAAATTTCTGTTCGTAATCTCTCACCTTTTCACTAACAACAGATTCGAGCATTTTTTCTCGAATATTTGTAGGTAAAATTTCTTCGTTAGAGGGAGGGAATTGATGATCAACGGGAATGGTTTCATTTTGATCCATTAGAGTCGCTTTAACCATTTCTAAGACGACTTGTTTCAGAGGCTTAAAAGATGTGGGGTGGGAAACCGCCCTTTCTTTTTCTTCTTCGAAGAACTGACCTTTTTGCATGGAGTCAACATAAGGAGAACCTTCATACTTATTCATTATATCACCATAGTTAAATAAATATTCAAGGCAGAAAGATTTGTTACTTTATTATAACAAAAAGATCTTTTTGTAATTAAATTATTTAAATACCTTCTTGGTGATGCAAATTATTTTTATCTGTATTATTCGTCCCATTTTCTTATGCTCCATATGAAGAGCGTTTATTGATAAATTTGTTATGAATGATTGTTAATGGCATTTATCATAAAATGCGAGCGATGCATTGCTCTGTTTATCTGAATGGGCAAGATTGATCTTTGCTAGCTTACGCAATGTAAAGCCGCTTTACATGAAACAGATTGATTTAGCTCTTGCAGGATAATCCAAATTCAACTACACTTTTCTTTCATTTCGGAGGAGTGTCTGAGCGGCCGAAAGAGCACGCTTGGAAAGCGTGTGTACGTTTATCGCGTACCGTGGGTTCGAATCCCACCTCCTCCATTCTTTTTTTCTTATTCCAGAAAACATCAATATTTTTTGATTCATACGAGGATCGAGCTCAGATCGGAAAAAGTGCGTTTTTATCTACTTGGGATTTGACAAAAAATTTTTCAAAATTTTGGAAGATGTCATATCTTTTTATTTAAATTCAATAGCCTACGAAATATAGCTTGATTTTCATCGATTTGATATTGTGTCCGTTGATGCCACTAATCTCTTTTCATCTGGTTTTTTGTCTTTAGGCAAAAGGTGATGGTCATAAAATGCAATAATCCGTTTTACTGCATCAATAGCATTAGAGTGATTCCAGTTGTTGATCACATGTCCTTCTTTCTTATAGACAGCAAGGTTAACTTTTTTACCAAGCCGCTTAAGCGCGGTAAACATCTTTTGAGCCTCTTGTACTTCGAAAGTTATATCTTTCTCTCCATGGATGAGCAAAAGTGGTGTATAAATATCTTTAGCTAGGTAATAGGGAGAATTTTCCAGATATCTAAACATATTTTCCCAAGGATGGGTTCCCATCCTCCCCTGCCTGTTTTCGTACCAATCTGTGTCTGCAAAACCTTCCCAATTTTTGCTAAAAATTCCATATGCTCCTGTCAAGTCGTATATTCCAGAGATAGATACAGAGGCTCGAAAAAGATTCGTTTTTGTTACAATTCCCGCTGCGCCATAACCACCAAAAGATTGGCCAATAAGGCCCAGGCGATTAATATCTATCAATCCTAAACAGGATGCCTGATAGATTTGAGGCAGCAATCGGTCGACTGTCTCTTGTATCGGATTGCCAGGTTCACCTTCAGGCCTACTTCGCAAATCCGGCAATACTATCGCATATCCCTGTTCTAATAAAAGTCGAGAAGGAAAAGAAGCAATATTTCCTCCCCCAAAGCGTTTTACTGCCGATTGAAGGTTTGCTCCTGGATATACTTCCACAATGGCTGGAAGCTGTTGATTCGGTTGTATTCCTTTTGGCAATAGAATGGTTGTGTCCACTTTTTCAAGTGTTCCATCGTAACGAGGGACTGTTGATTCAATGACTATAGCAGTGATTTCTTCTAAGAAGTCTTGCAGGGGGTCGATATGGGTCAAACGCGCGACAATTGAAAAATCAAATGAAGCCCGATAAATATTTTGGGAGGTGTTTAGGTTTTCATTGATATAAAAGACCTGGTTTGTTTCTTTGGAGGCAATCATTCCTTTAACATTAGACTGGCTCTTCCACAAGATTTCATAACAATTTGTTTCAAAATAAAATTTCACGATCGCGTTTTCTGTGCTATTTATTAGACTGATGACCACAACGTCTTTTTCGGGTTGCCAAAAGTCACCACCTTCTGTTTCCAATGTAGAATGATAACTCCATCCTTTGGGGATTATTATTTGATGAGGAGAGGCCCCTTCTAAAGAAAAGAGAAAGAGAGTCTGAGAGTACTCAGAATGGCCTAGGTCTGTAGTGTTGGTTCCAGCCAATAGAGTTTTACCATCTGGAGAAAATCTTAATGTGGTTGTTGAAAATATAGCTTCATAGCCCTTAGAAAGCTCTTTTAGTTCATATTCTCCATTTTTATCCCATGAGGCGATAAAAACCCTGCCTTTTTCTATAAAGGCTAGTTTATCCTGGTGAGGGTGCCAAACAATTTCTGCAGTCTTACCGCGAATCGTAAGGTGTTTTGTGATGTTAAATGTTTTTTTTGAATCAACAGAACACACTCTTAAATCACAAGGATTTGTAGATACATCATTTAAGAACGAAAGATAGGCAACATATAGGCCTGTTTTGGAGAGCGCAAACTGAAAGGATAGAGGATCATTTTCATTAATAGGTGCGATGATGTTACATTCGCCTGTTCTTAAATTGACTGAAGAGATTTTTCCAAATACTGGAATATTAAGCTGTGAAGGAGGACTCTCACTTGAATACAAACAAACTGTGGTTTCTTGATTTTTTTGGTTGCTATCACTCAGAGTACCAGCATGTTCTAAAGGAAGAATGGGGATATAAACAAGGCTGCTATCGGGACTCCAATAAGGACGATCCACTAATCCAAACAGATTTGTTCTAATCGCATTCTTACAAGCAAGAGATGATTGTGCTGAGGCTATATCATGAATCCATAAATTGGAAAATCCCTCTTTGTCACAATAAAAAGCTATTTTCTGACCATCAGGAGAAAAACAGGGGCGCCAACAATTCGCATCCTTAGGTCCAATTTGCGTGGTCTTTCCGGATTCTAGTTCATAGATGTAAAGATAACTGTGGAGTCTGTTAAAAGGAACTCCGGTAGGCATGATGTAAGCATCATCAGGAAAACCTTCTAAAGGTTTTTGATGAACTGTGTATATAATAGATTGTCCATTAGGATGAACAGCAATTTTTTCATGGCTTCCTATCTCTTTCGGAAGAAATGTAATTTGGAAAAGATCTTCTTGTGGAAGAGCGGAGAGAAAATTTTGGAGAGCTATTACAGAAAGCAAGATAATTGGAACCATTTTCTTATACATGAATCCCTCTCTTTTGTGGATTTAGTTTAAACAAGAAAATAATTTTTTTCTATTCAAAATAATTTTTTCTTAAGAGGGTGCCTCGTTAGTTAAGTCATATGATAAAGGCTTCTAAATAAACTGCTAAGCTATAACTATTTCAGCCTTAATTTTAGGTCGATTTCTCAATCACAAAGAGACCATTTATGTTTACCAGATCAGGGAAGGTGCAAGCAAAAATCTAGAGCAAAGCTCTTTGATTGAGTCTGAAAAAATTTGTTAAAGAGCGTGCCTAATGGCAACAAACATATGTGGGGATTTGGCGAAATCATTCGTCCGGTTTTCCCTTCGCATAGGTGAATTTATTCAGATAGTTACCATCTGCATCATACACAGTAACAAGACCAAATCCTTCTGCAACTTCGCTAATTGGGGTTTTTTCCCCTTTTTTGTAATACTTTCCTTTGAGAAGTTTGCCATGATCATATTCTTCAATCATCATCAAATTGCCATCGAGATAATAGGCTAGAGCAATTCCATTTTTCTTATTATTGCTCATCTCGCGTTGACTTTCTAATTGTCCATTGCGGTACCACGTTTTGCATACCCCTTGAATTTTATCTTCATACCATTGAATAGAAAGAAGAGGTTGAGGGATTTGGCTGCTAAACAATTGTTGGTAGTATTCGACTTCTTCCCCATGTTTTTTTTGGTTGAGCATATGGTAGGTATTGACGAGGAACCCTCTTTCATCAAAGACACATACTTTTCCTTCGAGTACGCCATTTTGATATTGTTGGAATTCATACACGCTTTCTCGGTTGAAAACAGCGCGAATTCCGTTTCCGTTTTCGATTTGGGCAATGAGGTTGTTCGATTTGTCAAAATAAAAGGCGGTGACAAGCAAGTCATTGCAGTAGATCTCTTCAGAAGCCACTTGACAAGGAGCCCAATATCTTTTGGCGACCCCTTCTTTTTTGCCTTCCACGTAATGTGTAACTTGGAGAAGTTCACCGTTATCTAGAAAAATTTCGGCATCTCCCTCAATTTTATCATCTTTATAAAAAATGCGTTTCCACAACTTTCCATTGGAATGATAATATAGAGATTCTCCCTCGAGGATTCCTTTGTAATAGCAAATACAGGCTTCAATACAACCTTCCTCACTCCACACTTTTGCAATTCCATCGAATAACCAACTTTTTTCAGCAGCTGTATTGATGTCAGCTACACCGCCAATGACTTTAGCTGCTAGCTTAAGCTTTCCTGTGGGATACCATTCTTTATATTCTCCAAAAGCGCGGTTATTGACCACTTCCAGATACTGCTGGATTTGCCCATTGGGGTGATAACTTGTGATTAAAGCTCTTGCATTACCAAACTCATCCTTTCCATACACCCGCATCACTTTTTGATAGGGTTGATTTGTCATGAAGTCGACATTTTCATATTGTCTAACACGCTCACGACTTGTAAATGTCTCCGAGAGGCCGTTTTGATCGATGATATTAATTGTAGAGAGTTCATCTGGATTATATTCACAATAGAAATAGCGTGCGCATCCTGTGAAGAGAAGGAGACTTAAGAGACATAAGGATCGAATGGACATGATTATAAGATTTCTCGCTTTAAGAGTTTCATGTTAAGGGCAAAAGTTTCGTTTTTATTAACCGAAGCTTTTTTCTCTAAGCTGAAATCAATTATAATCAGTTGAGGACGATTTGGTCCAGCTTCATGTTCGCCGATCTTTTGTCCCTCAATGAGAGCTAGAATGGTGGCAAGATCTGAAGCATCCACCTCTACTGGGTGAACCTGTGTGACAATGGTCTCTTGGAAACCCGGGAGGGTATCTACCACGCCTTCTGAAAAAAGAAGTTTGTTTCCTGGTCCAGTTAAGAAATCAAGCCGTTTGCGTACGTTTTCATCACCCGCATAATTTTTGTTTTCAATCACATCTTTTAAGCTTTGAATTTCTGGCTTAAGAAATGTCAATTGCTCCAGCTGTTTATCAATATAAAAGCGATCAGCGTCTCTAAAATGGTTGCTGACAGCCTTATTGTTTGCCTGTCTCTTTGCTTGTAAAAAAACCTGATTCTCTGTTTCTTCAATCGAATTTTTCAAGGAATCTACCGCATTTTCATTAGAAAAAAAGTAGATTGTTGAAAGAAATAAAGGCAAAGCTCCAAGAAGCATGAGGTAGAGCAAGAGTCTATTTTGAGGAATTTGACTGAACATATCGTCTCACTTAATAGATGATGGGTATAACGTGCGATCTTTTAAGAAAAAAGAAGTGTGGTAGCGACCTCGGTTTGTGCCCCATTTAATCTCACCCTTCGGATCAACCATTTCATTGGGAGCAATCAGTGAATCGTGAAATTCTCGTGCTTGCGTGGGAGTTGGAGCTGAAAAATCCAGATCGACACGCACTTGGTAAATTTCGTTTTTTTTACTTTTATCTGGTTTTTTGACCATCTTGTAAGTAAAGCTTTCAATTTTTAAGCCTTCTATTTTTTGTTCATCAGCATTTTCAGATGGGTTAAAGGAGGGGTGTTTAGCTAGCCAAGCTAAAACATCGCTGACAGCAGGCGTATTAGGAAATAAAGGATAAGAATCAGGAGATGTACTGACTAAGCTATTTAAAAACTGAACACGTGCAGAAAGATCATCAATAGACAGTTCCATAGGATCTAAATCTTCGTCGGTCGAAATAGGTTCTAATCCATTTTTTTTACGAAATAGCTCTTCGAACTCGGGGTATGATTGATGCATGGAAGCGAGTAGATTGACATAATCTGTGCGAAGATGGTCGGTCTGTTTACTGAGGTAGGCCGATCCAAAACAGTAAAGGGCAAAAGCAAGAAAAACGCAGGCACCAAAATAGGTCACAATCGATTTTTTTAAGCGTTTCCATGGGTGAGGATAGTTGTATTGTTTTTGCCGAAAATTAATCTGTTCTTTCCAGTTTGGAAGCCCTGTTAGGGCAATCCCAATAGGAATCGCATAAGATTGCAGTTCTTCTCGATTTAATATAAAGTTTTGATGTTCAATTGGTTGCAAAATCTTTAATTGCAGGTTTTGACAAATTTCATTGATTAAATCGGGATATTGTCCAATTTCCCCAGTTAAGAAAACTTCTTGGGGTTCAAATCCTTTAATCTGCTTTGAGATTCCTAAAACTATGCGCGTAACGTCAATTCTTAAGCGGTCTAGGTTTTCTGCAAAGCTTGGGAGATTCTTAAGCTCATCCGATTTTAGAGAAGCAAAGGATCTTTCTTTAAATAAGGGAGCTTGTAAGAGATCTTGCTGAAAAGCTTGCACAAGTTGTTCTATTCCACGCGGAACAGACTGGGCTGCAATAACCCTGCCTTCCTCAGCCATGACGCAAGAGGTTCCGGAGCTTCCGATGTGTAAAATTAATTGGGGCCCAGATAAGTCGCAAAACTGCGAACTAAACGCTGCAAGTGCAGCGGGCGCGCATGAAAGTAATTCTGGTTCCACATGAAATGCATTCCACTTGGCGAGCTCTTTCTCGACGTAATCTTTTCGGGCTGCAATGATCGTTAATTTAGAGCCATCTGTGGTTGTTCCAAGTTTTGTCCATTCAACAATGGCATTTTCAACAGGAAAAGGAAGTAGAGGTTCTGATTGAAAATCAATAATCGACGCAATTTCTTGCTCTTTTTTAAGTTTGACTTCTAACGGACGAATGAGGACTTCATCGGTTTTTAAAGCGACCCCTACAAGAGCATTTGCCGAAAGGGTATTAATTGTCTGTGCTGTCTCCTGGGAAAAAAAAGAGGAGTTGCTTCCATTAGATAATGTTTCGGAAAAAAGGATTCGAATCAGAGAAGGCTTGCCTTTAACTTCTGTTAATAAGACGCCCTTTAATTTGTTGGATTCGATATCCAAACCCAAAACATGCAAAGCGTTGGGTGAATCTAGCATGAAAAAATACTCTGTGATTTTGATCTAGGTTGTCAAAACCATAGATCAAAAATCAAGAGTATTCAAGATAAATCTTTCAATCTTAGTAAGATTTGTTCGTTTGCCTATTTAACGTGCGAATAGACAAGGTCATTTTTGTCATGTTCATCTAAAAACAATTTCCACTCGTCTGCTTGATGACTAAACTCTTCCAAAACGTCAATGAAAGTTCTGTGAGAAAGATTTTCGATATTACCAGTATAATTGAGGAAAATTTTAAATTGCCCTTCATCCATTGTTAAAAAAGTTTCAAGGGCGCTGTCATCAAAAGGGGCTTTACCAGTCAGGCATCGACGTACACTTTTTGGAATAAAGTTTCCGCCAAAATAGACCTGAGTGAGGAGTGAAATTTGTGAGATATGATCTGTTTTAACGAAGATATCAGATCCCATTAGCGAAATCTGAACGCAGTCTTCGTCATGTAGCCTATCGAATAGTTTTTTCAATTCACTATCTAGTATCATAACCGCACCATTTTGAGAACGTTATATTGAAGATAATTAAGAGCTAATACTCAATTATCTTTTATACTTTAATTATAATCGAAAAAACATATAAAATAAATTAAATTATTGGTTATTTTAATTTAAGTTCTGTTAGCACTTTTTCCCATTTTTGCAAGAGTCGCTTGCGATATTTTTGAGAAAAAGCCGCAATTTTTTTCCTTTGAAACGTATAGTCTGTATGATTGGCTTTATATTGCAAGTCCTGCCAAGAGTCAAAATAAATAAAAAGAGGAGCATGTAATTGATTATACCACTCCGATAAATGGATGAGGTTGTGATTGATAAGGTATGAGATATCTTGATGGAAGAAGGTGTTTTTTAGGGACAGTTCGAAAAGAAAGCTGGGTGAAGGAATAAAATAAGGAATTCCTAGCTGCAAATTTTCGAACAAGGAGAGATTAGACCAGGCATAAGGAATATGGATAATTCCTTTAAAATCTTTTAAGTCATAGGGACCATTATAACGTCCACAATAATTCGAAAGTCCCAGAGAATTGCAATGCCCAGACAAATCCATGAAATGGGTTTCATTATGATAGGGTGGAAGGAAAAAGGATTGGGGTTTAGAGACCATTGAAGGAATAAGCGAGTGTTTTGATTCTTGGCATGTTGTTAAACCTGGAGTAATGGTGAGTTTTCCTGTATGGACACCTTTGCTTAAGGCATAGTAATGTTCGAATTCTGTGTATGCAATCACTTTTACGTTGCTTTGAGAATGAGCTTTGGAAAAAAGAGAGTAATATTCAGGATCGGGAAATGTGCAATCTAAGCTTGCTTGATCCGTGTAATCAAAGCGATTGCATATCCAAACGATGAGAGGTTTTTTCCAATGATTTTGCAAAAAAATGCGCGCTAGTGGAGCTGTGTCTGTTGTGATAATGGCGTCAAAAGTTTCAAAAAAGGGTTTGTGCAATTGCCAGATTCTTTCTGCACGCGCATGATCGATATTGTATAAGGCACATCCTTGAGCTTGTCCATCAAACCATCCTGGAGGCAAATCTGGAATAAACCATGTTGTGAGATCAAGAGAAAATTCTTGAGCTAGAGCTTCTACTTCTGTTTGACATCCCCGATGAAAAGTGAGGTGCAAGACCTTAGGAGATGCGTCTAACATGCTAATGTTGAATATAATAAATATAAAGTAGATGAATGCGATATTTTTTTTCATTTTATGAAATTCTTTTTGATGATGTTAGTTTTTATCTTTCACCATCTCACAAAAATGCTCTATGAGATGGTGTAGATGCGTGCATGATTTTATTTTTTTCGTAACATCACTTGATATTCATCCATGACGATTTCAAAACCATGATCGAGCAAATAGGGAAGAGAATATTTCGCTTTGCCTAAGCCTGAACGATCTCCATATTTTCTTGGGGTTTGATTGCGCACGTCATCGATTAAAATAATGCCGTTTTTGGCAATGAGATTACGTTGGACAATGATTTTGGCTTCATTCAACTGTAATTCAGCGGTTGGTTCAATGGGTGTCATGTCTCCTGTATCTAAATAAAGGAGATCAATTCCATCCGGAAAAGAGCACTTCTTTAAATAATCTTCCGAAGAAGCAACGTGGTAAGTGAGAATATCTTTAAAGTCATATGTCATAATTTTGCAGCGTGTAATGTGCTGGGGAATTAAATCTACCGTATGAAATTGTGGCTGAAGATGATGGAGACATGTGGCCGCCATGCGTGTGAAAAAGCCTGCGCCCCAATCCCAGTTTTCAGGTTGTTGAGGTGTCCAATAAGTCGGATTGCTAGAATTACAGCCGGGGTGTCCACCATGTGTAAAGCTACGGGATGTTCCCAACTCAACAATCACTTTTCCGTCATTTGCAACAAAATGTTCAAAAGCTGCTTTGAACGTTTCATAGCGAGATTTTGGAATTGTTTCATATGCGCTCCAATCTTCTCCCACATAGGTTCCTTGCTCAAGGTAGTCTTTATAGGGATTTAATAAAGCTTCAACAGAATAATCAGCAAAAGCAAAACATGGAATCAAGCAGGCAATCATGCCGTAAATAATCGCTTTCATAGGTACTCCTGAGGTTCATAAAAGATGTTTCTGTTTGTTCAAAATAAGTGTTGCTCACTTTTACAATAAATTTGCGTATTTGACAAATTAATTATTTTGTGATTTGATCACTGGAAACAAGAAAAAGCCGTTTTAAAAATAGTAACAAGAGGTTTCTGTATGTTAACTAGAAGTTTAAAGATTCTAATCGGTTTGTGTTTGTTATTTAGCCACGCTCTTTATGCTGCCAATGTTGGCTTGCTTGTGATGGCTACAGGAAAGTATGTTTCCTTCGTTCCTCCTTTGGTTAAGTCTGCCGATCATTTTTTTTGTAAAAACCATAAGGTAACCTACTTTGTATTCACAGATGGATATTTAGAGCCGATGCCAAATGTTGTGCCCATTTTCCACGCTAAGATGGGATGGCCATATGATACCATGATGCGTTATCACGTTTATGATATGCATCGAGATGCTTTTGCTGGACAAGATTATTTGTACGCATGTGATGCTGATATGCTCTTTGTTGGTGAGGTAGGGGATGAAATTTTAGGAAACCGCGTAGCGACAAGGCATCCAGGCTTTATTAACCGGCCTAAGAGTAGCTATACCTATGAAAGAAATCCTCTTTCTACAGCTTACATTCCTCAAGGAGAAGGCAACGATTATTTCGCGGGGGGATTTTATGGCGGAACTAAAGATGAATTCTTAAATATTGTCCACACCAATGCAGTAAATATTGATCAAGATATGCAAAATGGGATTATTGCCGTATGGCACGATGAAAGTCATTGGAATCGATTTTGTATCAACAATCCTCCAACAGTTATTTTGTCTCCTTCCTATTGCTATCCGCAGGGCTTGAGAATTCCCTTTTTGCCAAAATTGATTGCATTGGATAAAAATCATGAAGAAATGCGAAAGGGATAAATTAAGTTATGAAATTAAAACATTTAATGGCGTTATTGTTCGTTTTTTGGGCATTTGCATTAGAAGCTAAGCTTCCAGAAAAAGAGATGGTTTTTATTGTACCATCTTATAAAAATGTGCATTGGCACCATGCGAACTTGCATTCTCTGCTTTCACAAGAATACGACAATTACCGCATTATCTATATTGATGATCATTCACCTGATAACACAGGGGCAGTTGTCGAATCTTATTTGATTGACAATATGATTCCTTATCAACTCATCGAATTTGATGAATCCGAGGACTATCGGGAATCAATTCTTCGCTTCTCTGAAGAAGTGAATCGAGAGCCGCATTTTTTTACATTAGTAATCAATAAAAAACGGTGTGGGGCTCTAGAAAACATCACAAGAGCTGTTCATAGTTGTCAAGACTACGAAATTGCGGTTACAGTTGATGGAGATGATTGGCTGCATGATCCACAAGTGTTGGATACACTCAATGAGGCTTATGAAGGAGATGTGTGGATGACGCATGGAACACTCATTCATTATCCTACACGTGTATTGGGTTGGTCAGAGCCAATTCCTCAAGACATTATCAAACGCAATGCATTTAGAGAATTTAAAAAATGTCCTTCGCATTTGAGAACTTTCTATGCGTGGATTTACAAAAAAATCAAACTTGAAGATCTGCGCTATGAAGGAAAATTTTTTCCTATGACATGGGATATGGCAATGATGTTTCCTATTGCAGAAATGTGTGGAGAAAGACATGCCTTCATTTCTCGTCCTGTCTATTGGTATAACATCGTCAATCAAATCAATGACAATAAAGTCAATCCTCAGTTACAAAACAATTTAGATCGTTACATCCGAAAGATGCCTCGTTATGAAAGATTGGAAGACTAACTATGAAAAAAACACCTTTCATTTTACGAGTGATATGTGTGTGTTATGTGCTTTTGGGAGCTTTGCTCCCAAACAGCCACCTAGAAGCTTTTGATAAAGTCGTGATTTGGGGACATAAGTTACATAGTCATACCCATTCGTATATTCACAACAGCTTTTATCAAGCTTTTAAACATTTGGGTTATACAACCTATTGGTTCGATGACCTAGATTATGTGGGGAATTTCGATTTTGCCAACTCTCTATTTATTACGGAAGGGCAAGCAGACCAGAATATTCCCATTAGACATGACTGTCAGTATATTTTACACAATTGCACTGCGCCAAAATATCAAGCTTTAAAACCTGAAAATTGGGTGATTTTGCAAGTCTATACAGACAGCGTGCTGGAGCGGCCTGATGCAATGAAAATGGAACCCTGCATCTATTTTGATTTGGTGGAGCGATGTCTCTATATGCCTTGGGCAACCGATCTATTTCCACATGAAATCGAGCAAATGAAACAAAAAATTGCGTCTCAAGTTATTCAGAAAACAATTTACTGGATTGGAACTGTTGGAGGAGGAGAATTTGGCAATCAAAGCCGTCTCGATCCTTTTATCCAAGCTTGCCGCGAAAACGGAATTCAATTTAGTCAACTTACAGGTATTAGTACTGAGAAGGCTGTGGATTTGATCTGCCAATCTTATATAGCTCCCACAATTGTTGGAGAATGGCAAGAAAAAGTGGGATATATTCCTTGCCGAATTTTTAAAAATATTAGCTATGGGAAAATGGGCGTCACCAATTCTCAGCGTGTACATGAGTTGTTTGAAGGCAAAATTGTGTACAATGCAGATACCTATCAACTCTTTTATGATGCCAAAAGGCATCTTGAAACCATGCCTCTGCAGGAAATTTATGATTTGATGGATCTAGTCAAAACCAAGCACACATATTTGAATCGAGTCAAAACGATGCTTGATTTTGCAGATTTAGTCAAAATAGCCTATCAAGATTAAGCCGAGCGTGTAGTGAGAAAATATTTTTGACTATCTTCGATCACGTATGAGGATAGCCCAGCGATGCCGATTAAATTTGTAATCAGCATGAGAGAAATCGAAATATCTGCTAACATCCAAACGAGTTCGACTTGGGCTAAAGCTCCCACTGGAATAAGTAAAATGTAAACATATTTAAACCACAGCGTTGAACGATCTCCACACAGAAAAGCGATTGCTTTTTCGGCGCAGCATGACCATGCTAAAATTGTTGTGTAGCCAAATAGTGCTAAAGCAACCATCACAAGATAGGCCCCTAGATCGCTTCCTAATCCTTTTTGAAATGCGTAGGTGACCATATTGGTACTTTGCAAATCAGGCTGATTCCAGGCCCCTGTAACCAAAAGAGTAAGACCTGTTGTTGTGCAGACTAGCATCACTAAAAGGGGAGCGGCCAAAGTGGCGATCCCATCAATCACAGGATTCGATGTACGGGCGCTTGCTTGCAAAATAGGGACAATACCCGTACCGGCATCAGTTGCAAAAAGTCCTCTTTCAAAACCGACAGTTAAAGCTTTTAAAACACTATATCCTAAAATGCCACCCACTGCAGGTTTAAAGGCGAAAGCTGATTCAAACATGAGTTGAAAAGCTGCCGGAATGCTTTCATAGTGCATGATTAGAATCAGTAGGGCACCTCCCAAATAGAGGGCTGCTTTAAATGGAACAATGATGGAAGCCAATTTGGCAATCCGTTGTATGCCACCTACAATGACGATTCCAACAAGAAAAGCCATGGTAATCCCCATGAATAAAGGGGGGATCCCCATTTTAGCTAGCGGTAAAGAAATGGAATTCACTTGGGCAAAGTTTCCGACAGTTAGGGCGCCTAAGATGGTAAAAATAGAAAAAATGAAACCGAGGGATTTTAATCCGAGCCCATTTTTTAGATAGTACATAGGGCCGCCCACATATTCGC
The DNA here is from genome assembly GCF_000875975.1 of Parachlamydia acanthamoebae. NCBI lineage: Bacteria > Pseudomonadati > Chlamydiota > Chlamydiia > Parachlamydiales > Parachlamydiaceae > Parachlamydia > Parachlamydia acanthamoebae. The sequence goes on along the minus strand of NZ_BAWW01000066.1, from coordinate 611,726 downwards.
CAGATGCATTGATTTCACGGTATTTAACAGCTAATAAGCAGCTTGCATATTGAATAGCAGCTCCCAAAAATGCCATGACCCACATCCAAACCAAAGCTCCTGGCCCTCCTGTTGATAAAGCAACGGCCATCCCCGAAATATTTCCGGTTCCAAAATTCCCAGCTAAGACAGCTGAAAGAGCTTCAAAGTGACTAATATTGCCTTGCTCACTTTCCCCTTTTTTTAGAAGTTGTTTAAAACTTGTCGAAAGTTTGGAGATTTGCACAAATTTTAACTGATAGGTGAGGTAAAGACCTAAAACAATAATGGAAGGAAAAATGATAAATGCGGTTAAAGTTTCATTCACGAATATCAGTAAACTTTTAAAAGTCAATTCCATGTGCTAATCCTCGGAAAAAGAAAAAAAACAATTATCCCATAAAATTGAATTCTTTACAAATAAGGATGGTATACAAAAGTAGGGATCTCTCTTTGAATAAGATTCACTATTTCTCCTGGTTAACAATTTTTATCTTTATGAAAATTACAATTTAAATTAAGGTTCTGATTTTTAATTTTAAAAGGCTTGGATGCCAAAACCAACTTTAGACTTTTTTCAATATCAAAATATGACAAGCAAGAGAGATTGGCATTAATCAGAGAGTTCAGTAGTCTATCGTTATAATTTTTATTGGCTAATTAATCTATAAGATCGTCAACATAAAGTCTTCAAATAGAATGATTAGCTCTATATATTTTAAAGGAGGGAGATCGTTATATTATTTTTGAATATCAGAATGAAGACATAACATAACAAATCTTAAACATATAACTTTTGCGAGGGTAGTGTGAGCGACTTTTATGAAAGACAACTCAATTTTATCCTAAAAAAAATCGAAGAATTTGAATTAAACAATGTCCCATTGTCTTGTTTCGTTTATGACTTTGATGGTTTACTATGCTTAATGGAGGATGTTAATCCAAGTTTAGAAAGAAAAATCAGAGTACACTGGTGGGAATTGGAACAAATTCAGACAACAGCCTGTGATCCAGAACAAAAAACAGTGGATTTCAATGAACAAAAAATCATTGAAGAAGCTTTAGAAAGTATCAAGCAGCTAATCCATCGAGAGTTGCTATTGGTTCAAATCAGCGGAAAGCATTCTCGCCCTCTCCGCAAAGTTGAACAATATGATTGGTGAAAACCAATATCCGAAATTTATCAGGAAGAACTCTCCATTCGCATACATCTAACAATTACTTCTTCCTGATTCAAACAAACTTTTACAGAGCTAAAGCCTCCACATGGGCGTTAGCTGATCGCGAAAGGGCTTCAAGATGATAACCTCCTTCCAAAACGGAAATAATGCGACTTTCTGCATATTGATGAGCAATCTGCTTTGTCAATTTGGTGAGCTCTGCAAAATCTATTTCTGTTAGATTAAAGTTTCCTAAAGGATCAAGGTAATGTGCATCAAATCCGGCAGAGATCATGACGAGATCTGGAGCAAAAGATTCCATGGCGGGAATCAATTTTTTATAGAAAGCTTTTAAGATTTCAAAGCGGGCGTTTTCTCCACCCTTTATCGGGCAATTTAGCATTGTTCCAGCCGCTTGTCCTTTTCCGATATCTTGGTTGTCTCCTGTTCCTGGATAATTGCCCTGCTCATGTGTGCTAAAATAAAAGACAGAGGGATCTTCCTCAAAAATATCCTGCGTTCCATCCCCATGGTGAAGATCCCAATCGACAATCAACACCTTCTTAATAGAAGGAACCCTTTTTTGAGCGTAGCGTGCGCCAATGGCAACGTTATTAAACAAGCAAAAACCCTTGCCCTGTGCTTTTTTGGCGTGATGGCCGGGAGGTCTCACAATACAAAAAGCATTTTGGGCTTCTTTGTTTAATACAGCATCTACAGCTGTTAAAACCCCTCCTACGGCCAGTAAAGCCACGTCAAAAGATTGTGGACAGATGTTCACATCACCCGTGCTTAATGTCGACGACCCATTCGATTCTGCAAATTTAACTTCATTCTGGACCAGGTGGTAATAGTCTTCCTTATGACAAAGCAGGATATCCTCTTTTGTGCCTTTTCGAGGATGGCGCGTATTTTGATCTGTTTTCAAGCCGGATAGAGCTAAGGCTTGTGAGATAACCGTAAAACGTTCGGGGCATTCCACATGAAGAGGTCCCGTTAAATGCTGGAGATAACGCGCGTCTTCAATAATAAGCGTATGTGAAGCAGGCATGTCTTGTTCCTTTCGAAGTTTAGAAAGAACCTGGTTTTTAATCAAAATTCTGCTAAAATAATGACTTTTTTATTTAGCGTGAGTTTGTTGTGTTAAAGTTAGTCCCTGATCATTGGAAAATTATTCTTCGCCAAAATTTTACTCAATGGAAAAAATTAGCTGATTTTCTCGAGCTTGATCCTTCTATTCAGCAGGAGATTTTTAAACGCCCCTCTTTCCCTTTGAATCTTCCTAAACGTTTAGCTGAAAAAATCAAAAAAAACACGCTTGATGATCCGATTTTGAAGCAATTTCTTCCGACATTAGCTGAGCAAAAACAGCTGGCGGGCTTTACTCTTGATCCAGTCGGTGATACGCAATTTACCAAAGCCCCAAAACTTTTGCATAAATACAATGGCAGAGCACTCATCGTCTGCACAAGCGCATGTGTGATGAATTGTCGTTTTTGTTTTAGACAAAATTTTGATTATGAAGTTCAAGAAAAAGGCTTTCAAAAAGAATTAGAAATAATAGCAGCGGATGAGACATTACAGGAGATTATTTTAAGTGGAGGAGACCCTCTTTCGCTGTCGGATACTGTTCTTGTCCATTTATTGGATGCCTTAAGTCATATCAAGCATGTGAAACGGGTCCGTTTTCATACTCGCTTCCCCATTGGGATTCCCGAACGCATCAATGATGCCTTTTTAAACCTGTTTGAAAATCGTCCTTTTATCACTTGGTTTGTTTTGCATACCAACCATCCAAATGAGCTTGATGATCATATTTTTCATCACTTGCATTTACTGCAAAGAAAGGGAGTCATTTTGTTGACTCAATCTGTTTTGCTAAAAGGGGTGAATGATTGTCCTAAAGTTTTATGTGAACTTTTTAATCAATTAGTTAATCGCGGAATCATCCCCTATTACCTTCATCAGTTGGATCGGGTCCAGGGAGGGGCGCACTTTGAGGTTTCTGAAGAACGGGGAAAAGAGCTCATTCAGGAAATAGCGAAAAGCCTTCCCGGTTATGCAGTTCCCAAATATGTGAGGGAAATAGCCGGGGAGCCTAATAAGACTCCCTTGTTTTAGCTATTATAGGCCGCGATAATTTCTTCTTTGATTTGTGGAAAAGGTTTTTCGGGTCCAAAAGTGTAGTCGTAAACCTCTTGACGAATGGCACCGAATTTTTCTTTATCTGTTGGAAGATTCTCTTCAATCGTTTGATAAAGTTTAGAGAATTGTTCTGGAGCAATCTCTGTACCGCAACGAAATAAGTAAAGCCCTCGATCCGTTTTAGAATCTCGCTGTTGTTTATTGAGGAAGAACATCGGTTTGTTAAATGCCAAAAAGTCGTATCCGACGGATGACATATCTCCGATGTAAATATCTGCATAGTCAAGAAGGGGATAAACCAAAGGAAAATCCTTTAAGAAGACAATATTACTTTTGCCCTGATGTTTGCCTAAAATCTGATAGTAAGCGACGGTATCGTCGAGTTCTAAACGAGGGTGTAGCTTTACAACCAAATTATAATCGCGTGGAAGGTCCTCTAAAATGTGTTTAGATGAATCGAAGAAGCTGGTTGATTCTTCTAAATCTTGCCATGTGGGGGCATATAAAATGGTGGGATTATCGGGATTGAATTGATGTAAAACTTCTTCTTTGATGATTTTATCGTAAAAGGCTTTGTTCTTCTTATAATAAGTATAGCGATAGTTTCCAGTGATGACATAAGCATTTAGGTTATCGTAGCTCTGGTAATGCTTGAGCTGATCTAGCATGTTTTGACCATAAATCAGCGTTATATCCTCGTTAGCACTTTTTTTTAGGTAAAAACCTTTATCGGAAAATCCATGCGGACAATGCACATTGCGAAGTCTTTTCTGATACTTCATTTCCAAGCTGAAATACTTTTCCCTAAACGCTTTTCGATCCCACAAATCAGACATAAACAAGACATCATAATTCGCGATTAAAAATTCGGGATCAAAAGCATCATAATCCACTTTTTGCCCGTTGAGGCCTGGGTAATATCTAGAGCCTAATTCGTAATCTAATTCGTCGATAAATAAAAGGGGAATGCCCATAAAAATACAGACCACGGCGAGGTGGTCTGTGTAGTGGATGTTTGCAGAAGGGTTAACACCAACCCCTTTTTTTTCTTCAGCCATATGCGTTTAAATCGTTAGAGTTGCGTTTTTTAATGCTTGATGAACAAATTCTGCACGTTTGTGCGGAATTTCTTCCTGAGGAATTTTTTCATCCCCATATTGAAATAGGAGATGAGCTCTTCGGCAAGAGAAAAAGAGTTCATTCAATTTGTCAATGGTGATACCTGTTAGCCATCCCAAATCGGCTCCGAGCTTTAACAGGCTGATTGCGTTTAGAGCTTCGATAGCTTCTAGTTTATAGGAGTGTACCAGAACACCAAAAGCGCGGCTGACACGATCCATGACTTCCGCATTTTTTTGTTGATGCAAGTGCATACGGGCCGTGCTTTCTTCGACGATCAGTTTGGTCACGAAAGAACGGAGGGATGCGATCACGTTTTCTTCTGTTACGCCAAGTGTGTAGCGATTGCGGATAGCAATGAGATCCCCAATAATTTCGTTTGGATTGCCTTGTAAGCTTGTAATGGTTAAGGTTTCATTTCCTAGGCGTGCGATGATTTCGTTGATTTCACCTGTTTGAATAAGTGCTGAGGGTTGTATTAAGACCGTAACGGTTAGAGCGGTTCCACATTGACTTGGATCAGTGGTAAGAAAACCAAAATTAGGAGAAAAAGCATAAGTCACAACTTTTCCTAATGCGCTTTCTAGCTTAACTAAGCGAGTCCATATTTGTTCAATTTCTCCCTGGCAATCGATCCAGGTGAACTGCATATGATCTTTAACGTTAAGGGCAAGCAAAAATTCTCCCGAAGCTTCAACAATGAAAGCTTCTCCACCGTGCGCTTGTTGATATCCTTCTTCAGATAAAAAATGCTCCACGAGGAATTCTTTTTCCAATGGACCAAGTTCCTCCGAACGAATAAGGACGGGATCTGTGATTTGGTTAGATTGCAAAAGATCGTGACTAACCAGCGAAATAATTTGTTTTTTCTGTTCAGAAGAGAGCTTGATCGGAAATTTAAATTTTTCGATATTTCGGTTTAAGGTTGCCGTTGTCGCTAACCAAATCGTATTGTGGTTATTGGCCCATGGTTTCTTTTGTTGGATCAGAAAATCACTATTTTTCGTCATGGCCTTCCTCCGCATCTTTAGTGAGCTCTTTAATTTGATCGCGCAGCAAGGCTGCTTGTTCATAATCTTCACGTTGTAACGTTTCGTTCAATGCTTCATTCAGAGCTAATAAGCGCAAAGAAGAATTAATAATGGGGGCTTCTTGTGGGGTACGACCAATGTGAAAGGGGATTGATTTTTTATTGCTCGCTAAACGCGCTGGAATTTTATTAGAGCTCACCATGTCGGCTAAAAGAGCTTCTCCAAACACATCGTAGCATGTGCTACAGCCCATACGGGAACCAATGCGAACTTCTTCTAATGTTGTACCGCAATTTCCGCAAGCTAAATTGGCGCCTCCATCTCCGACACTTACGCCGCCTTCTTTATGGCTTTGAACGCCGTAGAGCTTTTTCTTAAGTTCGGGGCAATCTGCACACATGCTGATATTGTTAATGCTGTTTCCGATAATTTCGGTATAACGTACCGCTATCGGTTTTTTACATTCTGTGCATTCGAGGGGGCGTTCTGGTTCTCTACCGGGAAAGAGTTGATTCTTTTTTTCTGCCATGATGGTTTTCACTTTTAATATGGATGCAGACCTATGAAGGATAAAACATCGACATATAGGATTAAAAAAATTATGGAAAAGGGATCCCTCTTAGTGAGAAGAATCAAGCTCACTATAGGAAATCAAAAGAATAAAAGTAAAGTGGGGATAAGAAAGAAAAAAATGAGTCTTGATGGACTCGAACCATCAACCCCCTCATTAAAAGTGAGGTGCTCTACCATTGAGCTAAAGACTCTTGAATGTTTTGACCCCAAGGGGATTCGAACCCCTGTTATCGGAATGAAAATCCGGTGTCCTAGACCTGACTAGACGATGGGGCCAGGGGACACAGTCTAGGGCTTGTTTCACTTGGTCACTTGCCCTTAACTTAAAGAAAACTATCTTACCGGACGTCATATTTTTGCGCAAGCATTTTTAAATCGTTGAAATCTCTTTTTCTTTTTTTGCCGCTATTTCATCAGCTAATTTACAATATTTATCTGTCAATTCTTGGATCTCTTTTTCCTGTTTTTTCATTTGATCTTCAGGGAGTTCTCCCGCTGCTTTTTGCTTACGAACCAAATCATTTGCATCGCGACGATGGTTGCGAATTGCAACTTTGGCTTCTTCTTGTTTTTTATGGCAAAGCTTAGCCATCTCTTTACGGAGAGATTCATCCATTGGAGGAATTTTGATACGCACAGCGTTTCCATCCACAATCGGCATAAATCCTAAGTTGGCTCTTTCAATCGATTTTCCAATCGCGCCTGCTGTCCCAGCATCGAAAGGTGTAATAAGTAGTTGGCGAGCTTCTGGGCTGTTAATGGTTGCGATATCTCGCAGACGCATTTGGCTGCCATAGACTTCAACCGTAATCCCATCCAACATCCCAGGATTAGCTTGACCTGTGCGAATGCTATTTAGATCATTTTTTAAATGCTCTAAGGCCGCTTCCATTTTTTCTTTAGTTTGTTTGACTGTACTCATTTTGAGTGCTCCTTAAATTTAATGTTCTTCAACATACGTGCCTTTTTCTATTAAAGAGGCGATATTAATTTGACCGCATTCTAGTAGCTGCATATTAAAAACGAGAATAGGGATATGATTATTTCGGCACAATGCAACGGATGTAGCATCCATGACTTCCAGTTTTTCTGCAAGAAATTGCGAGTAGCTCATCTTTCCATATTTGACCGCATCTGGATGCTTGATAGGGTCTTTGTTGTAAATGCCGTCCACTTTAGTGGCTTTAAGTAAAACATCTGCTTGAATCTCGCTGGCTCGCAATGCGGCAGCCGTATCTGTGGTAAAGTAGGGATTGCCAGTACCCCCCACAAAAATCAAAATTTTACCCTCTTTGAGCAAATTTGTGGCATCACTCCAGCGGTAGGAGGAGGCAATTTGAGGGCATTCGATCGCAGACATTACTTTTGATTGACATCCGATCGACTCCAAAGCCTGTTGTAGGACAATTCCATTCATTAAAGTGGCAAGCATGCCGACATGATCGGACGGGGTACGTGGCATGCCAAGTTCTTTTAAGTTGATTCCTCGAAAAATATTTCCTCCACCAATCACAATGCCTAGCTCATGTTGATTATCGTGAATTTTTTTCAGAGAGTGCGCAACAGATTGGCAGGCTGCATAATCGATTCCAAATTTTGTTGGACCGATCAGAATCTCACCAGAAAGTTTCAAAAGAATACGTTTATGTTTATTAGTGTGTATATCCATGCAATAGTCCGCTTAATAGTTGTTTGTCATCTAGCTAAAGCTGAATAAGTGAGTGTAAAGCTTGATTTGAGAATTTGCAAGTTCAGAATGAAGCAAAATGAGACAAAAATCAAATGACATTAAGATGAAATGCATATGCATAAAGTCTTTTTTAAATGAAAACGGCATTAGTTACAATTTATCTGTCTTTACTTCGTGTATTTTAAGAGAAGCAATTCTTTTGGTTAAAGAGGAAGGACCCCTGGAAGATTTCATTTAAGCAATTCGATTCTTGTGTAAATTGTGCCTTGCCTTTAAAATTAGGGCTCATTTTTTTAACGAGTAAACATTCATGCAAGTTATGCAATCTAATTTTTCCATGTTACCTTTTGAAATTGAGTCAAGCTGGCAAAAAGCTCTCGAGGAAGAGTTAAAAAAACCTTATCTCTTGGAGCTTGCTGTTTTTTTAGAAAAAGAACGGGCCATGGGGGCGCAGATCTATCCTCCAAAAAATTTAATTTTCAATGCACTTTGGAATACACCATTTGATCAAGTGAAAGTGGTCATTATTGGACAAGATCCTTATCACGGTCCTGGGCAAGCGCACGGATTGAGTTTTAGTGTTCCAGAAGGGATTCCCCAACCCCCTTCCCTGAAAAATATTTTCAAAGAATTAGCTGAAGATCTCGGAATTCCTGCACCCTCACATGGTTGCTTATTACATTGGGCCAAACAGGGCGTTCTGTTATTAAATGCAACCCTGACGGTTAGACAAGGAGAGCCTATGTCTCACGAAGGCAGAGGTTGGGAGCAATTTACCGATTCTATCGTAAAAGCTTTACTCATTCAAAAAAAACCAATGGTATTTATTTTGTGGGGCAAATGGGCTCAGAAAAAATGGGAACATTTCAAGAATTTGCAAGATCCCAATCAACACTTGGTACTTACAGCTGCGCATCCTTCTCCATTCTCAGCGCACCAAGGTTTTTTTGGATGCCATCATTTTTCGAAAACAAATCAGTGGCTAGAAAAACATCATTTAACTCCGATTGATTGGAAAATTGTTTAAATCCTTTTCGTTTTCTTAATAGAGTGTGGTATAATGTTCTTTTATACCATTTTTTATTTGGAGAACGATTTACATGATTTCTTTGCAAGATCTCCCATCTTCGGTTCAACATTGTGCACTTGAAGGACGCGACATTTATCTCGTCGGTACAGCTCACGTTTCTGCTCAGAGCGTGCAAGATGTGCGTGACACGATCGAAAAATTGCGACCCGATACAGTTTGCATCGAACTTTGTCCTTCTCGTTATCAATCGCTTAATCAGCAAGATGCCTGGAAGAAGATGGATCTTTTCGAAGTTGTTCGAAAAGGGAAAGCCCTCTACTTGATGGGGCACTTGATCATGAGTGGTTTTTATCAGAGAATCGGTCAGCAGCTTGGGGTAAAACCGGGAGCTGAAATGCTTGAAGGGGCACGTTTAGCTAATGAGTTAAATGCAGAGCTTGTTTTAGCTGATCGCTCGGTTGAAGTGACCATTAAGCGTGTTTGGAGAAATTTGAATTTTTGGAATCAAATGAAAGCAACCGCACACCTGCTGTCTGGTTTTTTCTTAGCAGAAGAGATCGATCAACAGTCGATTGAAGAATTAAAAAATCCTGAAAATCTTGAAAGTGCTTTACACGAATTTGCAAAAGAGTTCCCGCAAGCAAAAGAAAAAGTCATTGATGAACGGGACTGGTATTTAGCTGAAAAAATTCGAACAGCTCCTGGAAAAACAGTTGTTGCAGTCGTCGGAGCTGGACATGTGCCTGGTATTTTAACACACATTCACCATGAAACCTCTTTAAAAGAATTGGAAGAGGTACCTGCACCCTCAAAATGGCCAACTTATTTTAAATGGGGATTTTCAGCGTTACTCGTTGGTTTAGTTCTCTACGGTTTTCTCTCAGGGGCTTCAGAAAAGTCGATCCAATCCATTTATTTATGGGTTGCGAGCCACGCCCTTTTAGCTGGAGCTGGAACAGCACTTGCTTTTGGCCATCCTTTAGCGATTATTGCTTCATCGATCGCGGCTCCCTTTACCAGCTTAAATCCGATGATTGCTGCGGGGTGGATTGCAGGTCTTGTCCAAGCTTGGGTGAAACGCCCCACTGTTGCTGATCTTGAAAATGTTCCTTCTGCCATTACTTCTTTAAAAGGCTTTTGGACAAATCCTGTAACGCGTGTTTTATTAGTGGTGATTTTAGCGAATTTGGGTAGTTCTTTAGGCACATTTATTACGAGTGCTTGGATTCTCTCTCACTCGATATAGAACAAAAAATCTTTTGTTGAATTTCAAAAAATGGGATAAGTCGGACATAAATCAATCCGCCAAGGAGGAAATATGTCTGGCTTATCTGATCTCAAAGCATGCGTTTTTACATTTCTTATCAGTTTGCTATCCGTACAACCTGTCTATTCCGACTGCAAACTTTGTGAGAAAATTCGGGAAGAAAATGCCAAAAAAATAAATCCCTACGAGTACTACGAAGACTATTTAGAAGCCGAAAAGCAAGAGAGAGAGGATGGATCAGAAATAGAATTTTCTGAAGATGAAGTTCAGCAAAAAAAAGCGGCAGAGTAAATATTTTATGATTGCGTTGATTCTTTTTGCTGTTTGTTATTTTTTTTTCGTTCTTTTCCCAAATCGAAAAGCGGAAGTGGGTCTTTTGGGCTCGCTGGCTCTCGTTGTTCTTGGGCAAATTTCATGGGATACCGCTTTTTTTGAACTCGTCAATTGGAATGTGGTTGGCCTATTTTTAGGGACGCTTATTTTAGCGGAATTATTTTTGCTGTCGCGCGTACCCGCAGTGGTTTCCGAATGGTTAGTAGATCGTTCTAGTAATGCACGAACCGCATTGATGAGCATTTTTATTCTTGCAAGCTTCATTTCCATGTTTGTCGAAAACGTCGCCGTTGTCTTATTGGTGGGCCCTGTAGCCATGACCTTATGTGAAAAATTGCGTATTTCCGCCTTTAAGCCGATGGTTTTACTTGCCATGTTTTCGAATTTGCAGGGGACTGCGACATTAATTGGCGATCCTCCGAGTATGATCATGGGAGGGTACATGAAAATGACATTTAACGACTTTTTCGTTTATCAGGGAAAACCCAGCATTTTTTTTATTGTACAAGCTGGTGCAATTGGGGCCCTTCTATATGCCTGGTATCTCCTTAAAGATGAAAAGAAGCAGGTGAAGCTAATTCCTGTTGAAACCGTGCGATCGTGGATCCCCACTTTGTTGCTCGTTCTTTTAATCGTCATCTTGGCTCTAGGCTCTTTTATCGATAAAGAAGTGTCATGGTTGGCGGGAATTGCGGCGATGGGGCTTGCCTTAATTGGGATGCTATGGTTTTGGACAGGACCCCGGTGGATTCCTGTTGTAGAGATGTTGAAGAATATCGATTGGAAGACCACTCTTTTTTTTGCAAGCCTGTTTATTTTAGTGGGCGCTGTTCAAAAAGCAGGATGGATGGATGTTGCAGCAAAGGGACTATCCTCTGTTTTAGGAGAAAATAAGGTCATTCTTTTTATCGTGATCATTGGCTTGTCCATTCTGGTATCGGCGTTTGTGGATAATGTGCCTTTTTTACTCGCCGCAATTCCAGTTGTCATGGATCTCGCTAAAATCAATCAAATATCCGTTCCATTTCTTATGTTTGCATTATTGATCGGTACATGCCTAGGAGGAAATATTACCCCCATAGGAGCTGCTGCCAATATCGTTGCTGTGGGGATTTTAGAGAAAAAAGGGCAACCCGTCAGTTTTGGAGATTACGTTCCCATAGGAATTAAATTTACAGCCTGTGCTGTAATTCCCGCTGCAATCGTGCTTTGGATGATATGGGCATAAATATGGACACAGAACTTTTCAAAAAAATCCGACGCATTCAAATTCAAACCACGCACCTCGCTGAAGACATTTTGGCGGGGGCGTATCACTCGGCTTTCAAAGGCAAGGGAATGGAGTTTGAAGAAGTGCGGGAATACCAGCCCGGCGATGAAATTCGTCATATTGATTGGAATGTGACAGCCCGCATGGACCATCCCTATGTAAAAAATTTTAAAGAAGAAAGAGAGATTACCGTTATCCTTCTAGTGGATATTTCATCATCCTCAAGATTTGGCAGTCAAAATTTATTGAAAAGTGAACTGATTGCAGAAATCGGAGCCGTTTTAGCGTTTTCAGCCATTAAAAACCAAGACCGTGTGGGTTCCATTCTTTTTTCCGACCAGATTGAATCCTATTTATCTCCCAAAAAAGGATCTAGGCATGTTTTAAGGGTTGTACGGGATTTGCTTGTGTTTATCCCTCAACATCAAGGGACTGACTTAGGTGCAGCACTTGCTTTTCTGGGAAAGGTTCAACGAAAGTCCGCCATTTGCTTTTTGATTTCCGATTTTTTAACAACAGGGTATGAACATCAGGCGAAACTTATTGCTCAAGGGCATGATCTTATTTCGATTTGTATTCGAGATCCACATGAAGAGTCTTTTCCCAACTTAGGATTGCTCAATATGAAAGATCTTGAATCTAAGTCGGAAGCATTAGTCGATTCAAATCAGAATACGGATAAACTTAGGGTTGAAGCAGAAAAGCGTTTAAAGGATGCGCAATTTTTTATGAAAACCATTGGTGCTGATTTTGTTGAAATTCGCACTGATCAGCCCTATATTCCGATCTTGAGAAAGTTTTTTAAGATTCGAGGATTGAAGCGATGAAAAAAATAATCCTTTTATTTTTTTGCATGGTGACCCTCTTTTTGCAGGCTCAAGATCCCCTTTTGCAAGCAAGCATCAGGCTAATTCCAGAAAAAATTTCCTTAGATCAAACAGTTGACATTCAGTTAAATTTGAAATATCCGGAAGGATACCACACAGATATTTCGACATTGCAGGAACATTTGATGAGAAATTCCAGCTTTGATTTTTTTCCTTTTTCATTTATTTCAGAACCTAAGATTACCAAAACCTCTAGTCATGGCACCATTCAGGAAACCATCCTTTTTACTCTACAGCCAGAGATTCCAGGAACACACAAGCTTTCGTTTTTGAATATTCCTTTATATAAAGATACCACCCCGGAAAAACCAGTTGAAAATCTGATTTCGGGTATTTTTCAGGTGAGCGTCAGCATGCCTTCATCTTCGCTAAATGAAATCCATTTTGTTCCACCACTCCCGCTTTCTGGAAGGCTTCCGATCAATCTATCTGACTCAAATAAACGGGCGACAGAAACCCTCTTCTTTTCCGCAGCTTCTTTAAAAAAAACAGAAGCGGAATTGCAAGCTCGAAAATTCCCCTGGGAAAAGATTGGAGCTGCCATTTTATGTGTGTTAGCAGGATTGATTGCATGGGTCATGACGCGCGATAAACAAATCACACCTATTACAGCTCGAAAAAAAATAAAAGAATCGGAAAAAGCCTTTGTCAGCTTAAAGCGTGCTCACCTACTAGAGAAAGGGGAGCTCTCTTCTTTCATGGAACAATTAAGCGATGTTCTTAAAAAGTACTTGGAAGAACAATCTGGATTGCAGGCGGAAGTTTTGACAACCGATGAATTAGTTCCGCATGTTGCTTCCCAGAAGATTCAACAATTCTTCCTTAAGTCAGATCTTGTTAAATTTGCAGGCTATAGGCCTACTCTGGAAGAGTGTCAACAAGCCGAAGCACTTGTCAATACCTGCCTTAAACATTCTTAAGCGTATCGCCCCATTCCGCATCTTTTGCTTGCTTGTACAAATCCTTGTGTCGTTTTGAGATAATCGTTTTTTGGATGCCTTCAGATGTACATAAACGCAAATGAACATGTCCAGAACGTTTTTGAGGGTGTTCCAAAATGCGATTTTGAGACATTGTTAGAGGTTGTCTGGAAAAAATCACATAAGAAAATTTCTCATCTTCATAGCCCAATGCTCCTTCTTTGCATTGACGGTGGATACGAGAGCGCTCTACTCTTTTGGAGAAATGACACCAATCTCCTTGAGACATAGGGCATGCTCCCGCTTGCGGGCAAGGGCCTACAAGATAACCGCCCAACTTTAAAATTTGCTGACGGGCCTGAAGAATGGTTTTAAACCCTCTTTGAGAGCCTGGTTCGACAATGACTAAAAATTGTTCGGTAGATGTCCAACTTTTTTGCACTACCTCGGTGATGTCTTTAAGTTCACCCAGCACATAGGAAACGATGACCAAATCATGGGGAAGAGGGGTGAAAGTGGAAAGACATTGTGGCTTCCATTCAGTATCGGGAAATGCAGCATGTGTTGCAAGACGTTGTCCAATCTTAATCAATTGCGCATCTTGTTCGACTAGGGTGGCTTTAGTTATGTGCGGAAATAAAGCCGTCGCCGCCCAAGTTCCTGTTCCAGGACCCGCTCCCAAATCTAATACAGAAGAAATTTGTGTGGTGGGAATTTGCTGCAAAATGTGTTCGATTACTTTATATGTGGCCGGCATCCGTGTTACTAGGTAGGACATTCTTTCCACATTAGATTGCATCCAAGTTTCTTGATGTGCGGAAATGTAGTCTCGTTGTTCTTCTAGTCGATATCGATTCGTGAGGTTTTCGCGGGCCCTTTTCAACTCAGATAAAGAAAAGCAACCTATTTCCGACTCTATTGCCTGATTTAATTTCACAAAGCTCATAAAATTCTCTTAAAAAAATAAAAAGAAATAGTATGCACTTAGATCATTTTAAAATCCACCTAATTTATTTTGAAAAGAAAAACTAACAGAGAGAAGATCCTCCATTATGAATAATCGTTTTCGATTTGGTGCAACTGTATGGGGGGAACATTGGGGATCAGGAGAATGTTCATCGTGAGATTGAATGAAATTGTGCGCGTGCACCAAGCATAAAAAAGAATGAGCATACGCTGTAATTCAAGTGTTACCAACTTTTAAAAAAGTTTTATTGCCAATTAATTCAAATAAATTAATTGGCAAATCCTTTAAGGACGAGTTTCTTATTAGATCTTCGTGATTTAGCACTCTTACCCTTGAGTGCCGGCAGGAACTTCTGTAAAACTATTCGCGGGTTTTTGGGATTCAAGAAAATCAATATGAGCGTAATATTCTTCATCTGTAAATGTATAGTCATTTGTTTTTGTATAAAGCCATCTTTTTTTGCTTTTTGGAAGATTTATGTTTGCAATCGTTGCTTTCTCTGTTGACCAAGTGAAGCAACTGTGTTTTCCTTTGCTAAAAATAGAATCGGTGCCAGTTATTGAAAATTTAGGGGTATTGTGGACGTCTTTGTTTATTTCATCCAACATTTTTTTGCCGAGAGAGCTCGGAGCAAGCCATGTTTGGGTTCTGCGTTTGTACTTTAATTTTTTAGGATCGATCATTTTGGATTCAATTTCTCTTCCTGTATGATGTGAAAGACATACAAAATATTTCCCTTCTTTAACTGGTTTGCCGTCAGCTCCAGCTATTGTTCCATCGCTGAATCCCTCTGTTATTATTTCTGCATGATTACCCTTGCAGCACATTCCATAACTAATCCCTATTCCTCCTTCCGCAATTATGGTTATGGCCCATGTGTACTTGTCAATTTGTTTATGTTTATCCATATGAGGTATCATTCTCAAATGACCAATTTCGACTTTGAAAGGATTTAAAGAGCTAAATTCTTGAGGATTACTTGTGGTAAACAAGTGGTTAAAAATTTCGCCCAGTTTTTTGACTTTTCTTGAGCTTTTAGAGAGAGAGTAGTATGTTGCTTTTTTTTGTAAGTTTGCAGTAATTTCTTCAATCTTCTCTTTGCGTACTTCTAAGCTATCATCACTTGTAAATACAGTTTTTAACGCGAACAGGCCTATTTTTTGTTCATCCGAATGATGATCTGGTTCGGTGTCATCGGTGTTATATGAATAGCTTGCTTTGACTTGAGCATTCTTTTTTAGAAATCTGACTATTTCATCAGGAGAATCAGTATTTAATTCCTGCCATTCTTTTTTAAATGCTTCGTGTGAGGATTGATTGCATTTACTTTCAGTACACATTAATTGCAATAAGTTTATATCGAATGGCATCCTAGAATTTTTTTGCGTGCTTTTTTCAAATAACTGCCATATTAAATCTTTTTCCAGGTGCAAAAGACTCAGCTCTCCATTTTCCAATATCCATTTAGCACGAACTCGACCAAACTCAGGTTGTTTCTCATTACCTATTATTACCTCACATTTAGTTAAATGACGGATAATTTTTTCTATAGGTGTTCCAGGAAAAGTTGGTACATGGCCTCTTGACAAATTGTAAGAAATTTTATCGAGCAATTCATACTTAATTTCTCCGCCTTTTTGCGCAACGGTCAAGACCATGTCATCTGCAATCCATTCGCGAAAATAAGGTTTTTTTGTTTCTTTTGGCTCATCTTTTTTTGGGCTAACTATTTCTACAATACCGAGGACACTGTTTTGGCTGAGTTGATAGGTTGAAAGTGAACAATTCATAAATAAATTCCTTTATCAAATTAAGTTTTTTTTTACTAGGGCGTGTCGTCAATTAAGCCATATCACAGAAGCTGCTAAATAAATGGCAGATAAAAAGTTTCGACCAGTTTTATCATAACGAGTAGCGATCCCTCGATATTGTTTTAACTTGGCAAAAAAATTCTCAATAAGATGCCTAGACTTATAGAAATGCTTATCATAATCTCTCGGTTCTTTAGCATTACTCTTTGATGGAATTACGATGCCTTTGCAAGCTTTCTTCAACGGAAGAATTACCCTGTCTTCGGCGCCAAATGCTTTAAAAATTTCAGCCTGGATTTCAGGTAGTAGTAGATCAGCTCCATCTAGATCATGAGCTTGTCCTGGAGTTAAAGCAAAACTGGTCGGATTGCCTAAAGCATCTGTTGTAGCATGAATTTTGGTGCTTAACCTTCCTTTGCTCATTCCTATGGCTTGGTCTTCGCTTTGCTTTTTTATTGCACCGGCACTATGTTGATGAGCTCGTACAATTGTAGAATCGATCATCCCATATTCATTATCGGCATCAGCGGCTAAATATTTGAATATTTTCCCAAACACTGCTCGTAGCCCACCTACTCCATCTTCGGTGGATATTTTCTAATCCCCAAATCTTTCTGGCAACTCTCCAGGGTATACCTGCTCGATATCGGTAGAGCACAGCTTCAACAAACAATCGATTATCTTTAGCCATCCGCCCAACATACCCTCACGCCCAGGCAATAGATCTTTGATCCGTTCCCATTGATCATCTCTCAATGCATATCGCTTCATAAACTCTTTGGAATCGTTTAGTTTATTCGATATCTACCTGATTTTGGGTGTACAGTTTAAAGATGGGGAAGAAGTCTTTAACGTGAAATACACAGCTTAATTTTTAAAAAATTGGATGCGCTACTAGATGCTCAAAACACAACATTTGACAATATCTCCTCAAAATAAAGCGTTAAGCATTTCAAAAATTCAATGTCCTGATAATATTTTTCATCTGTAAATGTATAATCATTTGTTTTTGTGAAAAGCCATCTTTTTTTGCTTTTTGGAAGATTTATGTTTGCAATCACTAATTTCTCTATTAACCAAGTGAAGCAACTATGTTTTCCTTTGCTAAAAATAGAGTCGACGCCAGTTATTGAAAATTTAGGGATATTGTGGGAGTCTTTGTTTATTTCATCCAACATTTTTTTGCCGAGAGAGCTATCAACAAGCCATGTGTAGGTCCTGCGTTTGTACTTTAATTCTTCAGGATTGATCATTTTGGACTCAATGCTATTTCCTGTAAAATGTGAAAGACATACAAAGTATTTCCCCTCTTCAACCGGTTTGCCGTCAGTTCCAGCTACCGTTCCATCGCTGAATCCTTCTGTTATCATTTCTGCATGATTACCCTTGCAGCATATTCCATAACAAATCCCCATCCCTCCTTCCGCAATTATAGTTATGGCCCATGCGTACCTGTCAACTTGTTTATATTTATCCATACGAGGTATCATTCTCAGATGACCAATTTTGACTTTGAAAGGATTGAAAAGGATGAATTCTTTTTTTGAGCTTTTATAAAGAGAGTAGTATGTTGCTTTTTTTCGTAAGTTTGCATTAATTTCTTCCATCTTCTCTTTGCATATTTTTAAACTATCGTCACCTGTAAATACAGCCTTTAACGCAAGCAGGCCTATTTTTGCTTCATCCAAATACGGTTCGGTGTCATCGGTGTTATATGAATAGCTTACTTTGACTTGAGCATTTTTTTTTAGAAACCTGGCTATTGTATCAGGAGAATCAGTATTTAATTCCTGCCATTCTTTTTTAAATGCTTCGTGTGAGGATTGATTGCATTCACTTTTAGCACGCATTAATTGCAATAAGTTTATATCGAATGGCATCCTAGAATTTTTTTGCGTGCTTTTTTCAAATAATTGCCATATTAAATCATTCTTCAAGTGTAAAAGACTAAGCTCTCCATTTTCCAATATCCATTTAGCACGAACTCGACCAAACTCAGGTTGTTTCTCATCATTTATTATTGGTTCGGATTTAGTTAAATCGCGGATAGTTTTTTCTATAGATGTACCAGGAAAAGTTGGTACATGGCCTCTTGATAAACTGTAAGAAATTTTATCGAACAATACATAATTTAGTCTATTACCCTCTTGCGCAATGGTCAAGATCACGTCATCTGCGATCCATTCGCAAAAATAAGGTTTTTTTGTTTCTTTTGCTTCATCTTTTTTTTGGCTAACT
Organism: Parachlamydia acanthamoebae; assembly: GCF_000875975.1. Classification (NCBI taxonomy): domain Bacteria; kingdom Pseudomonadati; phylum Chlamydiota; class Chlamydiia; order Parachlamydiales; family Parachlamydiaceae; genus Parachlamydia; species Parachlamydia acanthamoebae. The sequence goes on along the minus strand of NZ_BAWW01000066.1, from coordinate 593,267 downwards.
ATTAATGCAATGCCGGCGACACTGTTTTGGCTGAGTTGAGAGGTTAAAAATGAACAATTCATAAATAAATTCCTTTATCGAATTAAGTTATTTTTTACTAATGGCAGATAATTTTTTAAAAAAAATTAGCATTTTTCAGGAAATAACTTTAAACAAAATGAAGCTGTTTTATTAGGATGTTTTTCAATGGAATAATGAATCGATTTTTTTGTGCTTTTAGTTGACGATTCAATAGAAAGATCAATTCCTTTATGCGCCCATTTTTTTATTAATTTGCTAGCGGGTTCAGAACAAACGCTTGCACAGGTTACCACAATGGGTGCTGAGATACTTGGTGTGTATGCTAGAGAAGCATTCATAGCCATCAAACTAACGAAAGGACCTGCATATGTTAAGCATTCTTCCGCTCCATAGTGTGCTGCAGGTTTTATTGATGCCTCTACTATACGATCAATTTTTTCATTTGCTTTTTCTTGCATTTTTTTCTTGGATTTTTCATCGAAAAAAATTGAAGCCGGTGGCCCCTCTGAAATACGTGACGTCATATTATTTGTACCTCCAAAAGGTTATAGGCAAAAAAACGTTATCGCCACGATATAGTATGCATGCTAATAAATCAAACAAAATATTTTATGTTGGGTATTCTTAACAAAAAAAGATTGTATTAAACAGGGAATGCTTTAATAGTTATTCATTATAAGTAATTTATGCATTTAAGAGCTTGTTGAGAAACCTAAATTCGGCATTTTAACATTAATTTTGACATCGCCGAGTAAATGAAAGCTTCTGTAGTAGTCCGATATTCATAATCCTTACTGTCCTTACGCAGGAGCTACTTTTTCAAATAGTTTCTGTAATTTATGAAATACCATTCGATTCGCCTTTATAAGTAATTTATATTTGAGGGCAAAGTGATTCATTGATGTTTTCGTTTTAAGAAATTCTAGTTTGCAATATGCAACGATTGATGCAAAAATATGATTCTTTTGGGACCTCACAACCTTAGTAGGTGATTTTTCAAGACTTGCGTTTTGCTTGATTGACTTATGATATTCTTCTATGCGCCACCGTTTTTGATAGACTTCGTAGATTCGGTCAACACTACTTTCTAAGTCATTTGTAACAATGTATAGAGGCCCTGAGAGTTGTCTTCGTTTTTGAAGATCTTTTTGGTTAGGGCTATAAGAAAGGAAACGTCCTTAAGCCAGAGTGTCCTTTTCTCTCCATCTTTGATATCCAGTGTGTTTAGATTTTGGTACTGGCCATTTTTCTACCTTCTTCAGAACAAGTAACTAATCGATTAGCTTTGATCCAAATTATAAATTTCTTTTTCATATCATAATGTATAAACTCCATATTTTTTTTGGCTCCAAACCAATTATCGGCTAATACGTAATCAAATAAGACTTCATTTTTCAATGCCTGAGCAATAATGGTTCTAAACATCTCATTTTTGTTGATCGAAGATCGCTTCTTCTCCTTTTTTGTTTTAATATCGCAAAAAAGCCTATCTTTACAGATGGCTTCACAAGCAATTGGTAAGGTATTATCGTCATAACGAACGAGGCATGATAAAAGGTTAACTCCCTTAATACATCTATTTTTAGCATGCGAGTAGTGCCAGCAAATTATGTTATTTTCATCTGTGTAGCTCTTTTCTTCGATGGTATCAACAAGAATAAGTACCCCTCCTGCGGCTTGCTCAATCCTTCTGATTTCTGGTTTAATATATACCCACAAGTATTTAGAAGAAGCTTCTTTAGAGTTTAAAAATCTAGTGATTTTATCATGACTTATTTGGCCATCTAGCAGTTCTGAAAGACCGGCGGCTGTTGCATATTGATTTTGAGCGATTAAGTAGTCTGAGTAAATATCTAGATGCTTCTTGTCCATTCAATCTCCATTGGTTGAACAAAAACTTTTACTTTTGTGGAGAATGTTTAATCAAGTTATTTCTGAAAAAAAATTATCACTGCTTAAGGTTGGATTCTTACTCAACCTTCTATTATCTATCAAGCCATGCAAATGTTTGTTCAACGAATTATCTTCTTGGCAATACTTTGAGCTGTTTATTGATCCCATTTAACTACTTGAAGATCAATTCTAGAGATATTGTCAAATGTTGTGTTTTGAGCATCTAATAGCGCATCCAACTTGTTAAAAATTAAGCTGTGTATTTCATGTTAAAGACTTCTTCCCCATCTTTAAACTGCACACCCAAAATCAGTTTGTTAATCAACTCATGACCTTTTAATTTTCGCCATCGTTTTTGCGCTTCCATTGAAAGCTTGTAAGCCATGGCAAGTGTAGCTGTTCTGGACCCACAGCCTAATTGCCCATTCATCATCTGTAAGATCATCAGGATACGCTTTTCTCATGACGGTGTCTCTCAAGTAAAAAAAAAGACGAATATACATCAAAATTCAAATTTGAAGACACTCTCTTACCTGGTTGAATATACTTCCAACTAATTTTGTTATCCCATGACTATTTCAAAATGGCATTCCTAGTAAATTCCGTTCCATTATCACTTAAGATACACGTTGGCATTCCTCTTATCTCTATTAATTCTGATAGCTCCCTGGCAACTCAAACCCCATTGATTGATGTATCTACAACCATCTTAAGACTTTCCCTTGTAAAATCATCCACAATAGTTAAAGCCCTCTTTCGTCCCCCTCGTTTCCTGACTTTGAGGCCGGATTCTTTGTATAGCCGATATACCTTATACAAATTCTACGGTAGCCAAATCTTCTTCTTTCGTGTGTAATCGAAACAATTTTATCTTTCATTTCAGTATCATTCTTCATTTTATGCTTATAGCGCCCTACAGACCTATCAAATGCAAGCAAGCGACAAGCCCGCCTTTGACTTATTCCATGATTGACTATTAGGTCATTCATCGCCTTTTTCTTAGCCTACGGGCTTACCACTTTTTTGACAAAAGATCTTTCAAAGCTACATTATCAAAGGCATAATCAGCTTAGTCTTTGAGCTTCAGAGACACTCATCCCTCCAAATTTAGCTTTCCAGGAGTAATAAGTGGGTGGAGCCACGCTGTATTTACGGCAAACATCAGCTACTGCTGAGCCTGCTTCAACTTCTTTTAGTATTTGAATGATTTGTTCTTCTGAAAATATTTTTTTCATTTGTTCGCTCCTAAAATTTATTTATTTTAGCCGAACCCCTATTTCTTTTTGGATGGATTTTACGGGGCAAGATCCTTCTTGAATAAAGAAGATTAATTTTTAAATTGATTTATTTTCATGTGAGTTATATTGTGGCGATAATATTTTTTTGTCTATAACTTTTTGGAGGTACAAATAATATGACGTCACGTATTTCAGAGGGGCCACCGGCTTCAATTTTTTTCGATGAAAAGTCCAAGATAAAAATGCAAGTAAAAGCAAATGAAAAAATCGATCGTATAGTAGCAGAATCTGTAAAGCCTGTACTACACAATGCAACCGAGGAATGTATGACAAGAGCATCTCCCTGCATTCGACCAGCTGTCAAAGACTGTCTTCTTAGAAAAACACCAAAAAACCTAAGTCCTTGTGTTGAAATGGGTTATGATGCTTCCTATGAACAATCTTTTAACTCTGCTAAGAAAAGTGTTCACACAGGACTTGACGCTTCAGCAGATCAATTTGTTAAAATGTCAAAAAATACGGTTAATAAAAGTATCGAAGAAAAACCAGAAAGGATGAAAGCTATTTTTTCATTTTTTTTCCCTGAAGAAAGTTGAATCTAAATTCAAATATTCCACATTATTTTATGCATAATGTGGAATTCCTATATTTTTTATGTATTTGGGCTGTTGAAGTATGAAGATGCGGTTTCATTGATGACTCTCTAAGATTTTTTTAGAATCCATTGACAAAAATCTTCTTGAGAAGAATAAATATGCTTTTATAGAAATAATCTTCACGACTTCGAAGAGGATCTAAATCGCCATGACATGGATAGCTCAAGCACCTCCCCAAGCATTTATTTGGAGAAGATTACACTCTCTTACTGGCGCATGGCTTTCACTTTTTTTAATCGAACATTTGCTGGTTAATTCACAAGCCGCTCTTTTTATTGGAGACGATGGTTATGGCTTTGTTCATGCTGTAAATGCGATCAAAAATTTTCCTTATCTGCCTTTGATTGAAATATTTCTTCTAGGCGTCCCTATTTTGGTTCATTTGGTGTGGGGCATTAAATATTTGCAAACAAGCGCCATGAATTCATTCAAAACAGATGGATCTAAACCCGCGCTACCGCAATATTCTCGGAATCATGCTTATTCATGGCAACGGATTACTTCTTGGATCTTACTTTTTGGCCTTCTAGCCCATATTATTCACATGCGTTTTATCGAATATCCTCTTTCCACGCATGTAGGAACACAAAAACAATATATGGTGCGCCTAAATGCCGATAAAGGACTCTATACGCTGGCTGCGAGACTGGGTGTCAAGCTGTACAACGAAGAGCAAATCAAAATGGAAGAAAAAGTGACGATGAGTCGCGCTCATAATCGACCTTTGGGCGAAACTTGGAGTGGAATTGCGAGTTCAATTCCACAGATTTTCGAGAAAGACGCTGCAAAAAAAGACGAAAGTCCTCAAATGTTGATTTTTGAACAACAAAAGCAGGAAGAGCTTAAATGGTTAAAAGTCTTGCAAGAAAGATCATTGAAAGACAATGAGGTGATTGCGGTAACTGACAATTTTGGAGTGGTTGAACTGCTCATGGTGCGTGAAACATTTAAAATGCCTGTGATGATTGTTCTCTACACCATTTTTGTTTTAGCTGCCTGCTATCATGGATTTAATGGTCTCTGGACTTTTATGATTTCCTGGGGGGTTACCCTGACGGCTCTTTCACAAAGATATATGAGGCACTTGGCTACGGCGTTGATGGTGATTGTTGCATTTCTTGGAATGGCGGCAATTTGGGGAACGTATTGGATCAATTTGAAGAGTTAAATGGTATCGGTTTATGTCGCATAAAAAATCTCAAAAGAATGTCATTGTTGTAGGTGGTGGGTTAGCTGGATTATCGGCTGCTATGAAACTTGCTGAAAATGGGTGTCATGTCAAAATTATTTCTGTCACCAAAGTCAAAAGATCACATTCTGTTTGTGCTCAAGGGGGCATTAACGCGGCGATTAATTCGGTGGGTGAAGATGATTCCCCGCTCATTCATGCCTACGATACGATCAAAGGGGGAGACTTCTTAGCTAATCAACCCCCTGTTTTAGAGATGTGTTTGTGCGCGCCTCAGATTATTTATTTAATGGACCGTTTAGGTTGTACATTTAACCGTACTCCTGAGGGGAATCTCGATTTCAGAAGGTTTGGTGGTACGCTCTATAATCGTACGGCTTTTTGTGGGGCTTCTACAGGGCAGCAATTACTATACGCCTTAGATGAGCAGGTGCGTCGATATGAGGTCAAAGGATTGGTTGAAAAATTCGAAAACCATGAATTTATGCGCCTTGTTCTAGACGAAGCTGGGGTGACACGTGGTATTGTGTTGATGAATTTATTTAACCTCAAGTTGGAAGTGTTGAAAGCTGATGCTGTGGTGATTGCCACGGGGGGGCCTGGGTTAATCTTTAAAAAATCGACAAATTCGACTTTTTGTACAGGAGCCGCGAACGGCAGGCTATATCGGCAAGGAATGAAGTATGCGAATGGAGAGTTTATTCAAATCCATCCGACTGCGATACCTGGCGAAGATAAGCTGCGCCTAATGTCAGAATCTGCGCGAGGAGAAGGCGGGCGAATTTGGGTCTATGGAGATGCTTCAAAGTCGATTGTGGCTCCTGATGGGCGTACGATTCCATGTGGAAAAACGGGCGAGCCTTGGTATTTCCTAGAAGAAATGTATCCTGCATTCGGAAACCTTGTTCCCAGAGACATTGGGGCACGTGAAGTTTTACGTGTTTGTGAGATGGGATTGGGTATTAACGGTGAAATGCAGGTCTACCTGGATGTGTCACATCTTTCGGAAGAGCGTAAGCATAAGTTAGAAGCTATTTTAGAGATTTATAAAAAATTCACCGGTGAAGATCCTCGTAAAGTCCCCATGCGCATTTTCCCTGCTGTCCATTATTCAATGGGAGGTGGCTGGGTTGATTGGCCTGCTGTAGACGATCCCGATCGTCATTCTCGCTTCAGACAAATGACTAATATACCAGGTTGTTTTAACGTAGGAGAATCGGATTATCAGTATCATGGAGCAAATCGCTTAGGGGCAAATTCCTTGCTTTCATGCATATTTGGAGGATTGGTAACTGGTGTAGAAGTTCCTAATTATCTGAATTCCTTGAACTCTAACTGGGAAAATATGCCTTCTCAGATATTTGAAAGCACTCTTCAAATCGAAAAAGAACGTAAAGAGGACCTCTTATCTAGAAATGGACCAGAAAACGTGCACCTTTTACATTTAGAATTGTCTAAGTGGATGGTGGATAATGTAACCGTCAAAAGAAATAATACTGATCTTAAACGCACCATGGATAAGATTAAAGAATTGCAGGATCGGTATCAAAGAATTACGCTTGGCGATAAAACGCAATTTGCAAATCAAACGTACGCTTTTGCCAACCAATTTGAAGCTATGCTCGATCTTTCATTGGTCATCACTAAAGGGGCCTTGCTGCGTGATGAATTTCGGGGTTCACATTTCAAACCCGAATTTCCTTATCGAGACGATGAACATTGGCTTAAAACGACCATTGCTACTTTTGATTCGAATCAGGATGAACCCGTTATTTCCTATGAATCGGTCGACACACGCTACTTAGATCCCATTCCACGTGATTATACACATGCGAAAAAAGTTAAGCCTACTTTGAAAAATGTTCCCAGTGACATCAAGCTTCCTATTTAAATTGAGGTTGTATGGAAAACACTTATATTCTGAAAGTCTATCGAGGTCATCCAGGTAAGCAGTATTGGGAAGAATTTGAGTTAAAATTGGTACCTAGTGCCAACGTAATTTCTGCCCTCATGGAAATTCAGTGCAATCCCGTGAATCGTGAGGGAAAAATCGTTGAACCAGTTGTCTGGGAGCAGGGATGTCTGGAAGAAGTTTGTGGCTCTTGCTCTATGCTAATTAATGGATATCCAAGACAAGCATGTACGGCATTAATTCAAACCATTATTGATGAAACGGGCAATCGGACGATTACTTTATCTCCCTTCTCTAAATTCCCTTTGGTAAGGGACTTGATTGTAGATCGTGGGGTGATGTTCGATAATCTGAAGAAGGTACATGCTTGGGTGGATGTGGATAACACCTACAACCATGGACCTGGACCAAAGATTGATCCACGCAAACAAGAAGTGATGTATTCCTTGTCGACATGTATGACATGTGGATGTTGCGTGGAAGCTTGTCCTCAGGTGAATGAAAATTCAAAATTCGTCGGACCTCAAATCATGGCGCAAGTGCGTTTGTTTAATGCGAATCCTGTCGGAAAATATCAACGGCAAAAGCGGTTACGACCTTTGATGGAAGAAGGGGGGGGTTCGGATTGTGGAAATGCTCAAAACTGCGTACGTGTATGCCCAAAAGGAGTGCCTTTAACGGATTCGATAGCGGTTGTGGGTCGACAAGTGACCATGCAAGCTCTGAGAGATGCCTTTAGTTTTCCCGATACGGAAGAGTATAAATAATTAGCCGAGTTCAAAGGTTGTGACCCCAAATGTTTTTTCAATCAGCTGTTTGGGGGGGTGTTTGTTGTACATCCTTGCTGTTTCAAAAACCGGATGCAGATGGACTTTTTCTGCCAATTTAAGAGCTTCGAGATTGATTTCAGGGACATCCAGAAAAACGGGGGCGTTGTCAGCAAAACGGCAAAGCCCATAATAAATTTCCAAGGCAATTTCTAAATTGTCTGCAAATAAAGGGCCGATTTTATAACCATTATAACATTGGCGAATAACTCCATATCCTTTCACTTGATTTTGATGCATCTTTGTCAAAGAGGCAGCATTTGGCATCTGGATCCATTCTTGAAGAAATTTTTTTCTTTTTATACCCCATATACATGCGTCATATTCCAAAATCTTTTCAAAGGGCATCTGATGGAGATCAACCAAATGTGTGGCAATTGGATATGGTTTAACTCCCTCAAAACGAATATTTTTATAGTAAAATTGAAATCCTGATTTTTTATAGTTTTCTTGTTGGGTAATGACACCATCTAAACCGATAGAACGATTTCCTAAATAGTGCATGGCGTGCTTCCAAAGTTGAATGCCGTATCCTTGATTTCGATATGGAGGAAGGACGATATAGAAACCGATAAAGCCGAACGTGGCGTCATAGGCGACAGCGGATATGCAGCCTATGATATCTCCTTCAATCGTGCCAATAAAAAAACCATCTGGATCAGTTTGATAAAAAGGTGTCGCGTCGTATAAACCCGGATTCCAATTTTCGGCTTTTGCTTGAGAGATGATAAATTTCATCTCCTCAAATGTTGCTTTTGAAATGGAAAAATCAGACATATTACATTTCATGTGGTTTTGAAAGCTATAAAGGGGCAAATTCTTCATGGATGAATGTTTCTAACCGCATTTAGCGATTACACGAATCTTTGCCCCTTTGTTCAATAAATGATTGGCAACCGAACTTTTTGCGACCACGTAGATAGTTTGCCTAAGAGACAATATCAAAAGGGATCACAAGACATAGTGAGATAATCATGAGCAAGGAAAGTTGGTACATCTTTTTCCCCCATAACTGATCATTTTGGTTTTTAAAACCTTGCATACTAAGCCAAATCCAAGCAAGACCTACTAATGTGGTCACTGCTAGATAGATGTACCCTGTATAGTTGAAAAAGGTAAGCATCACAGCTGCCAATACAAAACTAATGACATAGATGATCATATGGATCTTTGTTCTAGAAATTCCTTTTACAATGGGGAGAACAGGAATCCCTGCTGCGGAATAATCATCAAAGTGATAGAGGGCGATCGCAAAAAAATGGGGCATTTGCCATAACACCAACAAAGTGAAAAGAATGGTTGCTCCCATATCGAAATGGTTGCTAACGGCACAATATCCAACCACAGGCGGTATCGCTCCAGCGACACTTCCAATGGCTGTTCCATAAATAGTGTGGCGTTTCCAAAGGCTATAGAGAATGACATATACAAAGAATCCGAATGCAGCCACATACACCGTTAAGAGATTCGTAAAGAAATAGAGGGTGGCTGTCCCCAGAATTTCGAGTAGGGTTGCAAAAAGGAGGGCATTGCGGGGGGAAATAAGGCCCGTTACAAGGGCTCGGTTCTTTGTACGTTCCATTTTTTTATCCATTTGGCGATCGATGTAATTATTAAACACACATGCGGATGCCATAATGAGAGAAAGTCCAAAAAGAGTTTCAAAGAAGAGCAAGAAGTCGATTGTTCCTTTTGATGCTAGCAAAAAACCAGCAGCAAGCGTGACAAGGTTCCCTAAGACAATTTTTGGCTTAGTTAATAAATAGTAATTAATCATGAGTCATTCCCATTGCCATATCTGACATAACGCGATCATTTAAATCGTACATGATCCACAAGGATCCCAGAGCGATAATTAGTAAGACTAAAAACATAAAGTAGAAAATGATGGTTTCCCAACGTGGTTTCGTTTCTTGCCCAAGATGCAAAAAGTAGCGCAATTGAATAACAGCTTGGATAAGGGCTAATCCCACTAGTGTATAAGCAAGAAAGCGACCAGAAAGGATTTTAGCGCTAGTCATAAAAAAAGAGATGACTGTAAGTATGATAGAGCCGATGAATCCAATCGCATATGATTTTAAAGTTCCGTGCCATTCTCTTTGAATGTCATGCAAACTACGTTCATTGTGCATTTAAATGACTCCCAGTAAGTAGACAAATGTAAAAATGAAAATCCACACTAGATCTAAGAAATGCCAGTACATGCTAAAAATCACAAGGCGTCTAAAGGTTGTGGTGGTGATATCATGGAAATAGAGTTGCAAGATCATCACGAGCATCCAGATAAGACCAATGGAAACGTGAAGTCCATGCGTTCCTACCAGAGTGAAGAAAGACGATAAAAAGGCACTTCTTTGCCAGCTATTGCCTTCATGCACCAAACTCGCAAATTCGTGTAATTCTAGGGCAATAAATGACGCCCCTAGCAAGAACGTCACGATTAGCCAGCCAATCACATGATTTTTCTTATTTTGCAAAGAGGATAGCATGGCTAATCCACACGTCACACTACTGCTTAAAAGAATCATTGTTTCACTGAACGCTGTTGAGAGGCTAAATAGATCGCGTGAAGAGGGACCGCCAAAGGTTTCAGTGTGAAGGACTGCATAAGTCGTAAAAAGTGATGTAAACAATATGCAGTCGGTCATTAAGTATATCCAAAACCCTAAAACGGTTCTGGAATAGGTTTCATGTTCAAATTCTGCCGAGTGAAAGAGAGATTTAATCATACCGCATTCAACTCCCTGAGATGTGCATCTTCCATTTGCTTAACTTGAGCAGCCGTGATTACTTCATGCTCATCCTCGCTAGAAAGGCGCGTGATGACACACGCCACAATTCCAATTAAGCTAGCAATGGCAAGCCACGAGATATACCAAGTCATGGCGAAGCCAAAAATAAGACTCAAAACGCCTATATAAAGGCCCATAGGAGTGTTTTTTGGCAAATAGATATCTTCATAATCTTTTTCTTGAGGAGGTGCCTCTCCTCTCTTGATTGCCCACAACGGATCACGGTGATTGACTCGAGGGGTAATTGCAAAATTGTAGATCGGAGGAGGGGAGGGAATGGACCACTCGAGTGTGCGGCCATTCCATGGATCACCCGTTTTATCCCGATTTGTTTTGCGCTCAGCAATGCTTTTGAATAATCCATAAATTTGAATGCAGATTCCACATAGGATGACTAAAGCGCCTATGCCCACAGTGACAAAAAGAGGGTGCCATCCAGTCGAGGCTTCATAGTGGTCTAAGCGTCTTGTTGCACCCATAAAACCTAGCATGTATAGAGGCATAAAAGCGAGCAGGAATCCCGTAAACCAGCACCAAAAAGCATAACGATTTAAGGTTTCGCTCAGGAAAAAGCCTGTAAATTTTGGAAACCAGTAGGTAAAGCCTGAAAAGAATCCAAAGAGGAGACCTCCAATGACCATTCCGTGGAAATGTGCAATTAAGAACAGGCTGTTATGGACCTGGAAGTCAACAGGTGGAGAAGAAAGCAAAATACCCGTCATTCCACCCACACTAAAGTTTAATACAAAAGCGAAAAACCATAGCATCGGAGAAGTGAAATGTACGCGTCCTCTAAATTTGGTGAATAGCCAATTGAAAATTTTTACACCCGTCGGAATCGCAATCAGCATAGTCATGATGGCAAAAAAGGCATTCACCTTGGGGCTAGCTCCCATTGTAAAGAAGTGATGCAACCATACGATGAAAGAAAGGAATGCGATAAAAATGAGCGCCCATACCATGGAGACATAACCGAATAACCGCTTTTCAGAAAATGTAGGTACCACTTCTGAGAATATTCCAAAGGCAGGTAAAATCAATATATATACTTCTGGATGACCCCAAGCCCAGATCAAGTTCACGTACATCATTGGATTTCCCCCATTTCCAGCCGTGAAAAAGTGCATGCCAAGGTAACGATCCAATGTCAGCATGGCAAGCGTTGCGGTCAAAATGGGGAATGCGAATATCACCAATACTACGGAGCATAGGGCGCTCCAGGTAAAGATTGGCATTTTCATGAAAGTCATGCCCGGGCAACGCATTGTTAAAATGGTCACTAGAAAATTCACACCCGAAAGGGTTGTTCCGACACCCGATATTTGGACTACCCAAATCCAGTAATCGATCCCTTCATCAGGACTATATTCAATTCCGGATAGAGGCGGATAGGCAAGCCAACCAGCTGATGAAAATTTTCCAATGGCCAATGAAACAAGTGTTAACATTGCTCCAGAAGCAAAGAGCCAAAAACTTAAAGCATTCAAAAAGGGAAAAGCGACATCCCTAGCTCCAATTTGAAGCGGAATTACAAGATTCAGAAGTCCAAAGACAACGCCCATTCCTACAAAGAATATCATGGTTGTGCCATGTGAAGAGAAAACTTCCTGAAAGTGTTCAGGAGAGATGAAACCATGTGCATCTCCTACTGAAAGAGCCTGTTGCAAACGCATCATCAGGGCATCTGCAAATCCTTTACAGAACATAAGCAAGGCCACAATGATGTACATTAGACCAATTCTTTTGGGATCGACGGATGTGAGCCATTCATCCCAAAGCCATTTCCAACTTTTGGTGTAGGTAATAGCGGCTATAATTCCGATGCCTGACACAATCATGCCAAAAACGGCCGCGTTTTGGCTTGCTTCGTGATGAAAGGCCTCCAGGGTTAATCTACCAAACATATCTGAATTAATCTCCCTTTGGATGCATGTATTTCATGAGAACTTGTTCAAACAAGTTATCGTCTTTCAATTGGTATATTTCGGGTGGGACATTGCTACTTGGAGCTGCTAATTTGTTATATTCATCTAAATTTAAGACATTTGAGGACTGTTTTACTGACTCTACCCACTTGTGATAATCCTCTTCGGAAGATGCTCGGGTGATGAAATGCATTCCAGCAAAACCCTCCCCACTGATATTGGCAGAAGACCCTCTAAAGTCTCCTGTAGCATTTGCAATGAGATGCAGTTGCGTTTTCATTTTAGGCATCGCATAGATTTGTCCACCCAGATGAGGAATCCAAAATGAGTTCATGGGAGCATCAGCTGTGATTTCAAAATGAATTGGAATTTGCTCAGGAATTTGCAGAAAATTTAAACTGGCAATTTTCTCTTCCGGATAAATGAATAACCATTTCCATTGTAAGGCAACAACCTGAATCGTGATGGGTTTTTTGTCTGATTCAAGTGGTCTTAAGGGGTCAAGTTCGTATGTTTTGACCCAAGTCAAAACTCCGATGATCAGCGTAAAAAAAAGAGGAATTCCCCACCAAAGATATTCGGCTAATCGGTTGTCGTCAAAGTCTGGGTCGTATTTTGCCTTGAGATTATTGGCACGGTATTTCCACGAAAAAATGAATGTCAAAACGTATACGGGAATAATTACCAGAAGCATGATTGCTTGAATGATCAAAAGCAGATTGCGCTCCTCTAAAGCAATAATCCCCTTAGGAAATAAAACCGCAATGCTATCCCGGTACTGCAAGATTGTTAAAGGCTGCATTATCAAGAATAGAAACAAGATGATGCTGGAGAAAACGAGCAAAAAAGGTACGAATCTTTTCCCTGGAGTCATGTTTGACAAACCCTCTAGATTATTTTTTACAAAAGTTCACTATAGTTTTTTTGGGAAGAATGTCAAGTTGAATTTTGATGGAATCGTTCAGGCTGATGTGTCGTGATGCGGATGAATTAAGCTGTTTGGTTTTGTAGGGAATAATGGTTCTTAAACCTGTGAAGGCAGTTTTTAAGGAGGATGAAGGCAATGAAAAAAAATTATTAAAGTAGACGAAAAGACTAAAGTGAGGAATTAAAAAAAGTGATTCAAAGTAGTGTGAAACAAGGTATATGTGCTTGACATTTTTTGGGTATAAATTGTGAGCGAATTTACTTATAAAAATTTCTCTGTCGGAAAAGGTCATTTTATCAAGGTAGCTTCATTTCGAAGACTTTAGTAAACGACTTTTATCCAGATAAGATTGATTTTAAGAAGCCAAAACCATAGATAGATGATTCTTTTTACTCATCTAAATTTTTTATTTTGACTTATAAAATGTACATATGCTGCTCTGAGCTGAATATAAAAATTTGTTGATCGATCTGAGAAAAATGATTAAGATGTTTTTCAAACTTTTAAGAGGGTGTTTTAAAATTTAACTAATGATAAATATCTACTTAACATTGTCTTTGTCATACAAAGATAGATCATGCACTCAGCTGTTTTTGGCAAGTATTCATAATCTTTGCTCATTCTACGATATCGCCCGATCCAGGCAAAAGTTCTTTCTACAACCCATCTTCTAGGCAATACTTGAAAAGATCTTTCGATTGGTATCGATTCTGCTTTCCAATCATCATTATATATTCTTACTCTTGCCTGAGGCCTTTTTACTACTTCTAGGTGTTTGCCATACTTTTCTGAATAACTTTTGAGAGCACTTCCTTGATAACCTGCATCTGCCCAAATTTTTTTTACCGACTTTAAACTTTTTCTCCTGACAAGCGATTGCAAACCTTTTTTGTCGCTGATATTTCCTGAGGTAATATGCGCCTGTAACAAGAAACCTTGTGTATCAACGGCAATGTGTCTTTTTCAGCCCTTAACCTTCTTATCCGCGTCGTATCCACAGAGCCCCCCCTTTCGGTAGTCTTTACACTTTGACTATCAATAATTGCTGCACTAGCCTCTGCCATCCTTCCTAATAGGATGCGCAAGTTTTTTCTTACATGCTCGCAGATTTTTGGGAAGAGTCCTTCCTTCTTCCATAACTTAAATTGCGAATAAACAGTTTGCCAAGGTGGAAAATCATAGGGAAGAAGACGCCAGGCGCATCCCGAGCGAAGTAAATAAAAAATAGCATCAAGCATCCTGCGCTTTCCGTATTTAGGTTTTCTTCCTTTGGGAGATCGCTTTTTCTCAACTAATGGCTTTATCAATTCCCATTCTTCATCCCTTAATTCACCAGGGTATCGTTTTCGTTCCATATTTTTTCCTCTATGTCGATAGCAAAAAGGATTAATATACAAAAAGTTAAATTTTAAAACACCCTCTTAGCAATCATCCAAATAAATGTAAATAAAATTTAATGTTGTCTTGACGTAACCGAAAAAGTCTAAGCATTAAATGAAAGGTATCGTATAATTTCTGATGTACCAAGAATTTTATAGGGATATTGTCAATTGAGCGAAAAAAAAACGATTATTCTACTCATTTCTCTTTTGCTGCTGAAGGCTGCTTGCATGGTTTGGGTTATTTCCACCGGC
Source organism: Parachlamydia acanthamoebae (assembly GCF_000875975.1). Lineage (NCBI taxonomy): Bacteria > Pseudomonadati > Chlamydiota > Chlamydiia > Parachlamydiales > Parachlamydiaceae > Parachlamydia > Parachlamydia acanthamoebae. Next base: position 578,252 of record NZ_BAWW01000066.1, on the reverse strand, counting down.
GAAATTGGTTTAGGACCCGACGAAGCGCAATATTGGACATGGAGTCAAGCTCTCGATTGGGGTTACTATAGCAAGCCTCCTGGCATTGCTTGGCAAATATGGAGTGGAACGCAGTTTTTTGGAAATACAGAACTTGGTGTTCGTTTTGCCTCCATTCTTTCTGGCGTGATTTTGCCTTTGCTGGTCTACGGATTGGCGAGAGCATGTGCTTTACTCCCTCGTACGGCTTTTTGGGCCGCTCTTATCATGGCATTGACTCCTTTAGGTGTGATGGGATCGCTTTTAGCGATTACAGATGTGGGTATGATGATTTTTTGGACGGCCGCCTGCATTGTGATTGTACGGGCACTCGAGCGCCATGCAGAACCCTCTTATGTGCTCATTGGAACATGCATTTTTCTGGGGGCCTTATTCAAATGGCCAATTTATTTCTTATGGATTTGGATCTTATTGGGCTGGTACTTTTTTTCCAATTTGAGAAGTAAGCATCTATTGGGTGGTATGCTCATTTCGTTACTGGGGCTATTGCCTAGTTTGGCGTGGAATACATCTCATCGTTGGGCAACATTTCATCACGTTTTCTCAACCGTTCAAGGAGCGGAAAATCGTGCCTTATTCCAAGGAAACGTTTTAGATTTTATTGGTGCACAGGCAGTCTTGATCTCTCCTCTGCTTTTTATCTTTTTGATATCTGCGTTGGTATACAGCTTCAGACATCCTTTAAAGCCTTCTCTTTTCTTTTGTGCATTTTCTAGCTTTGTAACTCTGGCCATTTTTTGCGCATATGCACTTTTAAAAAAAATGCAAGGAAACTGGTGTATCTTCATTTATCCCACATTGATCGTTTATCTAAGCTGGTATTTATGTGAGAAGGTAACGTGGGGCAAAAAAGCGCTAGTTGTTTCTTTAGCTTTATCGGTGGTTTTAGCTGGAGTGGGTTTGAGCATTCCTTTTCTGCAATCACACAATATTGCTAACCTCCACATCCCTTATAAGGCAAGTCCTTTTAAACATAATGTTGGCTGGAAGCGGATGCAAGTAGCTTTGGATCAACAAGGCTACCATGCGCATGAACATTTTCTATTTGGTGATCGGTATCAAATGAGCAGCCTCTTGAGTTTTTATAATACAGGACAGAAACGGGCATACTTTTTTAATTTGGATGGAATTCGGAAAAATCAATTTTCGTTTTGGCCTGATATGTCTCATGAGCAAGTGGGGAAGACCGGCTTTTTTGCCCATGTAGAAAATATTCCCTTTCACGAAGGTGAAGAGATCGCTTTCCACGAAAAACTTTCACCCTATTTTGAACATGTGGAATTTCTGGGCGCATTTCCTATTTTTGAGGCCTACAATCAACCTGTCAAGCGATTGCTATTGTTTAAGTGTTCGGTTTTTCTGGGGAAGCAGCCAAGCGAAGGAGCTGGATGGTGAAAGGTCTATGCATTAAGACAAAATTAAAAAAAGACCATATCGAAGAAATTCGTCATTGGTTTCGCGATTTGAACGAGCGCATGGATGAAGTCTTAGAGTCTTTAGAAAATGAAAAGATTTTTGTCGAATCTGCTTTTTTGGATATGCAAGGGGATGATTTGTATTTAATCTACTACATCAAAGCGGAAGATATTGCATACGCTTATCGAGTATTTGAGCACTCTGTCTTGCAAATCGATGTCGATTACAAAGCTTGTTGGCGCAAATATTGTGAGGGACGCGTTGTTTTGGAAACACTTTTAGATGTGGATCGATTCTCTAAGCTTTAGGGAAGTGAGACATGAGCTCTTTGGCTCGATGGTCCCATGTGTGGTGATTCAAGGTGATTGCACGTCCTTTTTCCACAATGCGTCGTCGTTCTTCTTCATGTGAGAGGTAGTAATTGACCTTTTCGTTGATTTCGTCCCAATGGCCATGTCGATAAAAGACAATGCTTTCATCGTCCTTGAAAAATTGTTTTAGATAGTTGTTCTCAGCTGTAATGACTAAAGCTCCACAGGCTATCCCTGAAAAGATCCGTTCATGTGCACCACTTTTCATGAAGGGTGTGCTATTCAGCAAAATTTTCGCGCGTTTCATGAGATTAATGGCTTCTGGAAATGGGACTTCTGAGTGAAGGATCACATTTTCAGGTGTTCCTTGTAAGCAAGCATCCCAATCAAATTGCCCATCTGCAGATCCAAAGACATGCACTTCGGCATCTTTAACACCTTTGATTAGCTTGACGCGATCTTCTCCTTTCACATACTTTTCCAGCTCAGTTAATAAGGCAATCGAATTCGCACCCTCGAAACTAGCATTAGGATTCAGTTTAGCATGCTCTTCATGGGCAATAGCAAAAGCTTTGATAAATGACGTCGTTTGATCGTTCAAGGTAATATGAGCGGCATCTTTCAGCGTTTTGACGATGTGGGGTGGATAACGCGTATGCCAACGTGTTTTTCTTGCCTTGTAACTAATTGCGGAGGCCAGCATTAAAACGGGATAAGTCTTTTCCTCATCGGGTGCTTCCAACAACAGGCTTTTTTCCACAGCGTGTGGCATAAAAAAAATCGGATTTTTAAAGAGTGGTGCAAAAAAATTGGCCTCAAATCTATCGGGACAGGTTAAGACGCTGTGTGTACTTTTTGCGAGGTCCAAAAAATAATGAGGCGAATCGACGAGGCAGGCAATATGCGGAATCTTTAAAAAGTCGGCTAAGAATTCCCCACTGCTAGAGGTTAGGCCGTTGAAGCAGAGCGTGCATTCAGGCAAATCTCGCGCGAGCTCTTCGTAAAAAGCCTTCGGATTTTCGTGCTGAATTTTCAAAAGCCGGCAATGGATGCCTAGTCTTGTTAAGGCGTCATGCATTTGAATAGTAAAGTGATCTAAAACACTATACTGACTATTCATGGGCAGAATAATATCCATCCTGCGAAACATTAAGATAGCCCTAGTTCTAGTTGTTGATAGTGTTTCATGAGGTCACGAAAGTGTGCGGCATCTTCAAATTGCATCTCTTTTGCTGCTTTTTTCATTAAGTTTTCATTTTCACGTACTTTTAAACGGATTTCATCGAGTGTGAGGTAGTCGTGATGACCTTCTGCGACTTTCAGATGGGCTTTGACCTCTGTTTGATCTTCGTAAATAATATCTGGCTCAACTAAAGGTGAGATTTCCCGTTTAACTGTTCGGGGAGTGATGCCATGTTCTAGATTATATTCATGCTGCATGGCTCGTCTGGATTCTGTAATGTCTAGTGTATGACGAATGGCCTTGGTGATTTTATTTGCGTACATGATGACCCGTCCCTCAGAATTACGCGCAGCACGGCCACACGTTTGGATAAGCGAAGTCTCACTACGTAAAAAACCTTCTTTGTCCGCATCTAAAATAGCAACGAGGGAAACCTCGGGGATGTCCAATCCTTCACGCAACAGGTTGATTCCAACGAGTACATCAAATGTCCCCGCACGAAGATCTTGGATGATCTGAGAGCGTTCGAGTGTATCGATGTCTGAGTGAAGGTATTTGGCTTTCACGTCGAGTTCTGTCAGATAAGTCGTCAGTTCTTCCGCTAGGCGCTTCGTTAGCGTGGTGACAAGCACGCGTCCTCCCTTTTCGACATGTGTTCGGATTTCTGCTAAGCTATCATCCACTTGCCCATCAGCAGGTCTAACCTCGATAATTGGGTCTAGAAGACCTGTGGGCCGAATGACTTGCTCAACAATTTCACCCTCGGCCTCTGCCACTTCCCACTCAGCAGGCGTTGCAGAAACATATACAACCTGGTGGAAATGTGAATAGCTTTCTTCAAATTTGAGAGGACGGTTGTCATATGCTGAGGGGAGACGAAAGCCAAAATCGACAAGCGCAGCTTTACGCGCTTTATCTCCATTGTACATTGCACGCATTTGAGGCAGCGTTTGGTGTGATTCATCGATAATCAGCAAAAAATCGGAGGGGAAATAGTCTATGAGGCATGGTGGCGGATCACCCGGCTGACGCTGACTGAAGTGACGTGAATAGTTTTCGATTCCTTTACAAAATCCAATTTCACGGATCATTTCCATATCGTGTTGTGTACGTTGCTGAATTCTTTGCCGTTCGATAAGGAGATTATTTTTCTCGAAAAATTCCATTCGCTCAGCTAGTTCAACTTTAATCGTTTCTAAAGCATGCCAACGCACTTCTTCAGGTGTGACGTGGTGAGAACTCGGATAAATGGTGATTTGTTGGATACGCTGTCTGACTTTGCCTGTGAGAGGATCTATTTCACTAATTCTTTCGATATCGTCTCCAAAGAATTCCACCCGAATCGATAAATCTTCTTCATAAGCAGGGAAAATTTCTAGAACATCACCTCTCACGCGAAATGTTGCACGAGAAAAATCATAGTCATTGCGTGTATATTGCATTTCCACAAGATGAAGGAGAATGTCGTCGCGTCGACGATTTTGACCTGTGGCAAGCGTTAGATTCATCCCACGGTAGTATTCTGGTGTACCTAAACCGTAAATGCAAGAAACGGAGGCGACAATCAACACATCGCGGCGCTCGAGCAATGAACGTGTTGCACTGAGACGCATTTTATCGATCCGATCATTGATGGCCATGTCCTTTTCAATGTACGTATCGGTACGGGCAATATAGGCTTCGGGCTGGTAGTAATCGTAGTAAGAAACAAAGTATTCGATGGCGTTATGAGGAAAAAAAGACTTAAATTCTTGATAAAGTTGTGCAGCCAAGGTTTTATTGTGCGCAATCACTAGTGTAGGGCGTTGCACTTGGGCAACCACATTCGCCATGGTATATGTTTTACCAGAGCCTGTAATCCCTAAAAGAACTTGAGATTTTTTTCCCTCAGTGATCCCTTGCACAATTTTTTCAATTGCTTGAGGTTGATCTCCGCCAGGAGGAAAATGTGATTCTAACTGAAAATTTCCGCTCACTTTTGTTGCTTTTCCATTCTCTCTTTTGCGTTTTTAGCAATTTTTTTCCAGGTTCCGCTTAAGCCCATTAAGCTAAGCATCTCTTTGACAGTCTCATTCGAGATCTCAATCATTTTTTGGGTGCCCTCGTAAATAACCTGGTCGACAAGCCCTTTTTCCTGTTCGTAATATTTTCTTTTTTCTCGAATTGGGTCAAGGAAATGATTTAGTGCACGTGTGAGTTTTTCTTTGACTTCTACATCACCCACTTTCCCTTCGCGGTAACGGGATTTTAGATCCTCTACTTCAGCTTTATCGGTGTTGAAAACGTCGTGATAGGCAAACACGGGATTTCCTTCAACCTTTCCAGGCATGTCTGCACGAATTCGATTAGGATCTGTGTACATTCCCTTGACCTTCTTTTCAACGGTTTTAGCATCATCCGCTAGAAAGATCGCGTTATTGGCAGATTTACTCATCTTTCCTTGACCATCTGTTCCAATTAAAGTTGGGACATCGCTTAGCAGGCATTCTGGCAAAGGGAAAAACTCGCCATAGTACATGTTAAAACGGCGCGCAATGTCGCGTGTTAACTCAATATGCGCCTCATTGTCTTTTCCTACTGGAACAAGGTGGGCTCTGGGCATTAAAATGTCTGCTGATTGGAGAACTGGATAACCGACAAGCCCATAAGGAATACTTTCGGATGACATGTGGGCATTGCGAGCCATCTCTTTCAAACTAGGCAGGCCTGTTAATCTGTTGAGAGAAATCAGCATTTGGAAAATCAAATTCATTTGATAAACAGCTGGTACGGCAGATTGCAGGTAAATAACGGATTTTTGAGGATCTATCCCGCAGGCTAAATAGTCGATCACCATTTGAGAGATATTCTCTCTAAGTTTTAGAATCGATTCTTTTTCAGGCTTAGTTGTCAGGACATGCAAATCTGCAATAATGAAATAGCAGTCAAATTTCTCTTGCAATTTCACTCTGTTTTTTAAAGAGCCTACATAGTGCCCAAGATGGAGTAAACCGGTTGGGCGGTCACCTGTGAGAATTCGTTTTTTAGGTTGATTTTCGCTCATGATCGTTCCTAATTCTAATAATTGATAAAATGATTCAGCCATCCCGCGCTATTGGCGATTTCCAATCCAATGAAAATCAAGGCAAAAGCAATCGTAAGAGTTAACGCACATTTTCCTCCGGGAGCCTTGAAGGAGGATTGATAGCCTTTTTGATATCTTCCCGCCCAAACGATTAAAGGCGGAAGCAATCCCAATAAAACCATCACACCATAAGCACCAGCATACTCTAAAGCCGTTAAAAATGCTCGTGGACAAATGAAAGTAAAAAGTAAAGGAGGCAAAAAGGTTAGGATGTAAAGCATCAATTTGCCTGCTTGATTTTTGCGTATACTTAATCCATCCGACAAAAAGTCTGACAAGCTTAAAGATACCCCTAAAAAAGAGGTGACGATGGCAAAGAAGGAAAAAAAACGGGCAATGACGGCAATAGAGGATTGTTGTAGAGTACCAGCCAATAAACGTGTTCCATCTGTGCCATGCAGGTAGCCCTCTAGAATTCCATGCTCTCCTTCGATTGGAATAATGCCAAGTGCGAGAACTTCCCAAAGACTATATACCACGAAAGGAATGATGCCTCCAATCAGGATAGCTACTTTAATTTGAGGAATATCTCGTTTAAAATAGGTTGTCAGAGTGGGGATAATGATGTGAAATCCAAAAGAGGTTGCGATGATAGAAGTTGCCAGGAGCAAATAGGACCATTCCACGTGGAGAAGCTTGGTAGGTTGAATATGTGGGGCAAGTAGAAAAATCATCGCCAAGTAGGCGATGATCAGTCCAGTCATTAGGATGCGATTCAGATAGTCAACCGATTCTGTTCCACGATAAACGAAGTATCCCAAAATAAGGATGAGCGGTAGAGCTCCAAGCCAGTGTGAAATATTGAGGCCAAAACAAGAATGGCCAATATCCACAAAAATTGGAATGCAAACAGCAATGTAGGCTGTCGTTAAAGAGTAGAGCAAAAATAGATAGGTGACCCAACTTAATCCCGCTCCCCAGCGACCAAGCGTATTGCGTGCCATGGTAATGAGATTCGTATCAGGTTCCATCCATAAATTCGCTTCCAAAATGAGGAATGCTGTATAGGTCATGTAGATCCAACAGATCGCAAGAAGAATAAACGAAGGAATGAATCCAGCTTGACCTGTTGCAACAGGTAAAGCGAGCATAGCAGCTCCGATCGTTGTTCCGGAGACGAGAAGGATTCCTCCGATCAGTTTCGTATTCATTCGATTATATTCCTTTAAGTTCACGCACAACTTGTAAAATCATAATGGCTAATGAGACAATCATGACAAATATTAAAGCACTTTTTCCGCCAGCGACTTTAAAATCGTTCGGCTGAGAAATGGAGTAGACATAACGGCCAGCCCACACCATGGCGGCGGGCAGAATTCCAAATAAAATAACAGCGCCAAAACCACCCGCATAGTTAAGAGCTAATAGAAAAATGTGGGGAAAGAGGCATGCAAAAATCCAAGGAGGAAAAAAGACCAGAAAAGAAAGAAAAATCTTCCCAGCCAAAGATTTTTTTACATTTAATCCATCGCTCAGGAAGTCAACAAAGCTTAAAGCAACACCTAAGCAAGAGGTAACGACAGCGAAGAAAGCAAAGTAATGGGCAATGTCGACCACCCATGAATGTCCAATGGCTTTTTGTAAGGCTGTCGTAGCCATTTCTCCGGAGTCTAATACCGTCTGAAAAGTTTCATTTTCCCCAAACGGAATCAGGCCTAAAATGACCCATTCCCATACAACGTACACCAGTAGAGGAATAAAGCTGCCGATCAGGATAATCTTTTGCATCTCTTTGGTGTTGCGATTAACGTATGTTGTGAGGCTTGGGACAAGATTATGAAAGCCAAAAGAGATAATCATAATGGGAAATGCAAAAGGGGCAATGAACCAATTTTGGCGTGTCAATAAATCCGGGTTAACGTGCATGCCTCCCAAAATGACCAAAAGGATATAAGTGCAAATCAAACCGCCCATTAAAACACGATTAAACTGATCTACGACATGCATGCCGATGCAAATGAGTCCTGCGAAAATAGAAATCAGAATGAGACTTCCCAGCCAAGCAGGAAAAGCAATGGAAAAGATTTGCTGAAGAAAATCGGAAATAAGCTGTCCGCTTCCCGAAATGTAGGCAACCATTAAAGAGTAGAAGAGAAATAGAAAAATGGCCCATGCGATGATTTTTCCGATCGGGCCTAGGGTTCTCTCTGCCATGCTGACAATGCTGATTTCATCTTGGAACCATAAATTGACCTCGAGGAGTAACAGAGCGGTGAAGCTCATAAATAACCAACTAAGCGTGAACAAAATGATGGAGGGTTTGAAGCCACCCAAAGCAGAAAGAATGGGTAATCCTAACATGCCAGCTCCAATACAGCAACCTGCTACAAGTAAAATTCCTCCTAAGGAACTCCCGGACGAATGCGAAGACGACATATTCATGAATCCTTATGTGTTAAAATGGCTGCCAATCATCACATGAAGAAAACAGAGTAGAGTGCAATAGATGAGAGGCTTTAAAATGACAAGAATGACAATTTAAAAGAACTGGAGGTATCAATTAGTGAATCCGCCAGAAGCGGAAATGGCCAAAAAAGGGAAAACCCCAGCATGTGTGAAAGTAATCGGTATGCATTTTGCTATGTCTTGAAATCAAAATTTATATGAATTTTAGCCCAGGCACACGATTTTTCGCAATATCGAAATGGGTGAGGTAAGGCATTGCAAATTGCTCTGCCCTAAATCATTTATTTTTGCAATAGAGTTAGAATGTCTGTGTTTCCGAATTCCTTAGCCCATTTAAGAATTTCATCTGTTACTTGAACTCCATGGTCGAGCAATAATTTCACTGCAGTGGCATTTTGCAATTCGATCGCTTTATCAATAGCACGAAAGCCATTCCACTCCAAATTAATAGAGGCTCCATTTTGAAGGAGATATTCTGTGATTTGATGGTAATTTTTAAGTATAGCAATGAAAAGAGGAGGAAATATCTTATCGATCCCATTCGGATTGGCTCCATTTTCAATAAGAAGTTGCACCGCTTTTAATTCTCCGGTTTCCATCACTCGCAAAAATTCAGTTGTGATCTGATTGTCGGTAATTTGCTGCTTAGAGCGTGCTACTTGAAGTAGAAATTCGGCAATATCCCATTTCTTTGACTCAAGGACCAAAGAAATAGAGCTCGTGTCACAATGCGCTCCATTGTTTATTAAAAATTTTACCATATCCATATCGTGCATCGTAATAGCAACGTGAAGGCCTGTTTTGCCATAATGGTTTTCATGGATATTTGCACCTCTATCGAGGAGCAATTGGATATGCGGATAGTTGCCAGAGCGGATGGCCATAATTAAAGGGGATGATGTTTCGGGGGTGTGATAATTCACATCTGCATGGTGCTCAACTAAAAATTCGACCATCTCAGTATCATTTTTTTCTAAAGCTTGTTGTAACAAAGTCTCAGAATAACGCGTGACGAGGTTAATATTCGCTCCCGCCTTTAAAAAAAGCTCCATGATTGCGTAGTTTTTATGGATAAAAGCGATCTGGAGAGGGGGGGTAGCAAAGGCATCGGGAATGCTGATATCTGCTCCATTTTTAATAAGAAGTTTGACAACTTCTTCTCGATTGTGCTTGATCGCTCTGTGCAATTCTGTTTCTGGAGAATAATGATTAAGTTTTCGATTAACATTGACACCTTTATCTAAAAGAAATTGAATTCGTCTCAGCTCATCCACTTCTGTTGCATCTGATTTTGGTTCTAAATAGGCTTGAATTTCGCTTTCAAGGTCATTTTCGGGTTCTAAAGGCATGACCTGTGGATTCCCCTTGAGTTCTGCTTCTTTTTGCTTAAGAAATTGCTCTGCCTTCGACTTATTAGAAAGAATTTTTCCAAAAAGATGAGGGATGAAATGAAAAAATTTCACGATCTTGGTTTGCTCTAATTTACAAGTCGCTAATTGGTCAAGTTTTTTTATTTTGTTTAAAATTTCGGAGATCTGATTGGCACTTTGCGCTTCTTTGGATTTTTCTCCTGTGATTTCAAGAAGATGATTTAAGCTAAAGGATCCTTGATAGCCATCACAGGTAAATCTGCGAGAACCCAAAAAGCCAATTTTTATTTTAACTTGATCAATGAATGCATTTATTTCATTCAGATTTTTATTTTTTAAGGTTTTTTTAATTGTAGTCATATTATCTCCAACATGCAAATAAGAGGATTGAATTGGTCAGTTTAGCTGATTTTAAGATAAATTTTAATAAAATTTATGGGAGAAAGACTGGAAGGGGAAAAGATGCAAGAAAATAATTGAGAGTATTGCCCCTGTTTTGTATGGTTCGAATAGATTGAAACTCTAATCTTTGAATGCATTTGCATTTTTTGGGGCACAAAATGGGGCATTTTTTTTTACGTTTTTCGAGCAAATTCACCTATTTGCAAAAACTCATTGTCATTGCGACATTAATTTTTTTGAGTTTAGCCATCAGCCTTTATTACAATTGGCAATTTTTTAACCAAAAAATTGAACGGCTTGAAAATCAGCAGTTAGGCAATCAAAGTGTGCAATTGATCAGGCGTCTGCTTGAAAATATCTCACGTCATGTTGTCATGCTTTCTACAATGCAATACGAGCAGGATATCTATCAAAATGATATTATTCAAATGCAGGCTCAAATCAGTTCTGATTTTCGAAAATTGGGATTAGGAACGTTTAAAAATCCTTTGCCCATTCTCGCTCCCTCTTCTTCTGATCTTTTAAATTCCGAATCAAACGAATTAACCCAAAATTGGAATCTGTTTTTGGAGAATGTTCAAGACAATAACCAAGTAGAATCAATCGATCGCTTCAAAGCGATCATGGATAGATTACAATTGCGCATGCTATACATGGGAATTGAATCCACACTTATCCAATCAGAGGACGTCCCATACTTTTTGACAAATTTAGCATTTATTGAGCTACCTAAAGGACAAAGCTTAATCGCTCAGTTTGTGATGTTGAATTCGGAAAAAATGCAAAAAAAGACATTACCCAATAAAGATCAGAAACGTTTAGAACTCCTTAAATCGCAATTAGAAGATCATTTGCGCAATTTAAGTGTCCTTAGCGAAAGTGCCAACATCAACAAAAATGTCGAGATAAAGAATAAAATTAATCGTTACGCGGGAAGTATTCATAACCTAATTTCAGAAGATGAACATCATGTCGGACTTTCCAAAAATAAAAAAACATTTTCTTGGTTTTCGGATAAAGGAATCAAGGCTTTAAGGGAAAGTTCTCTTGTTTGGGATACTTCTTTTGAGGAAATTAGCAGAAGTTTAAAAGAGTATTTGGAACACATTGAGAATATTAAAAATTGGGTAATAGGCATTAGTACAGCACTAGCATTGGCTGCTTTTTTAATTACTTTTCTCTGCATTTTGCAGGTTTGGAAGCCAATGGAGGGTATGATTCATACTCTACAAAAATTTAAAGCAGGAGATTTGTCTTTGCGCATGCCTGTCATGTATCAAGATGAGATTGGTGCGTTTGCTATTCTTTGCAATCAAGTTGGAGATAAATTTGAGGAAACTTTTAAGCAGTTTGAAAAAACAGGAAATGTTTTAACGAACTACTCAGATTTTATTTCAGATGCTTCTAAGCAGTTGGAGTCAACAGCTGTAGAACAGGAAATTACCTCAAAACAAATTGCAGTGACAGCCAAAGAGATTGCAGCTACAGCTAAGGAATTCTCTAATACTTTAAATACGATTAGTTCTAGAGGTGAAGAGACCTCTACTTTAGCCAATTCAGGGATGGAAGGATTGGCAAAAATGGAAAATACCATGCAGCAGATGATTGAGGCATCCACCAACATTACATCTAAACTCGCTGTACTTAGCGATAAAGCTCAAACTATTACAAACATTATCACAACGATTTCAAAAGTTGCCCAGCAAACGAATTTGCTTTCCTTGAATGCTGCCATTGAAGCTGAGAAAGCCGGAGAGCATGGAAGAAGTTTTGCTGTGATTTCGCGTGAAATTCGTCGGCTAGCCGAGCAGACTGCTTTTGCTACTGTAGATATTGAGAAAATGATTAATGAAATGGTATCAGCAGTGGCATCCAGTGTGATGGGAGTGGATAAATTTTCGGATGAAATTTATCAAGGAGTCTCATACGTACGCACTGTAGGGGAGCAATTGACTCAGATTATTGAGCAGGTTCAAAAGCAGATGATTAGTTTTGAAAATGTGAATATTGGGATGCAAAATCAGGTTCAAGGAGCCTCTCAAATTACAGAGGCGATTAATCAATGGAGTGAAAGCGCTCAACAAGTCACAAACTCGATTCGACGCTTTCATCAAACAATCGATCAACTTGCTCAAACCAACAAACAGATGCATGACGTCATTAAATACATTAAAGCTTACGGATAGAGTAAGCTTAATGATTTAACCACCAAATACCTGCATTGATTGAAGCGGCATAAGCGACCCATAGCCAGTAGGGAATCAATAAAGAAGCAGCCAGTCGTGAAATTCGCCAGAAGGAACAAATTGTCCATCCTAGGACAATGATTAATAGCAGAATATCCACAAGGGCCCAACCAGGACTTTTAAGATAAAAAAATATCCATGACCAAGCCAGGTTTAGGGCAAGCTGTAAGGTGAAAAGAAAGTATGGTTGAAAATGATACCCTGATAACTGTTCCCGATTCCATATTAGCCAAACTGAAATCGCCATTAAAAGGTACAAGACTGTCCAAACCGGTCCAAAAATCCATGCAGGCGGAATCCAAGAAGGCTTCATCAACTTGGGATACCAAGTATTCAAACTCACTTGGGTAAACCACCCTCCAGCGACTTCAACGAAAAGACACAGCAATATAAATAGCGCAAGCACGCCTATGGAGTAGGGGTGGGTTTTGTTCATCTCTGCATTATCTCCTTTTCCAAATTTTTCATTCCGGATCTTAGCGCATTTTTGGATTTGTCAAAAGGGCTTTATTGCGGTGTTTGAATGATGATCAGATTAGATCTCTTGAAGGATCACTTTCGTATAAGAGACCTTATGATATTTAAAGGTTACTTCCTTATCGGTTTTAATTTTAACAATGCGGAATTGTTGTTCTGGTAAGTACAGATGTTCTTTTTCTTTTTTGAGGATGCTGATGCCAGAGATGCTTTTAGCATGTTGAGATTTTTTGATTTTGAAAAGAACTTTTTGTTCTTCGTCTCGATTCAGAAATGTTTGTGCCATTTTCTTCTTTTTTGAAAAGCTCAGGAAAGCCTTATCTGAATACACATCCCTAATATTTAGAGAAATTTGTTTTGGGAATGCGACCCCTCTATAAAGGCATTCACTTTTCTTTGGGAGTTTGACAAGAGCATCTTTCATGGATTTTATGACAAATTTCATTTCCTTGTTTTGAACTGAATCTTCCCTAAGTAAGCAGTTAATTTGTTTAAAATGAAGATTAGAATAAAACTTTAAGGCTATGTATTCACTTTTTGTTAATTTTTCGAAAGACTTGGGTTTAATTTTTTTTAAATCGGAGTATATTTGAGCAAATTGTAAAGGAGAAGGAACTTTTCTTATTGAGCGCCGTGCCAGAAAAGAAAGCCATTTTCTGCGGATTTTTTTTATCAATCCTTCTTTTTTTGTTGTACTAAAACTTTTTGAGATGATTGCAAAAGATTTTTGTAAACTTTTAGCCTCTTTAAAGTTAAGTTGTTTATTTTTGTGAAGATCCTCAAAGAGTTTTCTAATCTGGGTAAAACCCAAGCTGTTTTTTTTATCTCCTGAGGCATGTACAGAATCAGAAAGCTCTAAATAAAGATGATTTTCCGGATTTATTTTGATTGAACGAGCCACTTTTTTAAACGCATCAATGCAGGCAGGTGTTTGAAGAGAAATAGACATCATATATAAATACCTCTAAAGTTGAAAATGTTATATCATAAAATTGAACTTAAATCAACTACTCTTTATTTTAATTGAGTTTTATTAAAGAGTTTTTAAAAAACAATAATAAGTGGTGACTCATGACAGAAAAACCAATAATTGCAGCATTTGATTTTGATGGAACTCTGACCTATAGAGATTCTCTTTTGCCTTTTTTGTTTTTTACCCATTCTCGTTTGGAAACCTTAAAAAAACTTTTCATCCTTCTTCCCCAGTTTGCAGAATTCGAGCTGGGGCTTGTGACAAGGCAAGCCATAAAGGAAGCCATTTTAACGCGGTTTTTTGAAGGAGATTCCATTGAGAAAGTGGCTGAATTAGGCAGAGCTTTTGCAGAGCAGATCTTAGATAGCAAAATTCGACCTAAGGGGGCGGAAAAAATTCAGTGGCACCTTGCGCAAGGGCATCGATGTGTACTTGTCAGTGCAAATTTAGAGATTTACTTGCGCCCGTGGGCACTGGCTCATGGCTTTTCAGATATTGTGGCTTCTGAACTTGAGTTAACGCAGAATAAGCGTATTACGGGGCAGCTTGCTGGGAAAAATTGTTGGGGACCGGAAAAAACTAAACGATTGGAGCAATTGCTTGGTCCTAAAGAAGGCTATGTACTTTATGCTTATGGAGATAGCCGAGGAGATCAAGAGCTCCTCGAACTCGCAGACTATCCCTTCTATCGCACTTTTTAGTCTTCGTCCTTAAATCGGTAGCCAACGCCCCGCACCGTTTCAATGCCGTCAAAATTAGGACCTAATTTTTTGCGCAAAGCGGCAATGTGCACATCGATATTGCGATCGACTATAAAAGCGTCGTCATTTTGGACATCATCGAGAAGTTGATTGCGTGTGAGTACTTTCCCCCGATTCATCAATAATCGGCGAAGAATGCCAAATTCGGAAAGGGTTAGGGAGATATATTTATCTTTATTTCGAATTGTATAACGATCAACTTCCATTGTATAAGGACCAAAAGTTAACACTCTCGGAGGTTTTTCCGTTTCTTTCCCTCTGCGTAAAACGGCTCGGATTCTTGAAAAAAGCACTTTGGGGGAAAAAGGTTTGGTCACATAGTCATCTGCCCCTAATTCTAGACCGAGCACGACATCTAGCTCTTCACTTTTAGCAGAAATCATGATGACAGGGATCGATTTTAGTTCGGCGGAACTTTTTATTTTGCGGCATACGTCTAATCCGCTCATGCCAGGGATCATAATATCTAAAATCACCAAGTCTGGTTTTTCTCGTTCGATCGCTCGAAAGCCATTCAAGCCATCTACTTCTGTTATAATTTTGTATCCCGATATCTCAGCCTGCAATTTAATTAATGCGGCAATATCTTCCTCGTCTTCAATAAGAAGAAGCGTCGGTTTTTGCATAATAGGTTGCTCCTAAATCCAAATCTTTGTCCCTGATAAGATTTCATTATAGCTGATTGAGTGATTTCTCGAAATGGCCTCAATAATAAAATTAAGATGACTAATCCTATTATAATATGCTAATGTCATTTATTTGCTTTTTCAATTTTGGTCTACACTCATGCATCTTTCACGACTTTTCCGAGGGACATTTATTTACGGGCTAGGACAATTTTTAGCGCGAGCCGTGACCTTCTTCTTGCTCCCCCTGTATACGTCTTATCTCAGCCCAGCAGATTATGGCGTTTTTGGATCTTTGGCCGTTCTTGGGATGATGATGAATGGTTTACTCACACTAGGTTTTGGGGGATCGCTAACACGTACCTACTGGACATTGGAAAAGGAAGAAGATAAAGGTGCATTGATATGGACTGGTTTTTTGACTTTGCTTTTCAATGCGTGCCTTTGGGATAGTTTTGCTTATCTATTTTCTGATCAATTAAGCATCTGGCTTTTTGGTGTTTCCGATTATGCTTGGCCTGTTTTTCTTTCATTTTTTGGAATCAGTTTATCTGCCACATTGTATCCTTTGCTAAGTTATTTTAGAATACGCGAGAAGGCTGTTTTGTCCATTACGTTGTATCTTTCCGAAGTGTTTGTTTCGATTGGGGCGACTCTATTTTTTGTCGTTTTCAAAGGAGATGGGGCATTAGGTCTGGTTAAAGGAGCTCTATCAGCTCAAGCGTGGGCTTTTTTTATTACATTCAGTGTTGCATTGAGACAAATTCCTCTCGGGGTTCATGTTAAATACTTACGTGAACTGATACTCGTTGGCTACCCTTTTATTTTAGGCTTATTTGGTTATTTTCTTTTGCAGTCCTCTGCAAGATATATCCTCCATTTATACACAGATTTGAAAGTAGTGGGACTTTTTTGTGTGGGGTTGTATTTTGCACGTCCGGTGGAATTGGCTGTAAATAGTTTTAATACAGCTTGGCAGCCTTTTTTTTCTTCCTATCTTTATCAGCAAGAAGAAGCTAAAGTCTTATTTGGAAAGGTCATGAGCTATTATTTAATGGGAATGTGCCTATTGATTGCACCTCTTTTTACCATGGCTAAAGCTCTTACCTATTACATGCTTCACCCAGCTTATCATCAAACATGGTCCACTATTGGTTTATTGGGAGTTTCGCAGTCTTTGTGGGGAGCTTATGTCATCTCTGCGGCACCATTCCTCTTTCATAAAAAATCGATCTGGCGGGTTAGTGTAGAAACGTTAGCGGGATTGGTGTGCGTAGGAATGAATTTTGCTTTAATTCCATCGCTAGGAAAAGAAGGGGGCGCTCTTGCCACATTTTTTGGTTTTGTGGCTGTGATTGTGTTGAGCATTTGGGCGACTCGACGATTGCTAAAAGTGCAATATGAAGTCGGACGTTTGCTAAAAATGCTCTGTGGTTTTTGTGTAACAGCAATCGCCTCTTTTATCCCGATAGACTTTGGTTTACAATATTTGTCTCTCATGTTTTTTGTCACATTTTTATACTATGCATTTTTGTGGAAAATATGTTTAACTCTGGATGAAAAAACACTGATAATTTCTAAAATCAGAGGACTTGTCGGATTGCAGCACAATTTAACGGTCACGAATCAATAAAAAATGACAGCAGCGCCTCTTCATGTCTTATGGCTTCCTTCCTGGTATCCGATTGAAGAAAACCCTTTGAAAGGGATTTTTTTTCAAGAGCAAGCCCAAGCTCTACATCAGGTGGGGATTGACATTGGAATTATCTATCCTGAGGTTCGTCCTTTAAAGGATTGGAGATGGGCGCAGGGTGTCAAAAATCATTTTCAGTCCTCTTTTTCAATCGAAAATCAGATCCCTACTTACCGTAAACATGGTTGGAACCTTTTTCCTAAAATGGCTAAGCAGCAAATGCGTTCTTGGATTGTGCAGGCAGAAGCTTTGTTTAAACGTTATGTAGCTAAACAGGGAAAACCAGCCCTGATACATGCTCATTCTGTATTATGGGGAGGGATTGCAGCGAAAGAAATATCTAAAAAATGGAACATCCCTTATCTCATTACAGAACATTTTACGGGAATTTTGAAAAAAAAACCTTTTGGCACCTTTTTAGATGATTGTTGGAGCAGACCTTATTTAAGTGAAGCTTATCGACAAGCATCGCAAGTTTTTTCAGTAGGAAGTGCTTTAAAAGATGTAGTTGAACATTATGCCCATCGTGACGTGCATGTGTTGCCAAATTTTTTTGACTCTGATTTTTTTGTTTTACCTAAACAACAAAAACAGTTTGTTCCTTTTCGATTTTTTTGTTTGGCTCATCTCACGGCAAACAAAAATTATCCTGTTTTGCTGAAGGCCTTTCAATTGGCGTATCAGAAAAACCCCCACATTTGCTTGGAAATTGGAGGAGAAGGGGAGTTGCGAGGTCAATTGGAGCAAATGGCCCGTGATTATCAGATTGCTCCCGCTGTCCATTTCTTAGGTCCCTTGTCGAGGACCGAAGTTTTGAAAGCGATGCATCGGGCCCATGCTTTTGTCTTACCAAGCAATTTTGAAACTTTTGGCGTTGTTTTAATCGAGGCTTTGGCAACAGGTTTGCCAGTCATTGCGACACGTTGTGGAGGCCCTGAAGACATCGTCAATAATGAAGTAGGCATTTTAATTCCGCCAAACGATCCGCTTGCTCTTTCTCAAGCCCTGAAAAATATACAAACCCAGATTAATCGATACGATCCTGAAAAATTACGTGAAAACGCTGTCAGTCGGTTTAGTAGACAAGTTGTCACACAGAAACTCATTCAATTTTATCGATTAACTTGCTCAAAAGGTGATCATGAATATTCTCGTCATTTATGACTATTATGCCCCTCAGGAACTTAGACAAACATTTTCTGATTTTTTGCATTGCTTTGGCAAATATTCCTCCCACCAAGTGTACTATTGTAATTATGCTTATGGAGTGCCCTCGTATTATTCCCATGTTGAATTCGATCTGATAATTTTTTTACATTTCTTTAGCATTCATTTTCGGATGAACGGTTTATCTTATGAAGATTATGTTTCCCGTTTAGGTCCCATAAAAGAATCAAAAGCGATAAAAGTTTTATTCTCACAAGATGAATTTTTTGCGATGGATCGGATCAATCGATTTATCCACGATTTTAATATTGAGGGAGTTTTTTCTGTTGCTGAAGAATCGGAGTGGTCCACCATTTATTATGATGTGGATCAAACGAAAGTTCATTTTCATAAAAATTTGACAGGTTACCTGGATGATGACATTTGTCATGTCATGTGTGATTTGAAAAAAGAGATTTCTAATCGTGATATTGATATTGGCTATCGGGCAACACGAGTGCCTGCGTGGCTTGGAAGGCAGGGTAAACTAAAGGTCGATATTGCTCCTGTCGTGAAGGAAGCTGCGCTTGCAAAAGGAATGCATGTGGATATCGCAACAGTTACAAAGGCCGAAGACTTCTTTTTGGGTTATGATTGGTATAAGTTTATGTTGCGCTGCAAGGCTTTTATCGGTGTAGAGGGTGGTAGCAGTATTTTTGATCGCGATGGCAGCTTGCGACACAAAGTGAACCAGTATGTGCAACAAAATCCTGATCAGAGCTTTGAGGAAATTGAGGCCGCTTGTTTTCCGGGAATGGATGGAAATTTAGCCTTGGCAGCTCTATCACCTAGACATCTAGAAGCTTGTGTAGCGAAGTGTTGTCAAATTCTTGTAGAAGGATCCTATGGAGGAATTTTAAAGCCTGGTATTCATTATCTTGAGTTGAAAAAAGATTTTAGCAACCTTAACGAAGTCCTTGAATTGGTTCAACGAGAGGATGTCAGAGAAGAATTGGCGGATCGTGCTTTTCATGATGTTGTAGAGTCAGGTCTATATACTTACAAATCGTTTGTCGAAGGGGCCATTCAAGATTGTTTATCCATCCGGCCTTCAAGCGTATCAAAAAAGAGCCCCATCTTTTATCGCATGAACCAATTTAGAGATTGGTTAACGTGGAAGTCTATGCCATGGGAATTTTACTTATTTAAAAGAATAAAAAAATGTTTACCCCAAAATATCATTACGACTTTAAAAACATTTAGAAATCGTAGTTCTTCTGTGTGAACTTTCCTTGAATTCCAAGAACGTGTATGTTCCGATTTTATTGGTATATGCAGAGGAATGAGCATGGAATCGTGGTTGTGGCTTGCTTTTATTGGTTTAATTCTTCTCCTGCTTGTTTTGGATTTGGGGTTTTTTCATCGAACTCCACGGGCTGTGAGCACACGTGAAGCACTTGCTTGGTCATTTTTTTGGATCATGCAAGCACTTGCCTTCAATTTATTTATCTATTTTCTTTACGAAAATCATTGGTTTGGTATGGGGCTCAATGCTTCACAGACCATTTTGGATGGTCAAGAAGCTGCATTGCAATTTTTAGCGGGTTATGTGATTGAAAAGTCGCTTAGCTTAGATAATATTGTGATTATTGCCTTGGTTTTTAGTTACTTTAAAGTTCCCTTAATTTACCAACATCGGGTGTTATTTTGGGGGATTTTAGGCGTTTTATTTCTTCGTCTGATCATGATTTTAGGAGGAATCGCGCTTGTTTCCACCTTTCACTGGATTAACTATGTGTTTGGTGCTTTCCTTATTTTCACAGCTATCAAGATGCTTGTTATTCGACATGACAATTTAGAACCTCAGAATAATCCTCTGGTGAGGCTTGCTTATCGTTATTTCCCTATGACTTCGGGTTTTCATGAGGATCGCTTTTTTATTAGAAATGAAGGTCGCTTGCAGATGACTCCTTTGTTTGTTGTTTTGCTAGTGATTGAAAGCTCAGATGTCCTTTTTGCGATTGATTCGATACCTGCCATATTTGCCGTTACAAAAGAACCATTCATTGTGTTTACCTCAAATATATTTGCTATTTTGGGCTTGCGCTCACTTTATTTTGCTTTAGCTAGCATGATGCAAAGATTTGCTTATCTGAAGGCTAGTTTGGCTTTTTTAATGGCTTTTGTTGGTGTGAAAATGTTGATTGCGAATCATTATCAAATTCCAATTGGAGTCTCTCTGGCAATGATTGGGGGAGTTTTATTAACAGGTATTCTGGCATCGATATTTGCACAAGGAAGAGATACCGCTCCTTTAGTTTCACCCATAGCCAATGAGCAGGAGGCTTTGTCTCAAGTGACCATGAGGCAAGTCCGCAAGATTATAACTTTGGTGGTCGGAAGTACCGTTCTTTTAGTCGGAATTGCCATGCTCGTTTTACCGGGCCCTGCATTTGTTGTGATTCCCATTGGGTTGGCTATTCTTGCTAAAGAATTTGTATGGGCCAAGCATTGGTACGAAAAAATTAAAGAGCATAGCAAAAATTTAGTGGATAAAGTTTCGGATGCAGTAAAAAAGAAAAATGATCAAGATGACTAAAAATTTTTCGAGACAAAAGGCCATCCATTTTGTAATTCTTTTTGGGTTTATCAGCTTATTTGCTGATATGACTTACGAGGGCGCGCGCAGCATATCGGGTCAATATCTGGCTCTTTTAGGGGCCAGTGGGGCGGTTGTTGGAACAGTCGCAGGTGCAGGAGAATTGATCGGATATGGATTTAGACTTGTTTCAGGATATATTAGTGATAGAACTGGTCGGTATTGGACAATTACTTTCATTGGATACTTCCTCAATTTTTTAGCAGTGCCCTTGATCGCTTTGGCTGGAAATTGGCCGTTGGCGGCATCTTTGATGATATTAGAACGATTTGGAAAAGCAATTCGTAATCCGGCTAAAGATGCACTTCTATCTTATGCCACTAAACAAACAGGGAGAGGGTGGGGGTTTGGCTTGCATGAAGCCATGGATCAAATTGGTGCGATTACAGGTCCACTCATTGTGAGTGGTGTACTTTATTTACAAGGAACCTATCAAGCCAGCTTCGCCGTCCTTTTGATTCCCGCCCTGTGTGCATTAAGTGTGTTAGTCGCTACCTGGTTCTTGTATCCAAATCCTGAAGAAATGGAGGAAGAGACTCCCAATCTAAATACGGAAGGCTTTACCAAAAAACATTGGTTATATATTGCTGCCATTTCATGCATTGCGGCAGGTTATGTGGATTTTCCTTTAATTGCTTTTCACTTTGAAAAAGCGGCACTTTTACCTGAAGTTTGGATACCCGTGCTCTTTGCGATTGCGATGGCCGCAGATGGTATTTCAGCTTTGATATGTGGATATTTATATGATAAAATTGGATTTTCAGTATTGATAGGGGTCTCTTTTATCGCCGCTTTTTTTGCCCCTTGTGTATTTTTGGGGGGATTATCTTTCATCGTATTGGGAGCGATTCTTTGGGGAATCGGTCTTGGCGCCCAAGAATCCATCGTGAGAGCTGTTATTGCCAATATGGTACGTATGAACAAAAGGGCAACGGCTTATGGTCTCATGAACATCTATTTTGGAATAGCTTGGTTCTTAGGGAGTGCGTTAATGGGGCTTCTTTATGATCGATCCCTGATTTTGCTAGTTGCTTTTTCGCTTATTGCACAATTTGCTGCGCTCCCTTTATTTTTTGCTGTGAAAAGAACCTCTTAGAGAGTTAGTCGCAATTCCAACTTCCTCCAAGTGCATTAATCAACTGAATGGTGGATACAAAACGTAAGCCCTGCAAATTATTCTGAATGATTTCTGCGCTTAGCTCATCTCGCTCACTATCCATTACATCCAAATAAAAAGTGACCCCTTGAAAATAACGATCTCGAGCAATTTTGGTGGTTGTTTTGGCCCATTCTACAGCTTTCTTGGAACTCTCATATTCTTCCGCATATTGTTGAATGTCGGATAAGGCATTTTCAACTTCTTGAAATGCGACAAAGACTTGTTGTTGGTATTGATATCCTATTTCTTTAAAAGTGGACCACTGGAGACACAGATTATCGGTTTTGCGAAAGCCATCAAATACCGTTTGATCCATGCTCGCTCCATACATCCACCAAAAGCTTTTGTGTTTGAGGAAGTATTTCAATGCAGGGCTGCTATACCCGACTAATCCTGTCAGTTCTAATGAGGGGAAAAAGGAGGCATAAGCCGCTTTTACCAGAGCATGGGCAGATGCCATATTTCTTTCGATTTCTGCAATGTCGGGGCGTTGTAAAAGAACTTCCGAAGGAATCCCTGCTGGAATACGTGGTGGAAGCGTTGTTAGGGGCATGTGTTCTAAAAAAAATTCAGAAGGCTGAACTCCAAGCAAGACCGCTATTCGATTTTCAAGCACATTGCGCTGTCGGACCATTTCTTCATATTGTGTCAGGGCATTTTGAACCTCTAGACCTGCACGCGAGACATCGGAATAATTGACAATTTTAGCTTCGTAGCGTGATTTATTAATATCAAAGGCTTTATTGCGTGTTTTTAACGTGGCGATTAATAAATCAATTTGAGAATCGGCCGCTCTCAATTGGTAATAAGCTGTGGCAAGATCGGTGGTTAAATTAAGGAGCACAAGACGATAGTCTTCAATCTGGGCTTCCCACGTATATTTTGCTGCATAATATTGATCTGTCAACCTACCCCAAAGATCCATTTGATAGCTTAAATTAAGGGGTAGATTGTAGAGCAATTCGTGCACCCTCAAAAATGTTGAGGGGGCTCCTAAAGTTTTTAAAAGGACCTCTTGGTTGCTATAGAGGGGATCTAATGTAAATTGAGGATACAAATCAGCCGCGACTACACCAGCTCGATAACGAGCTTCTTGTACACGTTCGAAAGCTGCAAATAGATTTCTGTTATTTGAAACAGCCAATGCTTCTAAATTGTTAAGCCGCTGGTCATCAAAAATTTCCCACCAGTTTTCAACCTCTTCACAAAAATCTGGACCTTCATTTGGACCCTTCCAAGCCGCAGGCGCATCGATACATGGAGGTCGATAATCTGGCCCTACCATACAACCTGAAGTTAAAAAGAGCGCGAAGAGGAGAAAATGTATAGAAAATTTCACAATATTTTCCTTTTTTAAAAGAAAGTAATTAGATATCTATATGTAAGAAAAAGACCTTTGATTGACAAATGCTATTTTTGATTTATGTGGATTGTTACCCTTGCGCTTAGGCGTCCCTATACTTTTGTAGTTGTCGCTCTTCTTATTACGATTTTAGGAAGTGTATTTTCATTTGTCACACCCAAAGATATTTTTCCCAATTTGGATATTCCCGTTGTGAGTGTCATTTGGTCTTATACGGGACTTCCTGCAGAAGAATTTGCACAACGTGTGACAACTTATAGTGAATATTCACTATCCAATAACGTTAACGATGTCGAGCGAATTGAGTCTCAAACGGTGGATGGGATTGGGATTATCCGCTTGTATTTTCATCCTGGTGCCGAAGTTCAAACGGCTGTAGCTCAGGCGACAGCTGTTTCTCAAGCTATTTTGAGGCGATTGCCTACAGGCATACTGCCGCCCATTATTTTGCGTTTTTATGCCAATACCGTTCCTCTCGTGCAAATGATTCTTTCAAGTCAGATCCATACTGAATCGGAATTATATGACTACGGAAATTTCCGTATTCGACAAGGATTAGCTACGATACCAGGAACGACTCTTCCAACACCTTATGGAGGAAAAGTCAGACAGGCCATGGTGGATGTGAATCCCGAAGCGATGCAAGCAAAGGGTATTTCTGCACGAGATATCAATACGGCAGTTACCAATCAGGTTGTCACTCTGCCCACGGGGGATGCGCGTATTGGGGATATCGATTATCGCTTAAACATGAATAATACTCCCGATTTGGTCTCTAATTTTAATGATATTCCCATCAAGGTGGTTGATAACGCTGTTGTTTATTTGCGTGATGTTGGATATGCGCACGATGGTTTTGCTCCTCAGACAAATATCGTACGTGAAGATGGACATCGAGCTGTTTTAATGACGATTCTTAAAAATGGGGCAGCGTCAACACTCGATATTGTGGGGGCCGTTTGGGATTTTTTGCCAACCATTCGAGCGGCAGCTCCCAAGGGAATGGAGATCAATTTACTCTTTGACCAATCTGTTTTTGTTAGACGCGCCATTGCTAGTGTTCTCGAAGAAGGTGCTTTAGCTGCTTTGTTGACGGGAATGATGATGTTGGTTTTTTTAGGCAGTTGGCGTAGCACACTCATTGTGCTGATTTCGATTCCTTTGTCTATCTTAACTTCAATTATTTTTTTAAGCTTAATTGGTCATACCTTGAATGTGATGACATTGGGGGGATTGGCATTGGCAATTGGAATTCTGGTGGATGATGCCACTGTAACTATTGAAAACATTCACCGAAACATAGAAATCGGAAAGAAAGACTTATTACATGCTGTGTTGGATGGATCGCATCAGGTTGCTATTCCTGCTTTCGTATCGACTCTTTCCATCTGCATTGTATTTATACCCGTAGTCCTCTTGACAGGCCCTTCTAAATTTCTGTTTGTTCCTTTTGCATTAGCTGTGGTTTTTGCCGTTTCCGCCTCCTATTTTTTATCACGAACTCTTGTACCAGTCATGATTAATTTTATGCTGCCTGCCGAGATATATCTTTACACTGGTGGAGGGCCGCGCACTTGGTTGGATCGGCAGCATGTCAAATTTGAAGAAGGTTTCCATCGGTTGAGGCATCAATACGCAAAGGCTTTACATTGGGCCTTGGAGCACCGTGGAACCGTATGTCTTTTATTTAGCCTTCTTTTTTTGAGTGCGCTAATGATTCTGCCTTTCATCGGAAGAGACTTTTTCCCTAGTGTGGATGCGAATCAATTGCGCTTACATGTGAAAGCACGCTCTGGGACTCGAATAGAAGTCACCGAAGAAATTTTTGGCCGAGTAGAAGATGAAATCAAGAAAGTGATTCCACCGTCTGAAATTGCCATGATGATTGATAACATTGGGCTGGCTTCCGAGCCCTATAGCTTGGCGTTTGGAGATAATGCGACTTTAGGAACATCAGATGGAGAGATATTAGTTGCTTTGAAGACCGATCGACAGCATAGCACACAAGAGTACATGCAAATGCTGCGAAAGCATTTAAATGAGAAGTTTAGTGATTTACTGTTTTATTTTCAGCCAGCAGATATGGTCAGTCAGATCCTGAATTTTGGTTTACCTACTCCAATAGACGTGCGAGTTATTGGCTATGATAAAGCTCATAACATCGAAATTGCCAAAGAACTTGTTCAGAAAATATCGCGCGTTCCGGGTGCTGTAGATGTTCATTTACATCAGATTTTGGATCAGCCTGAATTTTTCTTGAATGTTGACCGCACGCTTTTAGATAAAGTTGGAATTACACAACGTGATATTGTAAACGATGTTTTGAATACATATAGTACGAGCACAGTTGTTACACCCAACTTTTGGCTAGATCGCGTACAAGGTATCCCTTATCTGATTGCGGTACAGTTGCCCAAATATCAAGTTAATTCCCTCGATGAAGTGATGCGAATGCCCGTTTCAAGTCCCTTGACTCAGCAATCGCAATTGCTAAGCAATCTGGCAACTGTGGAAAGAAGATCCACGGTTGGAGTTGAAAATCATTTGAACATTCAGCCAGTTTATGATGTTTATGCAAATGTGTATGGGCGTGACTTGGGAGGTGTTGCAACAGATATTGAAAAAATCATTCAAGAATATAATAAAAAGATGAAGCCCGGAAATGAGATTGTGGCAAAAGGGCTTGTTGTGGATATGGAAACAGCATTTTTTCGCTTAGGGATTGGTTTTATTTTTGCCATTATGCTTGTGTATTTCATCATGGTGATTAACTTTCAATCTTGGCTCGATCCATTCATTATTGTTATGGCGCTTCCAGGCTCTATATCCGGAATTATTTGGATGCTATTTTTAACACGAACCACGTTTAGCATTCCATCTTTAATGGGAACCATTATGAGTATTGGGGTGGCCATTGCGAACAGTATTTTAGTGGTAACGTTTGCAAACTTTTTAATGAAAGAGGGTAAAACCAATGTGCAGGCAGCGTTATCTGCGTGTACTACACGACTAAGACCTGTGATGATGACAGCCCTAGCCATGGTTGTTGGGATGCTACCAATGGCTTTTGGATTAGGGGAAGGAGGAGAACAGAATGCTCCTTTGGGCCGTGCTGTCATTGGAGGATTGCTAATGGCTACCTTTACAACGCTATTTTTTGTTCCCGTCATATTTTCTCTATTACGCAAAAAACCTAATCCATACATCAATGCAGAACAAGAAGCTTATGTTCCACCAAAACACGAAGATGTGAGTAGTGAAGACGATGAATAAACCTGATGATCCCGAAGATTGCCCTATAGGCGAAAGACCTCCGACAAGCCTTTTTAAACGCTTTTTAATCGTCTTAGGACTCTGTGGGCTTTTATTTCTTCTTTTTTTAAGTGGGTGGATACCAAGGCTAAGGCAGCAAAGTGCGAATGATGTCCGTGCAAATGCGATCGACATTCCCAAAGTGACCATTATGGTTATGAAACCTGAAAGTCAATTAATCGATCTTGTTTTGCCCAGCTCGGCAGAAGCCTTTCATATTACCCCCCTTTGGGCGAGAACAAATGGGTATTTGATACAATATTACGTTGATATAGGAGATCACGTCAAAGAAGGCGATCTCTTGGCCGATATCGATACCCCTGAAGTGGATCAACAATTAGATCAAGCCATTGCCGATCTTAATAGTGCGATAGCCAAAATGGATCTGGCAGAAATTAGCAAAAACCGCTGGGAAACACTCTATAAGAAAAATTCTGAGGCTGTACCAGGGCAAGAAGTTGATGAGCGTCGATTGACCTATGAGTCATCTAAGGCTGATGTGGTGTCCTTCAGGAAAAATGTAGAAAGGTTGCGCTACATTCAGCAATTCAAGAAGATCTATGCTCCATTCACAGGCACAATCATCAAACGCGATGTAGATGTGGGGACACTCATCACAGCTGGTAGCAGTGGAAGCAACCCTCAGGAACTCTTTCAAATTGCAGAAATGCGAGTGATCCGTTTTTTTGTTGATGTTCCCCAGTCATTTGTTAGGCAAATTATGGATAATATGTTAGCAGATGTAGTGATACGAGAATTTCCAGATAAAGTTTATCAAGGAAAAGTCGTGCGGTTTGCCAAAGCATTGGATCCTATCGCTCGCACAATGCGTACAGAGGTTGATGTAGAAAATCCTAATGGGGAAATTTTTAACGGGCTTTATGCGGAAGTGCATTTTAAAATGAAACCCGAAAAGGACTCCTTTATTGTTCCTTCAGATGCCTTGATCCTTCGAGCTGATGGCCCACAGATGGGAGTTGTTGATCAAAATGGGATTGCACATATCAGGCAAATCCAGGTGGGACGTGATTTTGGTAAGACACTTGAGGTAACGGAAGGGCTGCAAGACAATGACCATTTGATTATTAATCCTACTGAAAAGATTCGGGAGGGCGTCAAAGTGATCGTCGTTTCTGAGAGAAAATAGCATATCTTCTGACCTAAAATTTTTTAAACATCTAATATTTTAAAAATTAGATGCTTAAAATTTATTTCTGCGAAATTAAATTTAAATCTTTTGCATATAAATTCAAGCCTTGTTATATAAATCCGGAAAAAAAATAAATAATTTTTAATTTTTTTTAAGGAGTTTATGTGTCTCTTAATTTATTTAATCTATCCGCCAGATCCCAAGCTGCTCAACAACATTTTAGAGAAATGAGTGTTCAAGAAATTGACAAAAAAATGTACGGCGTTGGCGCTAGAGTGAAGGTGGGAGCTGTTTTTGCTCTAATCATTCTTTCGGGGGGATTATTGATGGTTCCCATTGGAATGCGGCTTTATCATGATCGCAAAATTTGTTTTGATTCTCAAAATAAAGCATACAAACTACATCAATTTGTAAAAGATGTCACTCAGTTAGAAATGATAAGATATACAATTATTTGGTACTAAAAATAAAGGGGAAAAATATGAAAGTTTTGTCAGAACCAACCCGTCAAGAACCTATCATCCTTGATCCGGTTAACAATGAAGCGAAACCTCTTATTCCTGATATTAAGGGAAAGTATAGCCTACTATCATATGCATCTGCAACCAAGTTTAAAAAAAACAAATCACGTGTAGCTGCAGTAGCAGTAGGTGTAGGTTTAATTGCTGGGGGAGGTGCTGCAGGTGCTCTCGGAGGAGGTGGGGCTGGAGGAGGAATAGGTTTTGCTGTAGGAGGGCCCATTGGAGCGGCAATAGGTGCGGCTGCAGGTAGTGTAGGGGGCGGAATAATGGGCATTACGGCTGGTGCAAGTGCCACATGTGTGTCAACATATATCATTTTCAAAAAGAGTACCCAGTTTCAGGAATGGAAAGCAGAATTAATCAAGGAAAGCATTAAAAAAGCTTTTAATGATTTTATTGGTGGTAGAGAAAATTTAATGGAATTGTGCTGTCAAATTGAGGGGACTTTGTTTGAAAAGCCTGTGAGAGCTCCTGATGGAAGAGTTTATGAAGAAAAAGCCATTTTACAATGGCTAAGAACGAAACCGAAAAGTGCTCTTGGATCTCCTTTTAGAATTTGTGATTTTGAAGAAAAAGACCTCGTTTATGATTATAAAATGGCAGCTAAAGTAGCAGACGCTATTTTAAATGAAATGAATAATTTTAATTCGAGTAGTCTTCATCCACAAGTGAGAGCGGGTTTAAATAACTTGATGATGGATTTGACCATTGATAGAGATTATGCCATGGAAAATTGGATGAATGAACTGACTAGAAAACGAAAGAAAGAAAGTCAATGCCTCCATATTCTCTTGGAAAAATTTGCTTTTTTATGCCATGAATTTGGTGTTAAACCGGACGACATTGATGTAAAGTGCCAAGACCTTTTAAAAAAGGAGTGGGACAAAGAAGCGAAAAAGCATTTGCAATGGGCATATGATAAAAAAAAACCTGATGAATATTATGATGGCAAGCATATGTACGAAATCAATACGTAATTGATCATCATGATGGATGATTTGGTTCAGCTAAGTCATCCATTCTTTCAACGAAGCTTGAAAGGCGTTTGGAAGTTTGTTTTAATGTCATTGTAAACGTATTTGGATCGGTCCAAATCTGCAAATACTTCTTTGCTCGCGTGACAGCTGTATATAAAATTTCTCTGCCAAAAACTTCTGATCCAGAAGGAAGCATGAGAAAAATTTGATCAAATTCACTACCCTGGCTTTTGTGTACGGATAAGCAATAGGCATATTCAAATTGAGGAAGTAACAAAGCTGGAATGCGTCGAATGGTCTCCGAGCCATCCTTTGCTTTGCAGGGAAAAAGTGCGTAGTCTCCTGGTTGTAATCCTTCATTTTTTTGTAAGCGTACTAACACACCGATTTCCCCATTAAATAATTCAGATTTATGATCGTTCTTCGTCAGCAAAATCGGAGCGACAAAGGGAGAAAGAGTCGAGTGGTTTTGCATAAATCTTTCTAAAAGAAGGTGATTAAGTGTTTCAATTCCAAAGGGACCCTTGCGTAGAGGAGATAAAATGCGAACGCGATTAAAAACCGTCAAAAGCTCCTCTGGGGATCTATTCTGGATATTGTCAAACGAGAAAAAAGGTGCCGTCTTTTCCAAAAAAAACGTATAAAAATTGGAAAGAGACATTTTTTCATCCAGAAATACTTTTTCAATACCTTGCAAATGTGCATTTTCAAGAAGGGTTAAGGCGCCTGACGCATCACCAGATTTCACGGTCTCTGCAAAATCTAAAATCCCTTTTAATTCAGCTCTTAAGCATGTTTTAAGTTCAACGACTTGATCTGCATATTCCGATTTGTTTTGCATATATGTGCGTAAATCTCTAAACGGACTTCCTATTCCTACCGCTGGCAATTGATGGTGATCTCCTAATAAAATCAATTTTGCAGAAGGTTTTAAAGAAGAAAAAAGCTGAATCATCATGGGTAAATCGATCATGGAACTTTCATCAATTAGAATGAGATCGGCAGCTAAAGGTGAAAAACTTCTTTTTTTGGCATATTTATATGGGATGATATTTAGCAGAGCATGCAAGGTTTTGGCTTTAGGGATTTCCCAATTTGGAAGATTTTCAGTTGCCTTTGCTAAACTATTTTGTAAATTGGAAGCGGCTTTTCCTGTGGGGGCTGCTAACGCAATTTGAAAGGTTTTTTGTTTTTCGGGGGGCAAGTGATTCCATAACGTTTTAATCAATTGACCCGCGGTGTAAGTTTTTCCAGTGCCAGGTCCTCCACAAATTAAAAGCAGATTTTGTTGTGCAGCTTTTAGAATGGCTTGTGCCTGCTCGGGAAGAAGTTTTTGATTGTCAATTAAATGAGAAACTTCAGTTTGAATGGCATCCGAATCTATCCACTGATTAGCTGGCATAAGCACTTTTTTTACGCAGTTGATCCACAAGGTTTCTTGTTGCCAATGCTTTTGAAGATAGTAGGCATGTTCCCTTCGGTAAATGATTTGGGACAAGTCGTCCGATCTTTTTTGGACAGCCTCTTTCACAAGATCTAAAAGATGTAGAAGAAGTGGTTCAATCAGCTCTTTTTGGTGAGGTTCACCAATCCATACCTCATCGATAGAAGGGGAAACCACATCCTGTTTTATCCGTGTGCAGAGATGACCATTTTGAGTTGATAAAAGGAGGTGGCAGATGAAGGCTGCGGGAGCTTCATGTTCTACACTGAGCTTAGCAACAGCATAGGCTTCATAGGGTAAAATCTCTAATTCTAATAAGGCATTTAAAGTTGACCAGTGGGGAACTAATTTGTGCATAAGAATTTTCCTTCTGGCAATGCATAAAAACCGAATAGTTGACCCTCTTCAATATCTAAGCCTCTAAGAAACAGGTAATAAATCCCGCCAAAATTCGCTTTAAAGTCAAATTGATTAAATAGTTTAAGATAGCGCTTTAAGGATTCCACATAAATGGCACTTTGAAGGTGATAATGGTGTTGGTGCATCGATTGCTGTAAGGAAGTTGTGGAATAGGCTTGCAAATTAGGTCCTAGCCAGTTGGATTTCCAGTCAATCATATAAAATTTACCCGCATGCTCAAACATTAAATCGATTACGCCTTTAAGAAAGCCTTCAGGAATATGGAGATCTAAGAGACCTTTTTCGCAGGGATAAAGAAATTCCACTTCTTTAAAAATTTTAGTTTCCTGAACATCTTGCAGAGCGAAAGTCGCATCTTTAAAAGGTAAAGGCGTTTTTAATGTATTAAAAAGCATTTCCGCCAAAACTTGATCCCAGTCCTGAAACTCCGTGTTTTGCACGTAGGGTGTAATCCAGGAGCGCATTTCAGAGGGATTTTGCATATCGTTAGCTTTTTCAAATGGAAATTTTTCTAAAATTTCGTGTAAGAGCAGTCCTGTTATGTTGCCGGCAGGCAGCGTATGAAGGTTTTTAGTAGAGGCATCAAAATGATGGGGAGGAGATTCGGTCCAAACAGGTGTGATTTGATCCATTTGTTTTGAAATTTGAGAAAAAGATGAGATAGCCAGCATTTCCCCTGAAATGTGAATGGTTGGAGGAGGAAGCAGAATAGGAGAGGGCGTCGTGTTCATTTCGTAGCAAGGGGGTGTGACTTGACTTTCAATTGTATAAGTAATTGAAATGGAATTATCCAAGGCATCGATGAAAGAAATGAGAGACTCCGTTGAATTTGCATGGATTCTTTCGTAAAGCTGCGCATATGTGCAGGAAGGTTGTCCAAGTTTTGCTAAAAAGAGCTCAATAGGCGAGGCACAGCCATAAGCAGTTTGCTTTTCATAAGGACTCAATGCCGCGACATACAAACGATATTTTGCTCTCGTAAAAGCCACATAGAGCTGACGCATTTTTTCGGCGTCTAATTCTTGACAATAGTTAATGTAAGCAGGATCTTGCAGGTCATAGACCATTTGTAAAATAGATTGAGAGCCTTCTTGGGATTGAGGAATCAGTGGAGAAGGCGCTTGGTTTTTCTTGGTTAATCCAAGCACAAAAACAATTTCGAATTCCAATCCTTTGCTTGAATGCAAGGATAGAATCTGCACGGCTTTTCGATGTGTATCGACTTGTTTGTATAGTCTTTCATCGTCGTTTAATTTCAAGATTGGAAATTCATCCAAAAAAGCAATTAATCCCTCAGGAGGGCAATGTGTTTCATCTTGCTTTTGAATGAGCAGCTCAGCAATTTGGCAGAGCTCGTCCAAAAAGTCCGCACCGCTCTCCTGGTGAAGTATTTTTTCGATGAGTGTATGGCTATCTTGAAACAACTGATGGTGCATTAAAGCATCGTAAAAGGCTATAAAGCCTTCTGAAAGGAGTTTTTTACGTAAAAAATAGATCTCTGCGAGTGTTTTCTCATAGAAAAAGGGATCTTCCAGTCTGAGAATATCCTCATGATTCCATCCGAAAATTTTGCCTCCTAAAGCAATCTTCAAAGCACTGCTTTGACGTGCATGTAGAATGCCGTGCAAAATTTCTTGCCAACACTGAACTGCTGGGGAGTCCGCAAGATTTGCATTGCGCTGGGTCAGGGAGGGGATATTTAGAGTTTTAAAATAATCTGACATTCTCTGAGCTTGATAACGATCGGCAACAAGTACAGCAAAATCTTGATATTCAAATGTATTTTGATGGCATAGCTTTTGAATTTCTTGTGCGATGAATGGAAAGTACACTTTTTCTTCAAGGCTATCCAAGGAGGGTTTTTCTTGATCACTCAAAATAAAATGAATGGATCCCATTTCATCCGTTAATGTTTTGTCAAAGGTTTTATCTGCAGCTTGTACGTGCTGATAATTCAAGGTTTTTTGCCATTTTGGCAAATGGATGAAATCAGGAGCATTCTCTTGTGCAAATAGAACGTTAAGTCCTTGGACAAGCGATGGATGAGAGCGATAGTTGGTTGTTAAAGAAACTCGGTAATCTTCTCCAATAGCTTGTGCCGCTGAAAGATACGTATAAATATCCGCTTGTCTAAACGCGTAGATCGATTGTTTGGGATCCCCTACCAGATACAGGTAACCAGAATAAGCTTCGTGAAGAAAAAGAGACTCGAAAATTTTCCACTGAATCGGATCTGTATCCTGAAATTCATCAATTAAAGCTGCTCGATACTGATTACGAATGTTTTCTGTAAATGTGGGATCTTGCAATGCCTGCAGCATGTTGTGCAGGAGATCATCAAATCGAAATTTTTCTTCTTGTTGTTGATAGTGTTTTAGGAATTTTTGGCAATCGTACGCGAGTTTAGCGAATGTGCTTAAGGGGTTGACAAGTGGCTCTAAATGCCGTTTAAGAAGAGAAAGCATATTGGGTAAAATTAAAATGGGCGGAGGTGCTGAAAGAGCCTTTTGAGTTAAGGCAGAAGGATCTAGTGCTTTCACTAAAAATAGCTGATCTTCGATTACACTTTCATAATCTTGAAGGGACCATTCTTCCTGATCAAAGAGGGAGGCAAAGAGTTGAACTTTGGAAAGGATTTCCGCTTTGATTCTTTTTTGTCGATCCGTTAAGCCTTTATATAAAGGAATAAGCGTATGAAAATCGGTTAAGATAGAGTGAGAAGAAAATCCTCTATCTTTTAGAAGCAGCATGGCATTTTTAAACAAAGCATACTGTTCTTCAAAACTTGGTGAAGGGGCGAGTGGAATTCCTTGGGTCATCACTTTAACCAAAGCCGTTTCTAACTTTTCTATTGATTGCTCATGCTGCTTAAGTAAAAGTTGAAAATGTGTGGGGCCATAGATTGTGGGTTTGAGCTCTGTGCGAAAAAAGTTGCGAATGACTTTTAGGATTTCTGCCTGCGAGAGAGATTCTTTTTCCGTGAGTGTGTGTAGAGCCAGATCGCCTTCAAAAAAATGGGTTTTCAGTGTTCTAAGACAGAAAGAGTGAATAGTAAAAATTTGTGCTTGATCATATTCAAAAAGTGCATGTTCTAGCCGCTTTTTTATCTCTTTAATCTCTTCAGGATCCCTTCCCTGAATGGCTTTTAAATAATCTGGTGCCTCTTGATAGCAATGATGAGGAGAAAGCAGTAAGCCTTGTAAAAAGGATAGGGCTTTTTCAATATTTTCCCTAATGCGGACTTTAAGATCGTGCGTTGCGGCACGTGTAAAAGTGACAACTAAAATTTCTTGAATGGTAACAGGGGGATTTTCCAAAAGAAGACGTACGATAATATTTTCAATAGAAAATGTTTTACCTGTTCCAGCGGAGGCTTCTAGAACATGATGATGATGAATGTTGACTTGTCGATTGAGTACATCAAACATCTGCATCTCCTTTGCGTTTTGTAGCATACCAGTGGGTATAAATGGGAGAAAAGTAAGCGGTTGCTAATTCTTGCCATTCAGAGACAAGCGAGACATAGTCTAAATCAACATCTCCTCTTGTCATCCAATTTACATAGTCATTATAGAGGCTAAAATGCCCCGTTAAACTTTTCTGGATTTTGAGTTGGCACGATTTTGGATTTTCTATCATGTCGGGAATCCATTCAGGAAGTAGGGGAGAGACGTGTGTTTGGCAAATAAAATAGTAGTCTAAAAAGTGTTCAAGGAGTGTGAAAGGCTGATCAAAAAAAGGCGCTTTAATGCTGCCACTTTTGGCGAAAATTAGGTGTTTTCCAAACATATCTGGATAGACGTTAGCAAGACAATTGAGAATGAGATAGGCGGGCCACGCTTTGATCACTTCCTTTTTTTCATCGCGAATAAAAGCCAAAAGACCTTGAGGGGTAACTTCTGGAAGAATTCCTACAATTTTAATTCTTTTGTCGACTTGATAGGTTAATTCTAGAGGTGGTAAAAGCCAGCATGCTGGGTGAATTTGAGTCGGTTCGGAAACGGCATCTGTAAGTTCAATTTGGAAAATCTGATCTAAGGCAATCCCACAGTTCAGCAATAAGCTTTTATTTTGTTCTATTTCTTTTTTGAGCTGATCTAAGGATAGTGCTTTAAAATATCCGAAAGGAAGACGTCCTTTAATTTCATTCTGCGTCAATAAAGCATCTAAAGGGTGTTTTAAAGCCTCTTTTTTTAAGGATGCCTTAGAAAGAGATGTTAACGAAAAGAGATCGTCATCAGGGATTTTTCTCGACTCCTCTTTTTCTAAGTAAATGCCTAATCGCTTATTAAAATAATGTTCAAAAGGATTGCGTGCCAGGGCAATGAGTTGTCTAATTTCAAGTATGTGTTCTTCTTCAAGGCAAAGAGGAGTTCGCAAAGAAAGAAATTTAGGAATGAAGCAGTGTTTTGAGGTTTTTTCGGTTTTAAGGCTAGCAAGCGCAGAGCGGTAATTCTCTTGTGAAAAGCTATTGAGAGAGGAATTATCAAAATATTGCGGATTGTATCCATGAAACGGATGCTTAAAGAAACATCGCTTGGAGGGACATGTGTCTCCCAGACGATAACTTTTATCTAAATAGCTCATGAGTTCTTGAACAAGGAGGGAAGGAGGCTGCTCTTTTCCTGTCGAAGAAAAAGCCTGGTAGCTCAACAACAAGTATTCCCGAGCAGAGGTGAGCGTTTCAAGAAAAAGATAACGATCAAAGTCAATTTGCGAAGGAGAGTAATCCGCCTGTGGATGAAAAGCTAAAAGATGCAGGGAGGATTCTGGCAAAAATCGAGGGAAGGCGCCTTCTTCTAAACCTAATAATGCAATGCCTTTTGCCGGAATGGCTCGCATCGGGAGCATGGAGCAAAACTTAACAGCACGTAAGGAGGTTTCTCGGTAAGAAACATCTTCTTTTTTGAATAAAGAAAGCAAGATAGGTTGGATTGTTTTGAATGAAAACGTGTGTTGCGGCAAAAAGCCTTTAAAAAAAGGGTGAAGTAGGTGTTCCAATAATTCTTGATGTTCAGAAAGCTCTGGAAGGAGATAAAAATTGGACAGATGTTGTAAATAAGTTCCCCACTCTTGGATTGTGCGTTCAGATCCATCATTGAGAGGGATTAAATCTTGATGGAGAGAACGGACAATATAAATCCATTTTCCCAAAAGGGTGCTTTGCGTAATGTCAACAGATAAAATAGTATCGTTTTCTTCTAAAATAAGACCTTTTAGAAGCATTTGGAATCCGTGCTCCCAAGTCCCCGCAGGATTTTCATCGACAAGCGTATGAGCACAGTGGTCTTGTTTGAGAATCATCTGACGATGCGCAATATCCATTCCCCACCGTATGCCCGTTTCCTTAATCCACGTGCGAATTTGATCGATATCTTCAAAATGAAGTCCCCATTTGTTTCGAAATGGGAGGTAATCAAATAATGTGAGTAAGGAAACAGTGTCCCAACGAGAGGAGGACAGCTTTAGCAAGTGCAAAAAGCTTTGGATATACAAATTTTGTTCGGGGAGTTTGGCATCCATCATTTTGTAATCAAGAGGGCTGTTGGGATTGCTGAATACCATTTTGATAAAAGGCGCATATATGCGAATGTCGGGAGCCATGACGACCCATTCATTTGGAGAGAGAGGATTTTCTTTAGGGGCATTGTGAATGAGGCGAATCAAATTATCGTGCAAAATCTGTACTTCACGTAACAGAGAAGGGGTGGCGTGGATTTGAATGGTGGAATCATTTTCGGAGAGATCCAACGGAGGTGTATGATCGGGATTTCTAAAAAGCACCATATCCGTTTGAACGGCTTGCAGTAAGGTTAAATAGGGTCTATCAGAGGAGTGGAGAAGAATATCGGATGTGATGCTTTCTTCGTAGCAGGGAAAATCCAGCGCACGTGCAGGAAGTGTATAGCAGGCCGAGGTTCGAACATTGGAATCCTCTACAGCAACAGCCATTTCACGACCAAGACGTCCAAAATTGGCTAATAGAGGGTTTTTATCTCGCAAGAGTTCTTCTAAGGCTACTTGTTGAGCTTCTGGAGCATCTTGTTTTTTCCAATAACGTTGCATTCTTTTACTTTCTTTATCCGAGCAGGCATCGCTCCAAAAAGCTTCGCAAGGGGATAGCAAATAGAAAGAAACAGAAATGGCTTGTGCAATTTTTTGCAAAAAATTGTGATACAGAGCGGGAAGATAGCTCATCGCGAATAGATGGACTTGAAGTTGATCGATCCGTTTTTCAGGAATGGAGATTTGGTTGAGATAGTGATAAGGATATGTCCAATTATAGGCATTTCCTCTTTCAAAAATTTTTTTCCACAAGTAAACCTGCCAAGAAGAAGGGGGAGCTTGTCGCCAAGCTTCTAGAGCTTCTCCACCGGCAATCCCATATTCCAAAAAGAGACCAGCCAATTTTTCCACTAATGAAATGAGTCTTTTTTCTCCTTTAAGAGATAGAGTTTTGATTGATGGAGAGAATCTTAAGTAGCCAAATAGCGGCTTCCACAACTCGTGCTCCTCAGAGCTCAAGCTTTCACAACGCATGAGAATCTGTCGAACTTCTACCTCTAGGGCTAAAGTGAGTTCAAATGAAGAAGGATGATTAGCTAAGGTTTGATTTGGTTCAATGAGCTGGTATAGGCGTTGGATGCCCTGATCGAGATAAATGGTTTCAAATCCCATCGCAATGCCAGACTCCTCTGCCATTTTAAACATGACCCAAGATTTCATGGCGGGGCTGGGTACAATGATTAAGCGACGACAAAATGGGTGGGCTCCAAGTAATTGCTGCTTTAGGGGGTGAATTAGCAATTCGACTTGGTTACTAAAAAATACATGATGTTCAGAATGATGGATCATAAATTTCTCATTGATCAAAGAGCTTTTATCATAAACATTAAATGATTAAAACCCAATGATCTCTTTAGGGAAAAGGGAATTATTTTCCTTTTATTAAAAGAGATTTAATTTTTTTTAATTTACACAAATAATTTTATTTAATATTCTGAAATTATAAGTTCATAAACGATTTTAAATCGCTACCGATTTGAACATCATCTTATATTACTCACCTACACTTCATCTGTTATCAGTATAAAAATCATAAGCAGAATAGTTAATTAATTTTATTAAACCTCTACAAGGAGATAAAGATGAAATCTAAATTACTTATTCTTCCCGCTCTTTCAATCATGCTAGTTGGATGTGAGCAACACGTTACCAATCCACCTCCTCCTAAGTCTCCGACTCAGCAAAACAGCTCAATACTAGATGCGGCTCCTTCAGAGACGAATACAAACCGTAATTTGCAAGATCGTAGAGCATCCGATGATGCGGATAACACCAGTCGCAATGTACGTGATCGAATTGAAGGAGCCTTAACACCTTTTGATCAGTCGGAAAGCGTAGGTGATCGTATCACTTTACAAAGTATTCGAAAAGCATTGGTAGAGAACAAGATTTTGTCGACCTATGCAAAAAACATCAAAGTCATTACTGCGAATGGCGTTGTGACTCTTCGTGGACCTGTGAATAGCGCAGCTGAAAAAGAAGCAATTGAAAGAATTGTTTCGCTTATTCCTGGAGTGACAAAAGTGGATAATCAGCTCGAAGTTCTTCAGAATGCTGAGAAATAATCGATTAAAAATTTAATTTTTTGCAGGAGGCTATTATGACAAAGGCTGTATTTGGTCTCGCTAAAAATGAAAGTCAAGCACAGAGAATTGTGCAAAAATTGCAGGCTTCTGGCTTTGATACAGATGAAATTTCTGTACTCTTTGCAGATCGTACACATGAGGGCAAATTAACAGATGTCAGTACGAATAAGGGGGCGATCGGACATGAAAAGCACACTAAAGCCCCTGAAGGAGCGGCTACAGGAGCTGTCTCAGGAGGCATTATTGGTGGTTCGATAGGGATTTTGGCGGGTATTGGTGCATTAGCCATCCCTGGCCTAGGACCTTTTATTGCAGCAGGTCCGATTATGGCAGCCCTGGCTGGAAGCGGCATTGGAGGTTCGTTGGGCATGTTAATCGGAGCGCTTGTTGGAATGGGTATTCCAGAATATGAAGCAAAAAGATATGAAAACAGCCTAAAAGCTGGGGGCATATTGATTAGTGTACATACAAACAATGCTGAAGATGTTGACCGGGCTTCAGAACTCCTTAGAAAGGAAGGAGCTGAAGATATCTCGACTTCGTACGAAAAAAGTGAACGTTCAAGTTAATGGGGAATGGCTGAAAACAGGTGCTTTTAGAATATGTTTTCAGCCCTTGGTTTATTAAAATAAGGGGAAATTATGGGAAGAATGATTCTTTTATGGCTATTGGGGATACCCATTTCGGTTTTAATTATCTTAAAGCTTTTAGGAATCATTTGAGTATGGGGAGGAGATATGACTCAAAATGCCTTTTATAGATTATTTCTAAAAGAGATCAGTGATTTATATAGTGCAGAAAATCAACTAGTTGAAGCCTTACCTAAGATGGCAGAAGCCGCGACAACTCCAGAACTCAAGGAAGCCTTGGAACGTCATTTGAGTCAAACAAAAAAACACGTTGCCAGATTAGACAGCATTTTTTCTATGTTGAATGAAAATTCTTTTAAGGAAACTTGTGAAGCTATGGAAGGACTGATTTATGAGGCAAATGAAATTATTCAAAATGAAGCGCCTTCCGTTGTAAAAGATGCAGCTTTAATTGGAGCAACCCAGAGAATTGAGCACTATGAAATCGCCGGCTATGGAGTTGCAAAAACTTTTGCAACTCAGCTAGAGTTATACGATATTGCTGAACTTCTTAAAGAATCTTTAGAAGAAGAAGGAAATGCCGATAAGCATCTGACTGTGATTGCGGAAGGTGGATTTTTTACGACAGGAATTAACAAGCGTGCAAAGAATATCTCTTAAATGGAGATGGTTAAGAATGTTGCCTAAAATGTCCCTAAATTAACAGGAGGTTATCATGGTTAACAAAGACACACTTCAAGGTCAATGGAAACAATTACAAGGTAAAATCAAAGAAAAATGGGGAAAACTCACAGATGATGAGTTAACAAAAATCAACGGTCGTCGTGAAATGTTGATTGGAAAACTCCAAGAAAAATATGGAATGGCAAAAGATAGAGCTGAAAAAGAAGTTCAGAATCTAGAAGAAGCATTCCGTCATTCAAGCGAATCAAGCGAACATGAACATGAAGAAAAAGAACATGCTCATGGATCGTCAAAACGTCGATTCTAATCTGAACCAGTAATGGTGAGAAAAGGTGACTTTTCTCACCATTAGTCCTTTAAATTCTCTTTAGGGCTATAAAGTTGGGAGAGCTGTGTATAAATCTCTCTTAGAAATACATAGAGCGGTGTTATCCACAAAGGACCTGTTACTCCAAAGAGTGAAAAGCTTGCAACGATAAGCAAAATAATCGTGAGTGGATGAACATCTAAGCGTTTCATCATGACGTGAGGAGTGATAAGGTTTGCCTCAATCAAATGGATGGAAGTCATCACAATCGCGGCTGTTAGACCCATTAGATAGCTTGAGGTGAGCCCCACAAGTGTGGGAGGAATAATCGCGATAAGCGTGCCTAAATAAGGGATCAAGCCCAATAGAAAGGTTAAAAATGCCAAAAAAATCAAATTGTCTATCTGGATGATGGCTAAGCCAATCAGAGCCATTAGAGAGACAATGGCAGCTACAACAATTTGTCCATTAAAAAATGTGAGCAGCGTTTTATCTAGATGATGAAAAATTTTTTCGCATTGTGGACGATAAACCGGGGGAATCATTTCCATCGTCCAACCATAAAATTTTTGATCGTCTTTCAATAGATAGAATAGACAAAATGGAGTAAGAACAAAGATGAAGGCGATATGGGTGGCGGTTGAAATGATGAGATACGTATTAGCAAAAACAAATTGCTGTATTTTTTCTAAAAAATTAGTAATAAGAGATTTAACTTCATTATAAGAATAAAGGTTTAAATTAAAAATATTCAGGAAGCTGATGGTGGCTTCTTTGACTTCCTCTATTTTTTGAGCGGGTGAGGTTGTGACTTCTTGAAGGGATGTAATAATCGTAGGAATCAGAAATGTCGCGATGCTGGCAATGATCCCACCCAAAATAAGAAAAACAGAGCTAATTGCGATGGCACTAGGGATGTGGTGATTTGTCAGGTATTGGACAAGAGGTCTAAACATATAATACAGAACAATTCCTAAGATCAGAGGGCTGAAGAAAGCGACGACGAATTGAACAATCGGATAAAAAAAAGGTAATAGCTTAACGAATAGGAAAAGGATGAGCAATCCTAAAAGAATGTTCGTCGCGTATTTAATGAATGATGATTTGTACCACATATCTTCAACATAAGAAAGCAGTTAAAAAATCGCAATCTTTTTTTAAGTTAATTTTGTTGACATGGTTTCTTTTATTTAGTATGGGTTAGGTAATGAAATTAATTAAGTTTTTATTATGTTTATAGAAATTATGATTTTTATTTCGGTTATTGTTTTTGCTGTACTAGCTTATTTTGTTATACAAACGCTAATTACAGTTCAAAAAACTTTAAAAAAATTAGATTTTTTCATGGATGGAATGGAGCTGCGCATGGAAAAAATGGATCCCTTCATTCGATCGATCTCGAATGTGGGAGATATCTGTGAAGAAAAGACGCATCTGTTGCAGAAAGAATTCATAGAAAAAAAAAAGGTCATCGCATTTCAAGAAGAACCCACCGGTGATCTAACAGATTGGCTACTTTTAGGATTAATTTTAATAAAAAAAGTTTTAAAAAGGAGATGAATATGGGAACCCAGAACCATGTGAATTGCTTTTTAAAGGGAGCTCTCTTAGGCGGCTTAACAGGAAGTCTTGCAGCGTTGCTGCTTGCTCCAAAGTCTGGTCAAGAGCTAAGAAATGATTTATCAGATACAATCGAAGATATTCGCGAAAAATCGCAACATTTTAGTGATCAGGTGAAAGAGACTGGTCATAAGGCTTTGCATGCCTTTGATTATCACAATGGTTACCATGAAGAAGAAGAGGATGAGAGTCCCGCTACCATGTGGTTAGGGGGAGCATTTGGTGCTATTCTAGGAGCCACATCTGCATTATTATTAGCTCCACAA
Organism: Parachlamydia acanthamoebae; assembly: GCF_000875975.1. NCBI lineage: Bacteria > Pseudomonadati > Chlamydiota > Chlamydiia > Parachlamydiales > Parachlamydiaceae > Parachlamydia > Parachlamydia acanthamoebae. Next base: position 535,955 of record NZ_BAWW01000066.1, on the reverse strand, counting down.
TCTGGAGAAAAGTTACGTGAAGAGCTTGGAGAAAAATATGATGAGATTCGTGAGAAAGCCGAAAGCTTTATGGCGAATGTCAATCACAAAGGCCATGATGCCATGGAATATGCTGAGGATTGGAAGGATACACTTAATACAATCATCAGCAAACTCTCCACTTCTAATTCGAAAAGGAAACATGCTTCCAATTCACATCTTGAAGAAATTATTGATTGGGCAAGCTTAGGAATCAAAGTTTTGCAACAATTTCAAAATAGGAGATAATTCCCATGGTTAACAAAATTCAAGAAGATTTTTTATGGGGAACTCTGATTGGCACATTTTTAGGGGCTGCGACTGCCTTGTTGCTCACTCCTGCTTCTGGTGCAAAACTGAGACAGAAAATGCTCAATCAACTCAATCAAATCAATGGGAAAAAGACAAAGCATGTTGCATCACCACGATCTCGCTCGACAAAAGCTTTGAAATCCGTTATACCACAGCCTAAAAAACCACATCGTAAACATACCCGTGGCCATTAGAATCTAAGGAGGATTATTCCTCCTTTAAATTTTTTATGAAAGGATCCAGATTATGGAATTGATCAACGAGTCTGTCATACGTTCATTTCCGCTGGAATCTTTTTTAAAAAGATGGCCATTTCCGTGGCATAATTTTCATGAATTTTTAACGGAAGAAAGCTTTAAGCAATTGCATGATGAATTTCCTCCGTTAGAACTATTTGAGTATCATGAAAATTTGGCAAGGGGTAAAAACCAAAGACCGCACAATCGTTATTATTTGGCTTATGAAAAGTCAAAATATAGTGAGGATAAAGAAAAAGTAGGGGCAATTCACGCAGAATTTTTATCTCCAACATGGCAAAAATTTTTGCATGAAATTGAAACAAATGCACCTTATCAAAATTTAATGAAGCAGATTTTAGGAGAGCAAAGATACCAGATTCGGTACGCTTGGCACATGGGAATTTCGACCAATGAGGTCTCTCCCCATTGTGACAATGCTTCGAAGGTTGCGACCCACATTTTTTACTTTAACACTTCAGAAGATTGGGATCTTGCTTGGGGAGGGGCTTTGCTTGTACTTGGAGACAAACTTACACCTAATCAAAATCCAGATTTTCAAGATTTTATGACTTCTACGCCCATTAACTTCCTAGATAACTATAGTTTTTTATTCAAAAACACGCCGAATGCTTGGCATGGTGTAAAAGCGTTAAAATCCCCTCCAGGTAAGTATCGACGGCTCTTTAATGTGATTTATGATCTCGAGTAAGTTTCGTTTATTCGGGGATGAGCATGATCACGATCGAGGCATTGTGAAATCCCCCTGCAAGTACGTCAGGCTCTAACAAAATTTCTCCATAGGTTTCTACTCCAATCATGGGAGTATCAGGAAAGATGTCTTTGATCATTTCCACAGCTATGGAAAAACGTTCTTTTAAAATCATTCCTCGACAAGCGCAGTCAAAGACAACAATGCCAGCAATCTTTTCATTTTTGGCTAGTTTCAGGGCTTCTTTAGCAGCTTCTAGTGCTGATGTAATTTGATCAGAGGGGCGTGTACTCATGATTTTGATTAAGGAATTTTTTTCAACTTTACAAATAAAGTTTAAAGAACCATCCGGATTACATGAAATCGGAAAGCGGATTTCATAAGAATCGCCCGTAATCATTCCTGCCTTCATTAATAGTTTAGATAAAAATTCTGAGCTATGGTTAATGAGGTGCTTCCAATCCTGCTCTTGAATTTCATCCTGTAAGTATTCTTTCCATACATCTAATGCAATCTTTCCCTCGATTTCATAAAGAACATTGTCTTTAGCTTTCGTCACGCAAAGAGCTGGGGAGATCGGGTGGTGGCCATGCTTTACGCTACAAATAATCGGCTTTTTGGAAGCTATGAGGCATGTACTCACGGCATCGGAAAGGGCTAACCCTGAGCCAAATACACGAGTTTTCTTAAAATGCAGATTATCTCCTGCCGCTCCTCCGAATAATTTGACCTGACCCCCTAACATTCGAGAAGCTGCTTGCACGGCTTCTTCGCCTTTTCCTGTTAATCCATCGACGAACAGCATTACAGATTGCAAAGGAAAGTTGGGAACCGATTTTGGGAAGTTTGCTAGAGCAACATCGATGGCTTCATTTTGTTTGTTTTGCAGCCCAATACCAATGCCGGTATAAAAGTGATGTGTGTCCGATGTGATAAATGCACACGCAATCCCTCCTTGTGACATTTCTTTCTCGGTAAATTCTCCCGCTGAAGTGCATCCAATGATTTGAATTTCACCGATGATTTTAAAAAACGACTCAAAAACTTTTTTATAATCGTAATCGGGTGAACCAAAAATGATTGCGAGATCTGGTTTTTGCGTGGGCATTTTTTTGAGTGCCTCTAGACCAAGAGTTTCACCGGCGGCATGGCTATCTTTTTCTTTAACAATACTTGTTGTGAATATTGTGCTCATGATTTCTCCTGTAATCTCCTCAACATAAGTTGCCCTTATTTTGCGAGAACTCCATATCGTTTTTTTGAAAGATTGGGTTTGAATTTTAACCGTATATTCCAATTCTGAACAGTCTATTTGCAAACCACATAAATACCTAACTTTGAGATATAATATTCTATAAATAAAAGCGATTCATACGAATTTTAATATCAGGGATAATTCTTTGATTATGCAACATTATTTTTAGAATTCGATATTAATTTATCTATATTAAGGATAAGAAAACCTAGATGATATCACCATCTAATTGTTGAGGACAAATCATCAAAGAGTGAAAAAAAATGCCTTAAAAATGTATTTTGCTTGTTTTGATTAACGTATCTAACGGAAAAAGGGTGGGATTTTTCTGTTACGATGTGACTTATCAATATTAAATGACGCAAATTTTAGACGATCAAAGATATCAAATTCGGTATACGTGGCACATGGGAATTTCGATCAATAAGGTTGCTACCCATAGTGGCAATGCCTCGAAGATTGTGACCATTTTTCGTTTAACATTTCAGAAGATTGGGATTTTGCTTGGAGAGATGCTTTATGTGTTCTTGGAGACAAGTTTAATTCAGACTTTCAAGATTTCATGATTTCTACACCAATCAATTTTTTGAATAAATATAATTTTTATTCAAAAATACGCCGAATGCTTGGCATGGTGTGAAGGTATTGAAATCTTCTCCGGGTAAGTATCGGTATCTTTTTAATTCGAGTAAGCTTCTTTTATTCGGGGATGAGCATGATTACGATTGAGGCATTGTGAAATCCCCCTGCAGGTTCATCCGGATCTAACAAAATTTCTCCATAGGTTTCTACCCCAATCATGGGAGTATCAGGAAAGATATCTTTGATCATTTCTACAGCAACGGAAAAACGTTCTTTTAATATCATGCCTCGACAAGCACAGTCAAAAACCACTATGCCAGCGATCTTTTCATTTTTGGCTCGTGTCAGGGCTTCTTTAGCAGCTTCTAGTGCTGATGTAATTTGATCAGAGGGGCGAGCACTCATGATTTTGATTAAGGAATTTTTTTCAATGGTACAAATAAAGTTTAAAGAACCATCCGGATTACATGAAATCGGAAAGCGGATTTTGTAAGAATCGCCTGTAATCACTCCTGCCTCGTGTTTCAGTAATAGTTTAGATAAAAACTCTGAATCGTGATTAATGAGATGTTGCCAATCCTGCTCTTGAACTTCATCCTGTAAGTATTCTTTCCATACATCTAATGCGATCTTTCCTTCGATTTCATAAAGAATATTGTCTTTAGCTTTCGTCACGCAAAGAGCGGGAGAAATCGGGTGGTGACCATGCTTTACGCTACAAATAATTGGTTTTTTGGAAGCAATGAGACATGTGCTCACGGCATCGGAGAGGGCTAAACCTGAACCAAACACACGTGTTTTTTTAAAGCGGAGATTGTCTCCGGCGGCTCCTCCAAATAATTTGACCTGACCACCTAACATTTGAGAAGTCGCTTGCACGGCTTCTTCGCCTTTTCCTGTTAATCCATCGACGAATAGCATAGCAGATTGTAATGGGAAGTTGGGAACAGATTTTGGGAAGTTTGTTAGAGCAACATCGATGGCCTCATTTTGCTTGTTTTGCAGTCCAATACCGATCCCAGTATAAAAGTGATGCGTGTCCGACGTGATAAATGCACACGCAATCCCTCCTTGAGAGACTTCTTTCTCGGTAAATTCTCCCGCTGAAGTGCATCCAATGATTTGAATTTCACCAATGACCTTAAAAAGTGATTCAAAAACTTTTTTATAGTCATAATCGGGTGAACCAAAAATGATTGCGAGATCTGGTTTTTGCGAAGGCATTTTTTTGAGAGCCTCTAGACCGAGAGCTTCACCGGCGGCATGGCTATCTTTTTCTTTAACAATGCTTGTTGTGAATACTGTGCTCATGATTTCTCCTGTAATCGTCTCAACATAAGTTGCCCTTATTTTGTGAGAACGCTATACCAATTTTTTTGAAAGATTGCGTTTAAAATTTAACTGCATACTCCAATTCTGAACATCCTATTTGCAAGCCCCATAAATCCAGCGAAGAGATTAAATTTAGTAAAGCTTATATCAAACGTAGAGATATAATATTCTATAAATAAGGCGTTTCATACGAATTTTAGCCTTTGTTTTTAATATCTGGCGATAATTCCTTGAGTTTGCAACATTATTTTTAGGATTCGACATTAATTTATCCATATTAAAAGGATAAGGAAGAAAACCCATATGATAGATTAAGTGGTGAGCGTTAATGCAAGTGGATTGGAGGAAGGGTTTTTCATTATTTTTTAAAGATTTTATTTTTCTCCTAGTCGTTGATGGCAAATCTTCAAGAGTTGCCCTAAAATGGTGTTTATGGTCTTTTTTATGATGAGTTGTCGATTGCCTTTAGCTAAAAACTCCCATACAAAAGGGGGACGTCCGCGCTGAGCAATAGCCGCCCAAATTGTACCAACGGGTTTTTCGGTTGTTCCCCCATCCGGTCCTGCAATACCGGAAACAGCAAGGCTATAATCGCTATTTGCCAGGGTGAGCATATTTTCAGCCATTTGTGAAACGACGCGGGCGCTGACAGCCCCATCTTCCTCAATACTCTTTGGTGTGACCCCTAAAATGTGGATTTTTTGAGTGTTTGAATAGGGGACAATACCTCCTAGAAAATATTCTGAGGATCCTGGAAAATAGGTTAAAGCGCTAGCCAATTGGCCACCTGTGCACGATTCCGCACAGCTCAAAGTCCAGTTATGTTGGCAGAATAAATTGTGTATGGCTTCTTCAATTGTATTAGAGGGGGTGTCAAAAAAATGCCCGGAAAATGTATTTTTGATTGTTTGGATTAATGTATCTAATAGAAGAAGGGTTGGATCTTTCTGTTCTGATTTTTTAGTCACTTGTACGGTCAGCACACCTTGACTCGAATAAATGCCAAATTCTACTTCAGGGTAATTAGATTGTAATTGTTTTAAAACCACGTCGACAGTAGATTCTGTGAGTCCAAAAAAGTTACATTTGCGTGTGAATGTTTTGACACCATCTAAAAAATGGCTTTTTAAATAATCCAGCACCTGACCGAGCATTACTTTCATTTCTTCGGGAATCCCAGGAAGTAAAATGACAGTTGTTTGATTTTTCTGAACAATAAATCCTGGTGCCGTTCCGATGGTATTTTTCAAAATGATAGCGGGATGCAAAACAGTTGCTTGATCTTTAAGACTCATGAGATTGGCCCCATAACGTTGGGCAAGTTCTGCTGCAATCTCTTCGTCAAAACGAAAGGAGCATCCTAATAATTGAGCAACAATTTGACGTGTATTATCATCACAGGTTGGACCGAGGCCTCCTGTTACAATAACTAAAGATGCCCGAGCAACGATTTCCGTCAAAATAGCCTTTAAACGTTCTCCAGCATCAGGCGCGACGATTTGTCTGGAAACTTCAAGATTGATATCCATTAAGTGTTTAGCAATGTAGGCCGCATTTGTATTAACAGTATGTCCTGTTAAAATTTCCGTGCCAATTGCTAGAATTTCAATGTTTTCTTTCTTATCCATGGTCACACCTTTTTTGGTGAAATCGACTTATACGGATTGAAGGATTAAATTGCTATTTTATTTATAAAAAACTGAATATTTCGATTTTTCTAATAACAGATCATCTTTACGTTTACAGTCATCCTCTGGAAGGGATTTATTTGGAACTAAGAAAAATGCTTTCAAATTGAGGCATGATTCAGACATTTTTGCGCCACAATTAACTAAAAGTAAATATGTTGAAATTAGTTTGTAAAGACTTCTTCAAACAATCTAGTCCTAAAAAATCATAGTTTCGTTGTATTTTTTTGCTCCCATTGTGATAAGATCCAATTCTTAATCGAATCCCTTGCAAAATCGGGGAAAGATTGTGAGAATGCTTCTCTATAATTGTATGTATGGGAACTAACTCAACCAAGATGATTCAATTCTTTTAGAGGTTTTATGAAGACAAAACTCCTGATTTCAATCCAGTTGATTTTAGCTGTTATTTTTTGCTTTGGATGTATGCGAACGAAAGATGATGTGTGGGATGACACTAAATCTGCCGGACGCCATGTGCAAAGAGGCTTTCGCTCTTTAGCAGGAAAACATGGGGATTCTCGCCAGGTACGTTGCCGAGAAGAGTTTTCCGTGTATGATGAAGAATACAGTTTTTCTCCTGAAGAATGTGACTACGTTCCTCTCCAGGATTTAAATAATGACAATTTGATTGCGATGGCTGACGTATCTCGTCACCCAAAATATTCTCCAGGAGATCCTGGTAGTGCGATTCCTGGAATTGATGCTTTTTATGATCCCGCTACATATCCTGAATTAGCAGGAATTTTTGAAAGTGTGCGCTTTCCGTATAATAGCAACTTAATCAAGGGTGAAGAAAACCTACTTGCACTTCGCAAAGTTGCCAATTATTTAAAAAAGCACGATCGTGTGTATGTATTCATTGAAGGACATTGCGATGAAAGAGGGGCAGAGGCCTATAATCTAGCTCTAGGCTCTAGAAGAAGCAATGCTGTGCGTGAAATTTTGATCAAAGAGGGAGTTAATCCAGAGAATTTGTTCACCATTTCTTACGGAAAAGAACGTCCTTTGTTTCTGGATCATAATGAAGAATCGTGGGGACAAAACCGTCGCGCAGAATTTAAAATTTACCAGCGTTGAGGCTAACGATGGCTGGATCTATATTGATAAGAAAGGGAATGATTCCCTTTCTTTTTGTGTTGGTAAATCTATTTCAGCTTGAGGCCGCTAATCCTCCAAGGACTCAAAATCAACGGGTATTGCTTGAGCAAGAGATGAAGGCTTCGTTAAATATCCTTCGACATGAATTTAATAATCATGAGAAAGAAATTACCCTTTTAGAGCAAAAATGTGAAAGCTTGCAGGAAACGCTCCACGTTTTAAGTAAGCAGATGATGGATAATCAGGATAAACAAAAAGAGTTTGTGAAGTCAAACACGAGCAGTCAAGAGACACGTTTAAGCGAGCTTGAGTCAACCTCAAAAAAAATTGTGCAAGACTTAAAAAATCTGCAAACACATCTCAATGAATCCACCACGGTTATTTCAAAGCTGGATCAAAAGCTTAGCCAGCTGACTCAGGCATCTGAGCTTCAACATAAAAATATGGAAAACATGCAAATAGCCCTCGCGGCTCTTATGGATGTTTTACAACCTCCACAAGATGTGGCACAGGAGTTTAAATTGTATGAAGTCAAAGATGGAGATAGCTTAGGTAAAATTGCCCAAGTGCATAAAACAAGCATCAAGGTTTTGAAGGAACTGAATGGTTTGAGTCAAGACAAGATCCGTAAAGGACAAAAACTTAAACTTCCTTAGTGATATGTTTCAAAAAGAAAAAATATGGAATAACAACCCGATTGGGATGTTCGATTCAGGAATAGGGGGATTGACCGTAATGCGGGCTGTCATGCAGTTATTGCCCTATGAATCTGTTTTGTATTTTGGAGACACCGCGCATTTTCCTTACGGGAATAATGCCGCCGAAACCATTATTCAGTATTCGCTTGCCAATGCTCATTTCTTGATGGAGCAAGACATTAAATTGCTGGTGATTGCTTGTAATACGGCATCTGCCTTTGCTTTTTCAACTTTGCAGGATCAATTTCTCATTCCCATTATTGACGTGATTTCTCCCAGTATCGAAGCGGCAATTGCACAAACTCAAAGCGGTTCCATTGCTGTTTTGGGGACTAAAGGGACGATCCGATCAGGTGTGTATAAGCAGAAAATACTCGATCTTATGCCACAAGCACGCGTGGTTTCGCTAGCGTGTCCTTTATTGGCACCGCTGGTAGAGGAACAGTGGTTAGAGCATCCAGCAACGCGTTTAATTGTGCAGGAATACCTACAACCATTAAAAAAGAGTGACGTGGATACCCTCATTTTGGGCTGTACCCATTATCCTTTACTCAAATCTTTGATAGAAGAAGAAATGGAGGGGCAGGTTAAAATTATTGATTCCGCTTCTGCTTGTGCCCTTAAAGTCGAAGAGATATTAGGCAACCAACAATTGCAGTCTTTAAAAGAAAAAACTCCCCATTTCCGTTATTACGTTTCGGATGATCCGGAACGTTTTCAACAGGCAGGGGAGCAATTTTTACGAAGTCCAATCACGCATGTTCAAAGCCATCAAGACACTCAAATTTCAGTTTTTTCTGTTTGAAAGATCTTTTCTCGATTATTGACTAAAAATTCAACATAACCCAAATTTACAGTTTTTTGAGTGCCCATACTTGCAAAAAGAGCATCTGCAAGACTTTCATGAGAAAAAACATTTGTGAGAGAGGGGGTTCCTTGCAAATAGGCTGTAAAAGGATCTTTATCTCCAGGCGCTTGTTCCTTTGGCCAAGACTTCTGATAAGTCAGATCGATCATTTTTAAGTAATCTTTTAAAAAGTTTCTCTCTTCAGAGTCTAGTTTGAAAATTGCTCCTTGGATATTTTGTATAATTTCTTCTTCTGATTTTTTTTGATCAACCGCTTCAGCATGTACTGCAGGAATATTTAAATCTTTAATTTTTTGCATGGGAGGAGCTTTTTGTGACATCACTGTGTTTTTAATCATAGAGGTGGCATCATGCCAATCGCTTGGAAGATCTTGATGTCCTTCGGTCTCTTTAAAATCTGTAACCGCTTTTTCGACAGTAGTTTTACTTCCACTCACTCGAAATAATCCAAGTGGAATGGAACCTTTTTTTTCGCCTTGTTCAAGTCTATTAATCATTTGTTTAACTAGATTATGATAAGGTTCAATATTGGAAGGTAGAGATTTTTCAACCTCCTTTGTTTCTTCAACAACAGCTTTTTTTGTTCGTGTTATGCGTGCTAAAGGATTATGAGATTTAACAAACTTAATAATACCTTGTATGAATGATTTGATTCCGGAACTTTTTTTCTTTGTTTCCTGAGCTTCCGGGGTTGCCATTTTTTTGATTGCTTCTGAGGAAACTTTGTTTTCATCATGGAATGCTGCATTCGTTTGCCATTTCATTTCGGTCATTTCCGTTTCAAAAGAATCTTGTTCGGTTTTTTGTTTTTTAGAGCGTTTGCCTATATGAGTAAAAAACTGAAGGAATTTACTTAGATTGCTTTGAGTGGCTTTATTTTGATTTCTTTCCTTAACGCTATCTGCATTATCGGATAAAGGACGAGTGGGAATAGATTTGCGCTCGGAAGCTGATTTATTTAAGACCTTATCAGCAGCTTGCTCAACACTTGCATCGATTTCATTTGTTTGAACAGTTTTATTTGCTGAAGCTATTTCGCCAAGATTAGCAGCTTCAACTTTATATTCGCCTGATGAACGTGGTGAATTAACTGGACTGCTCATAAATAAAAACCCCCGATAATATTTTTGTATAACTCATTATAGCATTATTTTTATTTGCTATTAAAGTAATATTTAAATATTGATTGTTTTTATAATAAAAAAGATGAGTATTAGAAAGAAAAACAAAGGACTTGATCAAGTCCTTTGTAGAAAAGCATTTATTGTTCATCTTGTGCTAAAGTGTAGCCCGGTGAACCATCGAATGAGCACAGATGTTCCGTTTTGACAAAATCGATTTGTGCATCTGCAAATTTTTGCAAGAGGCGAGCAATTTGATGATGGGAAAGATTGGAACCTTTTTTTGACGCGATATAGCGGCAACGCCAGCTGTCAGAGCAAGCTGTCTCTGGCATTTTAACCGGCCAAACGCGTACGCCTCGATTGCTGATCATTGATAGCTTAAAGTCTGGATCTTGAACTTTAGTGAGTTTTTTCTCTAACTCTTCTACCTCTTGATTAGAATCGACAAAGATGTCAATTCCTTGCGTTGTCTTGTGGATGCCGGTTTGTTTAGATTCATGTTTTTGTGTGAGAATTGCATTAAATTCTCCATAGCTTGCTTCTTTAAGAATTTTAGGCTTTTGGCCAATTCTTTGAGCTACCGCTTCTGCAAATTCTTTAGTTCCAACGAGTTGCTTACTGATGTTTTCTTTGTAAATGTCATAGGTATGGATCCCTTGTTCGAGAGTAGTTAACCACGCATTGTGCACAAGAGTGGCAAAGTCAGGTAAACCTACATGCACAAGCATTAAAATTGCTCCCATTAGTAAACCTGATGGATTGGCCATGTTTTTTCCTGCGCGGCGTGGTGCAGACCCATGAATGGCTTCAAACATGGCCGCATGCTCGCCAATATTGGCAGAACCCGCAAGACCGACAGAGCCAGCGATTTGTGCCGCAACATCAGATAAAATGTCTCCATATAAATTTGGCATGACGATTACGTCAAATGCTTCAGGGGTATCGGCCATTTTAGCTGCACCAATATCAATAATCCAATGTTCATTTTCAATAGAAGGGTATTCTTGTGCAATTTCTTCGAAAACTTTGTGAAATAGACCATCGGTGAGTTTTAAGATGTTATCTTTAGTAAAGCATGTCACTTTTTTCCGCTTATTTGCCAGGGCATATTCGAATGCATACCGAATGATTTTTTCGCAACCTGGCCGCGTGATAATTTTTAATGCATGGTATGTATCGAGTGTTTGACGATATTCAATCCCTGTATAAAGATCCTCTTCGTTTTCTCGCACGATCACCACATCCATTTTGGGATGTTTGGTTTGGACAAAGGGGGAGTAAGAAACGCAAGGACGGACGTTGGCATAAAGCCCAAGTGATGTTCGTACTGTGACATTTAAGCTTTTAAAACCCCCCCCCTGCGGAGTCGTAATAGGAGCTTTAAGGAATGCTTTTGTTTTGCGAATAATATCCCAGGTTTCTGGGCTGATTCCTGTTTTTTCCCCTTTTTGATAAACTTTTTCCCCTATTTCCACTGTTGTGATATCTAGAGGTGCTTTGGCTGCTGAAAGAATGTGCAAGACAGCTTGCATGATTTCAGGTCCAATGCCGTCACCTTCGGCAACTGTAATCGGAATTAGTTTTTGTCCCATTTTCACTCCTATTTTAATCCCTTTACGGGAATCGTCCTTTCCCAAGAAAAACAATCTTGAGCCTAATACTTTTTTAATTTAATATCCAATGTCTACTGAAGAAAGAAAAATTCTCCACAAAGTTTTTCTCTGTCTATTTTTAAAATTTTAATATCCCATCTAAGGAAATCCATGCTGAAAGATCTCTTTGCACATGCAAAAAATTACCTCGATTATTTTTTCAGCCACCTAGACATGCAAAAGTCTGAGAAAGTTCTTGAAATTTGTCAGAATTGCAAGGGAGTTTTAATTTTTACGGGAGTAGGGAAAAGCGGTTATGTGGCCAAAAAAGTGGCGGCGACCATGACTTCTACAGGAACTCGCGCACTTTTTCTTTCGCCAACCGATGCTTTGCACGGAGATATTGGAATTGTCACCTCTGACGATGTTTTTTTAATTCTAAGCAAAAGTGGAGAAACCGATGAATTGTTGAATTTAATGCCATGCTTGCGGAATAAAGGTGCCACAATTATCGGGATTGTTTCCAATGCAAAAAGTCGTTTGGCAAAAGCTTGCGATATTTTTATTGAGTTACCGCTTCAAAAAGAGCTATGTCCTTTTGATTTGGTTCCGACAACTTCTACAACTATCCAAATGATTTTTGGGGATGTTTTGGCGGTGGAGCTCATGACGCATAAGAATTTTAGCAAAGATCAATACGGATTAAATCATCCGGCTGGGACAATAGGGAAGCGTGTCAATGTCAAAGTCAAAGACCTCATGTTAACGGGATCGGCCATTCCCATTTGCTATCCAGAAAACAAATTGGTCGACATTTTGGTTGAATTGTCTAATAAAAAATGTGGATGTGTTTTAATTGTAGATAATCAATTTATTTTGAAAGGAATTTTCACGGACGGAGATTTGCGACGTGCCCTCCAAAAAAATGGTGTACAGGTTTTGGAAACCCCTATCGGTCAAATTATGTCGCAAAAACCGCAGTTGATTACCCCTGATGTTTTAGCCTTCGAAGCTATGCGTCAAATGGAATCCGATCAGAAACATCCCATTACCGTGCTACCTGTTGTGGATGATAATCACAAGGTCGTAGGGCTGATTAAAATGCACGATCTTGTCCAATCAGGCATTTAACTCCTTTTTTTTATTTCCTTCCTGCGTTAAAAACAAGAGGGACCGCTTGAATAAAAAAGGGCGCTAACGTAAAATTTATCCTTAATAATATAGGAGAATTTTTTCATAAAATTCTCAATTACAATGGGAAGAGATATGTTCGGAATCCTCAAGAAAATTTTCGGCACAGCACAAGATCGTCTTGTGAGAAAATACTTTAAAAGTGTGGCATTAGTTAACGAATGGGATGCGAAATTTACTTCGCTTAGCGATGAGGCCCTGCGTGCTAAGACAAATGAATTTAAGCAACGGTTAGCTAACGGGGAAACTTTAGAACAGATCCTCCCAGAAGCTTATGCAGTCGTGAAAAATACATGCAGACGCCTTTGCGGAACAGAAGTTCACGTTTCAGGCTATGATCAGAAATGGGATATGGTCCCTTATGATGTGCAAATTGTAGGTGCGATAGCTCTCCATCATGGATGCATTGCAGAGATGATGACCGGGGAAGGAAAAACCTTAACCGCTTCGATGCCGCTTTATTTAAACGCTTTAACAGGCGAATCCGTGCACTTGGTCACCGTTAACGATTATTTGGCTAAACGGGACTGTGAATGGATTGGAACAATATTCCGCTGGTTGGGACTAACAACAGCTTCCATTACCAATGATACCTCGACAGAGGAAAGAAAGAAACTTTATGAAGCGGATATTGTTTATGGCACAGCTTCCGAATTTGGTTTCGACTATCTGCGCGATAACTCAATGGCTTCTCGGAAAGAAGAGCAAGTACAACGTGGGTATTATTTTGCGATTATCGACGAAGTCGACTCCATTTTAATCGATGAAGCGCGTACACCTTTGATTATTTCCGGTCCAGTGCCTGTGAGTCGCCAAATGTACGATGAGTTGAAAACAGGAGCCGCTGATTTAGTCCGAATGCAAAGAGATTTGTGCAATCGTCTGGCAAGTGAAGCGCGCAAGAGTTTAGAAAGTTTAGTTGATGCGGAAGGCAAAATCCGCGATAAGCGCGATAAAAAAGAGGAAGAAATCTACCAGGAAGCGCTCAGAAAATTTTGGTTAGTCGGGAAAGGAACCCCGCATAACAAAATTTTAAAACGTGTGAAAGAGGACCCCGATCTGCGCGCAGCGATTGATAAATGGGATCTTTATTACTATGGGGACACCAACAAAGAAGAAAAGGCCCGCGCGCTTTCTGAGCTTTTCATGGTTGTCGATGAAAAAAGTAGTGAATACGAATTAACAGACAAGGGGATTGCTGCATGGCAGAACGTGGCAAAAGAAGGGTCTGCAGATGATTTCGTCATGCTCGACATCAGCCACGAATATTTGCTCATCGACGAAGATCCAAATTTAGATACCAATGCTAAAATGGAACGGAAGTTGGCCGTTCAGGAAGAAGATGCGAAGCGTAAAGAACGCGCTCATAATCTCAGACAGCTTTTGAGAGCCCATCTGCTTATGGAACGAGATGTTGATTATATCGTTCAAGATGGAAAAATTGTCATTATCGATGAGCACACAGGGCGTCCACAACCTGGTCGACGTTTCTCGGATGGCTTGCACCAAGCCATTGAAGCGAAAGAGGCTGTTTCCATCCAGAAAGAAACGCAGACTTATGCGACTGTTACTCTGCAAAACTTCTTTAGGATGTATAAAAAACTTGCAGGCATGACGGGCACGGCAACGACTGAAGCGGGAGAATTCAAGCAAATCTATAAATTAGAAGTCTTGGAAATTCCGACACATAGAACATGCGTACGTAAGGATTTCAATGATGAAATCTACATGACCGAGCGTGAGAAATACAATGCGATTTTGAAAGAAGTTCGTGAAGTGCATGAGCAAGGGCGTCCGATTCTAATTGGTACAGAATCTGTGGAAGTCTCTGAAAAATTATCCAGAATTTTTAAACAAAATAAGCTTCCTCATACTGTTTTGAATGCAAAACAAAATGATAAAGAAGCGGAAATTGTCGCACATGCTGGAACGCGGGGTGCGATCACTATTGCAACAAACATGGCCGGCCGAGGAACTGATATTAAATTAGCTCCTGGTGTAGCGGAATTAGGTGGATTATACGTGATGGGCACGACACGACACCAATCTCGCCGTATTGACAGACAGTTGCGTGGTCGTTGTGCGCGTCAGGGGGATCCTGGAACATCAAAGTTCTATGTGTCGTTTGAAGATGCTTTATTGCGTCTTTTTGCCTCTCCTCGTTTGACAGGAATTTTGCAGAAATTTAGACCCCCAGAAGGAGAGCCGATTTCTGCATCTATTCTGAATAAGTCAATCGAAACGGCTCAAAAAAGAGTGGAACAGCGCAATTACACCATTCGAAAGCATACGCTTGAATATGACGATGTGATGAATAAACAACGCCAGGAAGTTTATGCCTTTAGAAATGAGATCATTCATACAGAACATCCGGAAGTGATTGCTGTAGATATTTTAAATACTGTTTGTCAGACTGCTGCTGATAAGTATTTCAAAAATCATTCAGAAGAAGGTGCTTGGGATCCTGAAGGCTATCGTCAATGGCTCATTCAGCATTTTCCTGTGAGTTTTGAGGACGGTTATTTCGATAATGACCATCTCGAGATTGAAGATTTAGAAAAAATGGCTTCTGAAAAAGTGATTGCAGCTTTTGAAGAAAAGTTAAAACGAGAAAATCAAAAGGTTGTCTCTGCAGAAAATTCTTCATTGAGTCCTGCAAAGCCTGCTCATGAAGCGATTCGCAATATGATGATTCGAAAAAATGACCGGCTATGGCAAGAGCATTTGCTAACAATGGACCATTTGCGTTCTGAAGTTGGCTTAAGAGCAGTTGGACAACGAGATCCTTTGATGGAATTTAAACAAGAGGCATTCACTAGTTTTGATGAATTTGGACAAAATCTGCGTAGTGAAGTGGCGCATGACTTATTCCGCTTTGAGATCATTACAAGACAAGTCTCGATTCAAGATTTACTAGCAGGGCTTCAGCTTGAAACAAACCGTTCTCTTTTTGCAGGATTAGAGGTGCGCCCTCCTCAAGAGGGGCCTGGAGCACCTGTCCAGCAGATTGAAGGGCCGTCTGACATGGTTGAACAACCTGTCATGGTACAAGGACCGCGTGTAGGTCGGAATGATACATGTCCATGCGGAAGCGGTAAAAAGTATAAAAAATGCTGTGGTCTTCATAAGGATGACGATGAGAATTAAACATGTTTAATCAAATCGATTTACTTCCTGATGATCCCATTTTTGGTTTGAATATTCTCTTTTCTCAGGACACACGTCCTGAGAAAGTGAATTTAGGGATTGGGGCCTATAAAGATGAATGGGGAAATCCCGTTGTTTTATCTTCTGTACGAAAGGCTGAACAGCTCCTCCTCGAACAAAAATTGGATAAGGAATACCCTCCGATGGAGGGCGTTGTCGATTTTATTCAAACCTCTCTTAAGCTTGTTTTTGGCTCCAATCACTTTCTTTTAAAAGATAAACGGATTGCTGCGATTCAATCGGTTGGTGGCACAGGAGCATTAAGAATCGGAGCGGAATTTTATAAAGAAATAGCTTCAGGTCCAGTTTTCCTTTCGACGCCCACGTGGCCAAATCATCTGCAAATTTTCAGATCTGCTGGCATGCAGGTGAACTTTTATCCTTACTATTCTGAAGAAACGCATGGCTTTGATTTCGATCGTATGTGTGCGGCTATTCGAACGATGCCACCTAAAAGCCTGATTATTCTGCATGCGTGCTGCCATAATCCCACGGGTGTCGATCCTACTTTTGAGCAATGGAAAATTCTTTCGGAATTAATTAAAGAGCATCAACTAGTTCCCTTTTTTGATTTCGCCTATCAAGGCTTTGGTGCTAACTTGGAGCAAGATGCTCAAGCAATTCGCCTTTTTGCAGAAGAGGGACATGAAATGTTCGTGGCTAGTTCTTACTCGAAAAACTTTGGACTTTACGGAGAGCGTGTCGGGACTTTAGCTATCGTGACTCCAGATGCATCAACAGCTTTGAAAGTTAAAAGCCATCTCAAACAACGGATTCGTAGCAGTTATTCCATGCCTCCCTTGCATGGAGCGCGTATTGTATCCACAATTGTTCAATCTTTGTCCCTTCAGCAGGAATGGCTGCAAGAATTAGAAAAAATGCGTTCAAGAATTAGAAATATTCGAAAAGCCTTTGTAAATAGGCTTTCAGAGGCTTATTGTGCTTTGGATTTTAGTTTTATGAATGAACAGCTTGGCATGTTTTCTTTTTCCGGGCTTGATGAGAAACAGGTTTTAGCTTTAAGAGATCAATACGGCATTTACACGCCCTTAAATGGTCGTATCAATGTGGCTGGACTTAATTCAAGTAACTTAGATTATGTTGTACAAGCGGTTAGCCAAATTGTAAAATCATGAGACGTAAACAATCCCAACCCTATCTTTTCATCTTCTGTTTCCTATTTTTATTGATGAGCATCCCTTTGCAAACTGCCGAGAAAATGAAAGGAAGTGTTGCTGCTTTGCTGGGCCCTTCCTGGGAAAGCCTGGCTAATACTAAATTGCGTTTGGCTTCATTTTTATCATTTACGACAAAAGGGGCGGACTCTCACGATCAATCGGAAGAAAGGCTTAAGGAGCTGGAGCTTGAAAATACGCTTTTAATGACAGAAAATGAACGACTTCGTTTAATGGCGGAGCATGACTTACGCTTGAATTCATGGAAAGAAGAGGACTCTGCTTCTGAGAAGAAGGAATTAGAAGGGCGAGGAATTCCAGCAAAAGTCATTTTTCGTTCTCCTTCATCCTGGAATAGCTCATTATGGCTGAATGTAGGAGCTAACAAAAATGAAGATTTAGGTTGTTCTTATATTTGCAAAAATAGTCCTGTGATGTTAGGAAAATCCGTGATTGGCGTGATTGATTATGTGGGAAAAAAACAAGCAAGAGTCAAATTAATTACAGATTCTGGCTTGACACTTTCCGTGCGTGTCCATCGAGGTAGTGACCAAAAAACGATTCTTTTAGAAAAAGTAGATTTACTTCTCAAGTCTATGTCCGCATCTTCTGTGCAAGATGAAGAGGTAAAAAACCTATTGAATAGTTTTAAAGAGAAGCTAAAAAAGGAAACCGTACCGAGATTATTGCTGGCAAAAGGCGAGTTAAATGGCTGTAGCAAGTCTTCCTGGCGTTCTCAAGCTCCGTGTTTGCGTGGAATTGGCTTTAATTATGATTTTGCTGATCAAGAAGGGCCTGCAAGAGATTTGAGAACTGGCATTCCCGAAGATATTCCTCTTTCACAACGAGCTACATACCAGGCTCCCCCTTTAGTGAGGGTGGATGATCTCCTCGTGACGACTGGAATGGATGGTATTTTTCCCGAAGGATTACATGTTGCTAAAGTGGTGAATATTCATCCTCTGAAAGAGGGCGATTATTTTTATGAACTCGATGCTGAACCCACCGCAGGTGATATGAATGATCTATCCGTTGTATTCATTCTTCCTCCACTTGGCTTCAATCCTTTAGATTTGCCCCCACCCATTAACAGATAACGCAAGAGCATAAAATGGATAATCTACCCCATTTGAAGTTGATTGGCGAAGAATTCCAAGAAAGAATTTGGAATAAAAAGGATCTAAGTGCCATTGATGATCTGCTTCATCCCGATGCCATTATTCATAGTCTGCTTGGGAATTTTCAAGGTAGAGAATTGATGAAAAATGTTGTCAAAACATGGTTGAAGGCCTTTCCTAATCTTAGTGTAAAAAACATATTTGTAGTGTGTGAAAGAGACGTTGTTGTCACTAACTGGCGATGCTCAGCTAATCATCAAGGGGAATTTAAGAATAAAAAACCCACAGGAAGACCTATTTCTTTTAGTGGGGTCTCGATGTACCGGATAAAAAATGATAAGATCATTGAATATTGGTCTTATTTTGATGTTCAACATATTCTGAACCAGATTGGTTGATGTGAGTTCATCGATTGTAACCAAGATTGTAGAGTGGGCTAAGCAAGAGCAAACCGTTAAAGCCGTGATTTTGCAAGGATCCCATGCCACAAATCAAGCTGATAGATACTCAGACTATGATCTATCTCTTTTTTGCACAGAAATCGAAACCTTTACCTATAACGACACTTGGCTATCAGCATTTGGAAATGTCTGGATTTGTGTGCATGAAAAGCTATGTCTTGCACAACAGATCGTTCCTACTCGCCTTGTCATTTTCGAAGATGGAATAAAAGTGGATTTTACCCTCTTTTCTCCAGACATTTTGCGAACTGTTCATTGTTTGCCCCCATTCAAGATTTTAGTCGATAAAGAGAATATGTTAAAAAATGTGGAAAATGAAGCGTATGAAAGGGATAATCCTAGCCTTCAGCAATTTGTCCGCTGCATCAAAGAGTTTTGGTTTGAAGCGTATCATGTTGCGATTGCTCTGAAACGAGAAGATTTATGGAATGCCAAATTTCGCTTTGAAGCGATTGATGCATTTTTGCTTCAAATGATCGAGTGGCATACCTCCGCGTTAAATGAAGGACAACAGATTTTACATGGTGGCAAGTGGATGCGATCATGGGTAACACCTTGCTGTTGGGAATACATTCAAAAAATTTCCTCTTTACCATCCGTTAGCTGGGAACGGCTGGATGAAACAACGCAGCTCTTTCGCTTACTGGCTACGGAAACGGCTTTCAAATGGCATTATCTTGATGCTTTGGACCTTGATTTTAATATCTCTCACTATATTTCCTCTCTTAAATTGTAGAAAAATACTTTTACATTTAAAAAATCTTCTGAAATGCTGATTTTAGAGAAATACGCAGTGAGATAAAATGTCTGACGATAGATCCCTTTTAGAATTACCATCCAAAAAATTATTCCAGCATATTTCTGTTAAAGGATTTTGGTTAGGATTAGCCTATTGTTTAATCTCTTTAGGAGCCGCTGAGGTCACGTATTTTTTATATAATGGTGCCTTCTATTTTGAATCATCAAATCCATTGATCTTATCCTTATCAGAATATGACGATGCCTCTTTAGGAAGTATCCTGGAACAACTACTCTTTCGCATTCAGATTCAACCCTTTAACTTGCTTTCTTTTGCTATTTTTATTTGTGCCATTACGCATACGTTTTTTACACATAAATTTACTGAGATGTCAAATCGTCTTAAAGCCTCACAAAGCGATTTAACCATACAAAACCCCCTTAATAATTTTAAAATTGAAGTTTTTCATTTTTTAGGGGAAGTCGAAGTTGCCTTTGGTGTGTGGGTGATCCCTTTAATTCTTTGTATGGGATATATCTACAATTGGAATACGGTCATTCACTACTTAAATGGGATCAGTTACATCGAACCTCTTTTTGTTGTTGTAATTATGGGGATTACTTCCACAAAGCCCATTATTCATCTAGCAGAAAAGAGTCTAAAGTGGGTAGCAAGGTTAGGGGGAGAGTCTGTTAAATCTTGGTGGTGGGCTCTTTTAACAGTGGGGCCGTTAGCTGGATCATTTATCACAGAGCCTGGCGCGATGACAATTTGTGCCATGCTTTTGGCTAAGCAGTTCTATCACTTAAAGCCTTCTCCTCTTCTTGCCTATGCGACTTTAGGACTCTTGTTTACCAACATTTCGATTGGAGGTATTTTAACAACTTTTGCTGCTCCTCCTGTCTTAATGGTTAGCAAAGTTTGGGATTGGAATACGCCAAACATGTTAATGCAATTTGGATGGAAAGCCATTTGTGGGATTTTAATTGCAAATTTTTTGTATTACCGTTTTTTTCAAAAAGAGTTTGTCCAATTAGAAAAACAAAGGCAGCAATTTAGAGAAACAGAAGAGGAATCGGAATCGATTCCCGTGTGGATTTGTCTGGCTCATGTGTTTTTTTTGACATGGATTGTGGTTCATTCTCACTATCCCGTCGTCTTCATTGGGTCTTTTTTGTTATTTATTGGATTTTATCGGGCAACGCTTCCTTTTCAATGGGAGTTGGAGCTTAAAACGCCTATTTTAGTAGGGTTTTTTTTGGCTGGCCTAGTCATTCATGGAACCCTGCAAGCTTGGTGGATTGCTCCATTGTTAGGGCATGCTTCAAATGAGATTTTGATTGGTCTTTCGATTATTTTAACTGCGTTCAATGACAATGCAGAAATTACCTTTTTAGCGACATTGATTCCCACATTTACAGACCAGATGAAATATGCCGTTGTTGCAGGAGCTGTAACGGGAGGAGGCTTGACAGTGATTGCCAATGCACCAAATCCCTTAGGTCAGGCCATTTTAAATAAGTATTTTGCGGATGGTATTTCAACATTATACCTATTTTTGGGGGCCCTTATTCCAACACTTATCATGGCGAGTATGTTCTATTTTTTTTAATAAGGACGCAAGGCACAGGCAAAGCCGCCATCTAAGCCCAAAGCATTCGGCAGAATGGTTTGGCTTGTTCGCATAAAAAGACCACTTTTTTGACTAATTTTCTGAGCAAGCTTTTCATTTTCCTGACTTAAAATGCTACAAGTCAAATACCAAATTTCCCCTTTATCTGAAAGGAGTGTTCGCGCATGAGCTAGCAATTGCAATTGAGTCTCTTCTAGCTGTTTAAGTGACTCAGGGGAAAATCTCCAACGCGCTTCTGGTCGTTTATTTAGGACACCCGTGTTGCTGCATGGGGCATCGACAATGATTAAGTCAAAACGTCGATCGGAAGCAAAAAATTCCCCTTTTGAACAGCTGAGGGAGACGTTTAATTGATATTTATGACAGTTTTCTTGAAGTGTTTTAAGTTTGCGCTCGGAAACATCGTTGGCAAATAAGGTCGCCGAAGGATAAAAATCATGGGCTAGCAATAATTTTCCACCTGGAGAGGCACAAAGATCCAAAATGGTTTGAGGATTTTCAGCGCTTTGGCGTAGATGTTCCATCAATAGGTAAGGTGTACCGTTTTGAATGTAAGTGTGGGGAGACTGAGAAAAAATGGACAGAGTACCTGTTTCTTTGATGCATGCTAGATGAGGAGAAAGCTCAGGTATGCACGTTAGTTTTTCTTTTTCATCTTCAGTAAGAGATGCATGGGGGCGAATTCTCACCATAGTAGGAGCCGGATGGTTGCCAAGCTCTAACATTTGTTTGCATTTTTCTAATCCAAAGTCATCCAAAAAAGCTTCAACCAAGGGAAGAGGATACGAATAACGAATGCTTAGATCTTGCAGGGAATTTCCTTCTGGTAGCGGAGGAATTCCGCTTCCTAATTTTCTCAATAAGGCATTTAAAAAAGAGCTGAATGTGGGATGGCAGTATTTTTTGGCGAGATTGCCACTCTCTTGACCAATCGCATAAAGAGGTGTGGACCGCTGAAAGGCTGCTTGATAAATGGCCGTTCGGAGAAGAGATCTTTCTTTTACTTTGAGAGATAACGATTGCCTTTCAGCTGTTGATTTTGCGATATAATCCAATGCGAGAGCCATTCTAACTGATCCGTAGGCAATATCTTGAGCAAAAGAAAAATCTAAAGAAGAAGGGGATTCTTTTTGCTTCCAGTTCTCTAGAGATTCTGAAAGAAACTTTCCTTCTTTTAAAAAAGAATAAACAGCCAAAAAGGCTGCTTCGCGCGCATGGATTTGAGGCATACATTTGACCAGAGTAAATTCGGATCTAGCTTACTCAATTGATGATTTTGTATCTAGAGTTAACCATTGTTCTAGGAACCATTTATGAAACCATTTTTGTAAGTTTTCGGCGCTATTTTCAAAGATCGGGTCTGTTTGTTCGTCTAGCCATTCACAGGCTTGATCGATCGAGCAACCCGAGCGGAAAAGAGAAAGAAAATGGTATTCATCTGGATCGAGTGGTGTCGTCACGACTTGATTGAAATCATTCCGGAAAACGGCGCAAAAAGTGGGTACGTGCTTCAGTTCGGGAAAGTCATGTTCCAGCCAATAATCGGGATTTTGCTTTAAAAAAGCTTGGCGAAATTCCACTAAATCGTATTTGAATGCAAACACTTGCATATGGGGCTGCAGAACTAGACTTTTTGCTAAAACAGCTTCTGAATCTCCTAACATCATCTCTTGAAGATTTGTGGGAATATGGGCTGAATAAAATGCTTGGTTAAAAGCGCAGTCTAATTGGGTGGCATCGTAAACGAGCTGAAAATCATCCGCCCGGTAATATTTCTGGACGAAAAGAGGTAGGCGATCTCCGATGGCTTGCAAGAACCAATGAGCGGGTGGGTATTTCACTAAAAAGGGAAACCCAAGGACTTGATTAAACTCTCGATAGCCAAACAAGCATGTGACGAAGGGAAAGACTTCATGCAAAACATTTAATAAACGCCACCAATATTGTTGGTTGTATAACTCAATTCTTTGCGCAGGTCGTAACGTTGGACTTGGCGCAATATAATGAGCCGCTTCCTTTTCCATGGAGTGCCCACATGGTGAAATGGGATTCATGCGATTGTCAAAATCAATCGGGCGAGCGATGATACTACCAAACCATTCTTGAATATATTGGAGGACTGGAGGCGCGAGTGTCTGTTCTGTGATCATGCCTGCTCTCCGCAACTAACTAAAGACTGTTGAAATTGCTTCGCTTTTAAGGCTTCATTCCACGTATCTTGAAAGCTCAGGAAGTTGTCATCCCATTCTAGCAATGTAGAGACGCCACCCGTCTTCGGATAGACCTCGGCATAAATTTGCCAGACTTCATCGACCACGTGATGGTCATGTGTGTCGAGAATATAGGCACCGTAGTCGGAATGGCCTGCTAAGTGAATTTGAAGAACCCGATCTAAGGGAAGGTTTTCCCAATAAGTTCGCGGAGTAAATCCGTGATTGCGGCTAGAGACATAGATATTATTCACATCCAACATCATATAGATATCCGCTTTTTCTACGACAGCCGTGTAAAATTCCCATTCTGGCATTTCATCTGCGTTATAGGCCACATAGGAAGAAAGGTTTTCTAGAGCGAAAGGAAGCTCAAGGTAATCTTGCACAATGCGTGCGCGTTCTGCAACGTAATCAATCACTTCTTGGGTATAGGGGAGAGGAAGTAAATCATGATAATGTGCACCTGGAAGTCTTCCCCAGCATAAATGGTCGGAGACCCAAGGTGTTTTCGTGAGTTTTGTCAGATTTTTTAATTTTTTTAAGTAATCAAAATCCAAAGGATCTGGGCTGCCGATTGCTAAGGAAACACCATGTTGAACAACAGGGTAGCGTTCCAAAATCCGTTCAAGATTTTGTAAGGGGAGGCCGCCCTCTACCATGAAATTTTCGCTAATAATTTCAAACCAGTCAATATCAGGTTGATCGCGAAAAATTTCATTGTAGTGTGGGACTCTTAAGCCAATACCAATCCCTAAATTGGGAATATTAGAATTTTTTTTCATAGGTAAATTTCGAGTCTTGTGTATCTATTAGTGTTTAACAGATAACAGGGTTATTTTTTGTTTTGTGTGCCTTCAGTGGCTTCTTTTCTCTTATCAGCCATCTTATCTACAACGAGCTTAACGGCTAGGTTTTTGTCTGCAAGGGCACACTTTCCTTTTCCTTTGCAGCTACCTTTTCCTGCACAAGCATTTTTATCTGTTTGACAAGCATTTAAACCTTTGCATGCATTTGAACCCATGCAACGTTGACTTGCCACGTAACGAGCCAATTCTTTACCTTTTGAATCCAAAGAATTATAAAGAGATACCCCCTGAGGACTTAATTCAAGGAGAAGTTCATCTTCTGTCATTAAGTGGTAACCCATGTTGCCACGTTCGCTGGTTTGCTTGGAAACCCCATATTTTTGGATGGTTTCATTATCGAGCTCAGTTCCGGCATAGGCCACAGTGTTAGCAGTAACAAAAGCGCTTAAAATTCCTCGCAAAGCGAGTTGTTTAGCAGTATTTTTTTTCATATTTAAGCTCTTATTTTAAAGAATGAACGCTTAGTCAAATTTAAATAAATAGCTTATGCATTGCGAGAATGCATAAGCTATGGGCTCTATTAAAAGAGATTAACGAGACTCGTGGCCCCATCCTTGGTTTTGAGGCGCATAGCGATTAGCATCTGGTTTACCAGCTTGGTTTGGCTGGTTCACTGGATTTGCTGATGGCGCGGATGGGTTAGATGGGTTGTAGTAGTTGAGTGGTTGTTGTCCACCACAGCTACTCGAACCACCGCAGCTTGAGCCGTGTGTTTGTGGGTGCGCTTGTCCTGCACATCCTTGAGAGCTAGCAGCACAGCCTGTTGAAATTGTCTGCTGTCCATTCCAAGATGAGGCTTGAGGATGGTGTGGTTGCGCTTCCCATTGTTGAGATCCACCATAGTTTGAAACAGGAGCTTGAGGATGAGCTTGTCCGCCACATGATGATCCACCAGCACCGCAGCTTGAGCCACCATGTTGAGGTATATGTTGAGGTGCATTCTGAGGTATTGCTTGTCCACCACATGCTGAACCACCGGCACCACAGCTGGAACCGGAAGATTGAGGGATTGCTTGTCCACCGCATGCTGAACCACCTGAGCCACAGCTTGAAGAAGCTCCACCCCATGAACTTTCGCCTGAGCCTGAATTGCAGCATCCACGGTTTTTGCTATAAGCATAGTTTCCGCGACGGATGTAGTTTCCGGAATAGCTGTAGTTATAGTTGGAAGCTAAGTGATTTTCAATCGAAGTTTCAGGTTGAACAGGAACTTCTGCTTGTCCTTGGGATGCCATCATAACACCGCTGGTGATTCCCAATAGGGCTAATTTTTTCAGGTGATTTTTTTTCTTCATAAATCCACTCCTTAAAGTTGATGGAACAGTATCTCATTATGGTTTGCGTCATCATTTTTTAGGGGTGATGCGCTCACCTAGATAAAAATAGCCTCTAGGTAGTTTATAAAGGCACTTACCCCTTTCTCTTTAATTTGTTTGTAGCATTAATCATTTCATCATGCAAGGTTTTTTTTGAGTGGTTCGCATCGTTTGCTTATCCACTTGAAAATCTTTCGGTTAATTTCATCCAAAGAAAGAAGGATATTGTGTATTTGGAGCTCTCATCATGCGAATCATGCCTTAATGGATTTAAATTCAATGCTATCTGCAGGGGAAAGTTTGTTGATATGTTAGTTTTAATTTTCATAAAAATTTATTAATTTTATTTAATAAGTGTTTTTTATTATTTGATAACATAAAATTTTGACTTTTATAAATTTTAACCAAAGAAAAACGATGGGACCTGATACGATTTGTGTTTATCAAAAAAATTGGGCATATGCCACACCTGATTCTCCAAAACCTATTCTGACAACCGGTAGCTTCGGCCCTTGTTATGTGGTCACGCTCATTTCAGAAAAGTGTACGGCAATGGCTCATGTGGATGATACGACTCAGGTTGAATCAATTAAGCAAATTTTTGCAGAATTTTCTAAACGATCAATTCAATTTAAAGATGTTCAAGTGGTTATTTTGGGTGGGTGGAAAGAACATGGGGAGTCTAAAGAATGGGGCGATAAAATTTTTAGATACCTTTGTTCTGCTGGTTTTTCATCAATCAATCTTAAATATATGTTTTCAAAAAAAATGCCTGAAAAGCCTGGTGACCAGCAAATATTCGCTGATCATTTTTATGGAGCCGCTCGAGTGGATGCGCGTAGTGGAAAGATGCAGATAAGTGCTACCCCCGATGGAAATATAGCCAGAGAACAAGCGAGGCAGATGTTACAAAATTTGCGCGATCATGGATCTGCTTATACCACTATTGAGCATCCTTTGACTCAAGTAGAGTTCTAAATAGGAGATTAAAAAGAGAATGATTAAGATAGCAGGTAGATTGACAATTTTATCAAAGAGGCTTGAGGAAATAGGGATCAAATATAAAAAAGCCCATTTTGATTTTTGAAAGCCTTCTAGGCTTGACCTTTTTCGCTATGGCCTATATATCCTTGTTCGATTTATACTCTGTCATTTTATCAAAATTTCTAAAGCAGTGGGCATCAATGAAGAAAAGAAGACAAAGTCAACCTGTGAGTGCGCTTGATATAGCAGCATATATTCTAGCTAATCATACGCGAAATACGCCCATTGCAGCATGGAAAATGCATATCCTTGTTTATTACTGTCAAGTTTACCAGCTTATCAGTGAAGGGATTCCTTTTTTTAATGAAAAAATAATGGCTACCCAGAAGGGAATTATGATTCATGAGCTTTGTGCTCTTCATTATAATCAGCTGTATATCGGAGATAGCTCCAAAGGGAATTTAAATCATTTGTCTTTAAAGCAGATCGATATTATCGGCGAGGTAATGAAAAAATATGGCAACAAAACATTGGAAGAATTGGGTCAATTGATTCAATTAGAAGCTCCTTGGAAAAAGGCTAGACAGGAAACGACGGATCTTAGAGTTTCGGTTGAAATCATTCCTATTTCTATTCTCGAGCTTTATAACCAAGGTAATCTTTAGATAGCCTAAACAGTTCTACATCTCACGTAAATTATATAGCTAAGTATGTACATAGGTCGATAATCTTATCAGAACAATTAAAGAAATTAGAATTGGAATCAAATAAAAAAAGCCAATTTTGATTTTCCTTTCAAATTTTTGACCTATTTCGTTTAGAAAACCGAAGATGGAAAAAGTAAACACAGCCGCATCCGTTCCTCCATAAAGGTTTAAAATTTTACCGGCTAGTTTTGCCAAATATTTTTTCAAAAGTCAAACTTGAAATCTCTAAACATAATCCGTTTCATTTATTCCCTATTTTTGTTAAAATGGAGGCTCGTTCTGGCCCTTTTATCTAAAAAAGCTGTTTCAGGAGAGCTTCATGAATAACGATGTTCAACTACGATTAAAAAATCTGGAAGATCGAATCCTTCATATGTGGAGGTATCTTTGACTTGGCTTCAAAGGAAGCAAAAGTTAAAGCATTAGAAACAGAAATGGAAGCCCCCACATTTTGGGATGACAACGATGCGGCTCAAAAAGTGATCGCAGAATGTAATGCCTTGAAAGCTTGGACAATTCCCTACCACGATCTTAAAGAACGCTATTCTAATGTCAGTGAATTATTGCAAGAAGCCTTTGATTTAGGTGAGGAAAGCCTCATTCAAGAGTTGGTGGAAGAATTAGATTCTATCGAAGCAAGCTTGAAAGAGCTTGAAATCAGAAAAATGCTTGCAGGTGAGCTTGATAGTAAAAATGCTTTTTTGAGTATCAATGCGGGCGCAGGAGGAACTGAAGCTTGTGACTGGGTGCTGATGCTATCTCGGATGTATCAAAGATGGGCGGCTAAAAAAAATTGGAAAGTGGAAGTGATCGATACGGTCGACGGAGATGTGGCCGGGATAAAGAGCATTACTTATAAATTTACGGGGCCTTTTGCGTATGGCTATGCCAAGGCAGAAAAAGGGGTTCATCGATTAGTCCGCATTTCCCCTTTTGACAGCAATGCCAAGAGACATACCAGCTTTGCTTCGGTCGATATTACGCCAGAAATTACGGATGACATTCAAATCGAAATCAGGCCGGAAGATTTGCGCGTTGACACATTTAGAGCCTCGGGGGCCGGTGGACAACACGTTAATCGAACAGATTCTGCTGTCAGATTGACGCACTTGCCTACAGGGATCGTGGTCTCCTGTCAAGCACAACGTAGCCAGCTTCAGAACAAAGAAACTTGTTACAAAATGCTTCGTTCTAAATTATATGAAATGGAAGTCACAGCCCGTGAAAATGCACTGAAGGCTATGGGTGGCGAGAAAAAAGAAATTGCCTGGGGCAGCCAGATTCGTAATTATGTTTTTCAACCCTATACTTTAGTGAAAGATACGCGTACAAAAGTAGAGTGTGGAAATATTCAAGCTGTCATGGATGGAGAGCTTGATGATTTTGTTAATGCTTATTTAATGGAGTTTGGGGGATGACGGCCCAGAATCAATCAGATATTGAAATTCGATATACAGAGCCTGGTGATGCAATTTATCTAAAAGAGTGGCTGATGGATAAAAGTGTTTCTCGCTGGTTTCCGATGTGTGATGAAGCTGAAATCAACGATGCTGTGAATCGTTGGATTGGCTTTTATCGCTATAAATGTAGCTTAACGGCTGTTAAAGATGGAGTTCCTTGTGGACTCGCTACCCTTTATTTACAGCCTTATCGCAAGCTTGCTCATCAATGTGAATTTGGAATTATTGTGGGCGCTGATTACAGAAATCATGGAGTTGGAACAGAACTTCTCAATAATTTAATGTATTTAGCCAAAGAGACATTTCGCATCGAACTGCTCCATTTGCAAGTATATGCTGAAAATCCGGCCATCCGTCTTTACGAGCGTTTTGGATTTAAAGAGTTCGGCAGGCAGAATCAATGGATTAAAGAAGACGATCGCTATGTTGGGCGGGTATTTATGGAGCGTTTCTTAACTTGATTTAATACGAATAGATGAGTCTATATGTCAATTATGCTTTTTCGGGAAAAGCTTGAAACCACTTCGGGGAAAAAGCTGATCCTGCGTTTTAATAATAATCGTTCGACCATGCTAAGTGTCAAATGGGGCGAGCCTGATTGTGTTGTTTCCTTGCATTCCTTTTTTTTGGGAGCTCCTCAAAATGTGATGGATGCCTTAGCTTGCTATATCAAGCAAGAGCATAAAAGGATTGCTCCAACGATTAAGATTTTCATTGAAGACAATCTTAAAAAATTAGATTACTCCAATCAAATCGATTCGTCAAAATTGTCTGCGCAAGGTAATATTTATAATTTGCAAGCGATTTATGATGAATTAAATGCAGAGTACTTTGGTGGAGAAGTCAAAGCCGCGATTACTTGGTATGGAAGACACTCGCAAAGAAATTACTCACGCGTGACATTTGGGCTCTATCATCATCTTTTGCGTTTAATCAAAATCAATCGGATTTTGGATGTCCCACATGTTCCGGAATATCTTGTATCTTTTGTCGTTTATCATGAGATGCTGCACGAAGCATGCCCGTCTTATGTAGATGAAAAAGGAATTAATCGTATTCACAGTAAAGAATTTAGAGAGCGAGAAGTCCTTTTTCGAGATTACTACAAAGCTAAAAAATGGATTGATCAATATCTCGGAGAGATGTTCGCATAAAACAAAGGAATTTTTATGGCAGGTCATAGTAAATGGGCGAATATTAAGCATCGCAAAGGACGCGCGGATGCTAAGAAAGGAAAAGTTTTTTCAAGAATTGCAAAGGAAATTATCAGTGCTGTCAAACTGGGTGGTCCTGATGCAAAAGCTAATCCTCGTTTGCGTATTGTTTTACAAAAGGCTCGCGAAGCTAACGTTCCTAATGATATTATCGATCGAAACATCAAAAAGGCCTCAAGTGCTGATCAAGCGGATTATATTGAGATGACTTATGAGCTCTATGGTCATGGCGGCGTTGGGATCATTATCGATGTGATGACCGACAACAAAAATCGGATTTCCTCAGATATGCGCATTGCGACCAATAAACGGGGAGGGAGCATTGCCACTCCTGGAGCGGTTGCTTTCAATTTTGATCGCAAGGGTGTCATCCAAATTTCGAAAAAGCATGGAGTTGAAGAAGAATTATTTAACGCGGCGATTGAAGCAGGGGCTGAAGATTTTGAAGTAGCGGATGAATTCTTCATGATCACGACTGATCCGGTCGATTTGTTTCACGTGAAAGATGCTGTGAATCATCTAGGTTTTCAAGCAGATGAAGCGACTTTAGAAATGATTCCAAAGTCTTACGTTGAATGTGATGAAGAAACAGCTAAGGCTAATTTAGCATTGATCGATTGGTTGGAAGCATTAGAAGATGTGGATGCTGTTTATCATAATATGAAAGTTCCAGATCAATTGGTGGATGAGTAATTTTTTCAGTGAGCTTGATCTAAGCTCCATCATTCGTCATTCCGATGATCTATTGCAGATTGCACGTTTTTTTTCTCAGGAAAAAGGAACGTGCTTTCTTTATTCCGGTGGAAAGTTCCCTCTTTCGCAAAAGTCTTTTTTATGTGTATTTCCATTTGCGTCTGTTTCGATAGAAGCTGCCCTCCAACGAAAATACTGGCAGGGCGATATTTTATCCCCTCTTGAATTGCAACTGGATAACCCATGGGATGCTCTTAAACAATTCTTAGAAGAACCAAGTTCCGATGAGCCTATTCCTCGATGGGTGGGTTATTTGGGATATGAAATGGGGGCCTATAGCGATCCCGATATTCAATTAGATTATGTGCAACCTGTTATTCCCTTGGCGTTTTTTCAACAGTTTGCTTGTACACTTATCTTCGATCATCAGTTGGAAAAATGTGATCTATGGATTGATGAAAACTCTTTTTCTTTTCTGAATTCATCTCAACAATCTAAAGTTTTAGAGTTAAATAATATTTCAAATTGGTTGTCGATAAGGGATCAAGCCTATTCCTTCGTTCCGAAACGTAAAGTGGCTCCGCTGAAATATAAAAATCAGCCGAAGAGATCAGAAGCTTATATGGATCACGTTCAAAAAGCCCAAGAATTGATTGAAAACGGGGAGATCTATCAAATCAATTTATCACAGTCTTTTGCTTTCCAAGGAAAACGAGATGGCTTTGAGCTTTTTTATCAGTTAGCCAAGCAAAATCCTGCACCTTACTCAGGCTATTGGGACCTCCCTTTTTGTTCGATTGTTTCCTCTTCGCCTGAAAAATTTTTAAAAAAACAATCTCAGACGCTTTCAACAGAGCCAATTAAAGGCACAGCTCCACGGGGAACAACAGCAATTGAAGATTTTCACAATCGAGAAAAACTACTATCTTCAGAAAAAGAAAATGCTGAATTGTTAATGATTACAGATCTTATGCGTCATGACTTAGGAAAAGTCAGCCTTCCAGGTAGTATCAAGGTAAATCCTGATTGGAATTGCTATGCCTACCAAAATGTTTTTCATTTAAGTTCTACAATTGAATCTATTCCTTTTTCATCCATGCACGATTTGGATATTGTGCGGACATGTTTTCCTGGAGGGTCTATTACGGGTTGTCCAAAAATTCGTGCGATGCAGCATATTTATGATTTTGAAAAAAGAGCTAGGGGTATTTATACAGGGTCTTTGGGGTATTTTTCTCACAATGGAGATTTCGATTTTAACATTGCCATTCGCTCTATCGTTTTGACTGATCTAGGCATCGAAACAGCACTTGGAGCAGGCATTGTAGCGGATTCTAACGCTTTGCATGAATACCAGGAAATTCTGTGTAAGGGAAAGTCAATTTTTGAAATTTTGGATATTTCGATCTCTTAAACTAGTCTAAGCTATTCAGTACTAATATTTTTCAATAAAACGTCGTATTTTGCTATCTGAAAAATAAAAAAAATTTATGAATGTATCATCTTTTTTGTTAAACAAAAAAATAATTGTTAACACTATTGACAAAGGAGATGACGATGAATTTCGGATCGACCACAGCAACTCCCTCAACACCTCCACCCGCAACTTCGACACCATTGGAATCTCCTAGAAGTAAAATTGGAAGCCCAAAAGCTGAACCAGTTAAAAATACGCCTCGCCTGAGCATAAGCTCAACATTTGCATCTAGAATTGCTCAATTGAAACACAAGCTTTCCCCTGGCTCTGGATCGCAGATTGGCCATTCAGATAAAGCAATGAGTGGACGAATTTCTCCTATAAGTAAAGGAGGATCACAAATTGCAGGGCATTCGCATGCTTATGAAACGTTTAGCAGCGAAGAAGACGAGAAAGACGTGGTAGTCAAAAAAGGCTCTCAAATTTCTTCTCGACAAGGGAAGAAGTCACATGGTTATAAAGCATTCTACACAAAAAAAGAAGAGGGAGAATTTATAGCCGAAAAAAGATCGCAAATTTCTTCTACGGGTTTAGGGGGAACTTTAGAAAATTATATGTTCGAGTCATCTGAAGAAAAGAAAGGCACTTTTGGGTTCTGGGAAATCAATACTCAAACCTCTTCCAGGGGTGGAGAAGTTGAAGTTGTGCGACCTGCTGAAGATTGGATGACTCCCATTGTCGAAGACCGAGAAACAGATGACGAACATTCATTGAGTTTTAAGCATGATTCTGCAGAAGGCAGCGAGGCAGAAGTAGGGCCCTCTTCTTTAAGAGAGCCCAATGCTGATAAAGTGAAAAAAAATCGGATTGTATTAGGCTCGCATGACGAGTTGAGCTCAGATGAATCCTCTACATCTGAAGAAAGCTTATCAGAAGTAGATGATGAATTATTTCATTCTGTTGACATGGGAACAGGAAAGGAAAAAGATTTTGAAGAGCTCTATAGTGCTGAAACAGTGCCTGATTTTTCGGAGCCATTTGAGGTCTTAAAACGACCCAACTGGGATCGATCTGAAA
Organism: Parachlamydia acanthamoebae; assembly: GCF_000875975.1. Lineage (NCBI taxonomy): Bacteria > Pseudomonadati > Chlamydiota > Chlamydiia > Parachlamydiales > Parachlamydiaceae > Parachlamydia > Parachlamydia acanthamoebae. Next base: position 502,966 of record NZ_BAWW01000066.1, on the reverse strand, counting down.
TTAGAATGCGGGAGTGCCTAACCCCAAAAAATGCTCAAAAAACGAATCAAGAAGCAAAAAATGCAATCTTGGAGGAAGATCTTGTTCTCTACGATGCTGCTACATTAAATGTCAAAATATTGGATTATTTAAAAGTCCATGCTGAGGAAATTCTTAGAAAAAAGAAATGGGGGAATATCCCTGCTAAACAATTAGAGCGGATGGCATCGCCTCGATCTCTTAATCTTTATAAAAAAATTCATCGCAGTCGTTCTATTTTGCGTCATATCATTAATAATTTAATTATCATCGAAAAATGTTTATATGATTTTGTAGAAAGGACTAAAGCGAACACAAAATGGATGAAAAATTTTCGAAAACAACTCGATGTTTTAATTAAATCTAATTTTAAGTCTTTTGTTGATTACTTTGAAAACAGTCTTTCTATAGAAGATAAAAAGCTTGTCTTACTTGCATTAGGAAATGATGCCGCTGCCAATTTAGAAGTTTTAAAGATGTGGGTCAATCGCAGTAATCAGGATATGGTCAAAAAATATTTGTTAGATCGTGAGCTTTTTTATTTAGGTGTCGAAAATCTTCGCGAAAAGAAGATGGATGTTTCCCAGGATATTTTTGCAGACTCGAATGTTTTTTGTATTTCTCGAAGTGATATTGTGCGTGGACTTACTGCAAAAAAAGTCTGGGACATACCCCATTTTGTTAATGGCCGGCAAGTGATTTGTCATTTGGAAAATGAAAGAGACGAATCTAAGTTGGAAAATTTTTTAAATAAAATCCTAAATGCTAGCGATAATCGCCCTTTAGAGGAAACTGCTTTTGCTGGATATGTAGAGGATTTTTTAAGATTTAATTTAACCGATTTTGATTACTTATACAGGCTTTTATATCTTGGGCATTATAGAATGGCTCTAGCTATCCATTTTATTTTTAATTCGAATGCTAAAAGTGCAGATATTAAAACGAAAATGTGTAAAGTTCAATTTAATAATTGCAAAAATTTTGAACTTCAATTTCAAATCTGTTGCACATTGGAAGATAAAGCAAAAGTGACATTTACTTTGGACATTCGGCCCTCAAAAAAAACCGTGAATTCTTTCAAAGCTATTCTAAAAGTTTTGCATTATGAATTTAATCCAAAGATTTTAGATTACAAGAAAAATGAAATTTTAGAACATCTGGTCAATTATTCTAACGCTATTCGTTCACATAAAACGCTGCCACGTGGAATGTCCTATTACACCTCTCCTGGAAGCAAAAATCTGGACAGGGAATTTAAAAATAAGCTTGAACAAGAAATTACAAATTGTAACAGCGAACATCCTTATTTGGGTGTATTCAAATTAAAAGATGGGTATCGCAAAGAATGTCGCGGGGCAATTGTTAAGAATCGAGGGATTTTTTCAAATGAACTCATAGAGGAATTGCAGCAAAAATTGATTGTCAATGAAGCTTTTTTTGAATCGATTATTCCAAGAATTTCTTATCTCGCAAAGGAATTGCAGAACTATTCCGAAAGGAAAAATCGTCAAAGTATTTTTTATGAAGAAATCATGAAAATTTTCAAAAATATCAATGAGGCTTCCGAATATATTGTAAGGTCATCTGGTATAACAAATAATACGAACGTTGAAAGGTTTCTTGAAATCTTTAATGAAATCACAGATTCAGAAATCTGTGATTGGTTTTTAAAGGCAATAGGGGGAACGGCAGAAAATGGGAAAAAACTCATTGATTTTCTGAAAAAAACAGTCAATCCAAAAAAAATTACCAAACAAATCGAGAAAATGGCTGAAGAATATCATAAATATAGCCATGAAATGTTTTCTTCTAAGTGTTACCATGTAACTATTCCAAAAAAATTACAAAAGGCTTTTTTTACGGTTTTCCCTGAAGATATCTTCAGGAGCTATAAACCTCAAGAAAGTTCTGGCTGTATTTTTAATTCCATTAGAATCAACGAACATTTGCTTTTTAACTCGGAAGACGATTTTAATTTATCTCTTTTTTTAAAAAAAATATACGCCCACTTTGAAGAAGAACGTCAAGAAGAAAGGACGGATTTTGAGACGGAAGCTTTTGAAAAAATATTAAATACGAGCTGGAAAGAGATTCTTCCGTATTTTTTTTATAAAAAGAAAGGTGTTGAAGGCGATTTTCATAAACGAAAGGAAATCGATTTGAAGAAATTGCGGAAAATTTTTGATTTTCCTGCGATCAATCTAAAAAAAATTCAAGATGATTTTAGTGCATTTAAAAAAAAGAAAAAGTACGCGGCAGATGATTTATGCAAAATCATTGCGACGTGGTTTATTGCAGCGACCGTGCCTTGTTATCCCATATTAGTTTTGGGTGCAAATGGAGTCTGGAGCATTGTAGAAACACTTTTACAATCTACTTTTACAGGATTTAATAAACTTCCCTTCGGTTTAAAAGTATTGCCAGGCATTGATTTAGCGGTTCAAATTGAAAGCCCAATTTGTTATAAAGTCAAAGTGACCAAAAGCCTTGGTGTTTGTCCACGTGTAGATCGCTGGAATCCTGCATTAAGTGCAGTGGATAATAAGAGTCCCGTAGCTACGATGTTGGTGGAAAGTACATTTTGCGTAATTAGAAATAGTTTAGAAGCCTTAATCGAAATAAAGCCTCCGATTTTTCATAAAGAAAACATCTATTCTGCCGAGGATCCTTATCGCATTATTAAAGTATTTGATCGCGCCATTCTTCTGCACCCACTGGTGTATGGCATTCACTCCGAATCAAAAAAAGGCAGGAAAGCTTGGAATTTAAAGGTGAAGGACAGTTCGGATGATAAAGTGGGCGATTCGTCCAATTCTTTTGCTGCAATCAATGAAAGTAGAGAAAATTTAGAAAATGAGTCAACATCCACATGATATCAAAAACAAATAAAAATATTATCGTCACAGGTGCCGCAGGATTTATTGGATTTCACACTACGCTTGCGCTTGCTCAAAGGGGCGACCATGTCATTGGATATGACAATTTCAATGACTATTATTCTCCTCAATTAAAAAGAGACCGTTGCGAATTGTTGAAAAAAGCAGGGATTGAAGTTGTTGAAGGGGATATTTGCGACACTTCTAAGCTTAAACAGTGTGTCAGGGCAAATCAAGCGACACATTTTGTTAATTTAGCTGCTCAGGCAGGTGTGCGTTATTCTCTCACAAATCCTCAGTCTTATGTCAAATCGAATCTAGAAGGGTTTGTCTCTGTTTTGGAAATCTGTAAAGATCACCCAGGAATAAGTTTGGTTTATGCTTCTTCCTCTTCTGTATATGGATTGAACCGTAAAATTCCGTTTTCAATCGAAGATCGTACAGACCAGCAAGCCAGTCTATATGGCGCGACGAAAAAAGCGAATGAATTATTTGCGCAGACCTATCACCATTTGTATCGGATTCCAGTAACAGGATTGCGTTTTTTTACTGTGTATGGTCCCTGGGGAAGACCTGATATGGCCTATTCACTTTTTACGAAAGCCATTTTGTCGGGAGAACCTATCGAAATTTATAACTACGGGAAGATGCAGCGGGATTTTACTTATGTCGATGATATTGTTAGTGGAATTTTGGCCGCGATCGACCGAGAAGCCCAGTGTGACCTCTTTAATTTAGGCCATCACGAACCCGTTGAATTATTGGAGTTTATTCGCACTTTGGAAGAATACCTAGGAAGAACAGCAACGAAGATATTTAAAGAGCTGCAGCCGGGGGATGTGCCCGAAACTTTTGCCGATATTCGAGAAAGTACACGTCATTTGAATTTTGTTCCAAAGGTGGGAATGCGAGAAGGGCTAGCTAAATTTTTGGATTGGTATAGAGATTATTATCATGTTTGAATTTTAGTTAATTAAGTATTCCGAGACAGAAAAAAGGAAATCATTTATGATTTCCTTAAGTTTCCAAGGGATAGGCCATGATTTTAGTTAACATCATCAGTCTGATTTTTCAAGTTTATTTTCTCATGCTATTTGCGCGCATTTTAAGCTCGTGGCTACCGGAATTGCATCAATACCGAATCATGCAGTTTATTGCTTTTTACACTGACCCCTACCTGAATTTTTTTCGAGGAGTTATTCCTCCCCTGGGAATGATTGATATAAGCCCCATATTTGCCTTTTTGGCACTGAGCTTTATCGAATATTTCTTAAAAATCTTGCTCATAAATTTGTAATTTTAATGAATACTTTTTCTTCTTTTCAACTCGGGAACCTCACATTGCCTAATCCCGTGTTTTATGCACCTCTAGCAGGGTGTTCCGATTTTCCATTTCGGCAGATGTCTGCGCGGTATTCGCCTGGCTTAATGTATTGTGAAATGGTTAAAATGGACGCATTAGTGCGGCATGATCCCAATACATTCCGGATGTTAGATTTTGATAAGGATATGCATCCGATTGGCGGGCAGCTATGTGGAAGCAAACCTCAGCTAGCAGCTAAGGCTGCCAAAATCATTGAGGATTTAGGTTTTGACGTGGTGGATTTAAACTGTGGGTGTCCGGTTGATAAGGTCACAAAAGACGGTAGCGGTTCAGGACTTTTAAAAAATCCTTTGTTAATTGGAGAAATTTTATCAGAAATGGTCGCTGCTGTTAAAATTCCAGTAACGGTTAAAATTCGAGCGGGTTGGGATGATGAAAATCTATGTGCCGAGGAGATTACACAAATAGCTGAAAAGGCTGGAGCTAAAGCTATTACGATCCATGGCCGGACACGCCAACAAGCTTATCGCGGACCCGCCAACTGGGATCACATTAAAGCCAGTAAACAAGTTGCCAAACATATCAAAGTGATTGGCAATGGAGATGTGATGGATCCTACGTCAGCGAAGCGTATGTTTGAGTATACAGGCTGCGATGCTGTATTAGTCGCGCGCGGAACTATGGGACAGCCGTGGATTGCTCAAGATATTTTGAATTATCTGCAAGGCGGGACAATTCGTGTGCACACACCTGAGGATTGCCGCCAAGCTCTTTATGAGCATTTTTTGTGTACTGAACGTTATTACAATCCTCGCCAAGTTGTGATTGAAATGCGGCGTGTAGGATGCTGGTATATCAAAAGTTCTGGTGGAACTCGAGAATTTCGTGGCTTGATTAGCCGAGCTTCTTCACCTGATCAAGTGAAAGATTTGATTCAAAACTTTTCTTTTGGCAACGATAGTGATTTAGAAAATTCCGTTACCGATCAGGATTGTGAAGCCTGCTAGATTACTTTTTGGGTTTTTTTAGTTCAGAAACATTAGGTTGTGCCATGCGTATTGTGACCCTTTCACTCGCAATTGGATTTCGCTTTGCTTTCTTTTCTCCACGAGAGCTGTGAAAAAAATTTAGGGCACTTTCGATCGTTTCATTCGTTGTTTTCCAGGTTCTACCCTTGTGCTTAGTTTTTTGCACTGCTGGTGTTTGCGGAGGGTGATTAAAAATACGTGCAAATGAGTTAAGATTAATACGCATAGCTTTACCCCGCAAATTTTATCATTTATTTTTGTTCTTTTTTATCTAGTGAAGCTTTTGCTTTCTTTTCTTTATCTGAAATTAATTCGCTATAATTTTCAAGATAAAAATTTAATTTTTTATCTAGTGTACTAATAGTACTTCCAGATTTTTTCTGAACCGATTCATCACTATTAAGTAAGGACTGTAATTGACCTAATTTTTCAGAAAAATCCGCTTTAATCATTTCTTTGATATCATTCGTTCTGTCTTTACCACCTATCGAAATAGGAAACGTAATTTTTGTTGAATCAAGTTTGATTACAAAACTAATAAAGTATTCACGAACTTGTTTTAATTTAACTTTGTCAGGTCTTATTGCCTTTTTAATTGCTAAATACTTATTAAATTCCGCAGGAAAATCTAGTTCTTTTCGGGCTTCGTTCACATCTTGAATCTTGGGCTTAATGTTGATCGAGTCAACAGCTTTTCTGAGTTTATCCTGATTAGGAAGTTTTAGAGATCCTTTGATGGCATCAACTAATATGCCGTAGCGAGGAATTCTTTGAAGTGGATTGGCTGTAGGTTCGAAATCATAAGTGTCTTTAAATTGTTTATTTGGCATCGAGTGATCTAGAAAATCCTCAATCTTAGCCTTGTTTCTTCCAATAAAGTCTTGCATGGGGAATGCGTTATAAACAAGAGAAGTCTGCAGCTTAACGTTTTGATTAAAGATGCTTCCATTGTCATTTACCAAATCGGCAAATTCTTTTACCGCCGTTTCAGATTTTTCTAGTGTTAAAGGAGGTTTCAAAGCTGGATCGATAATCTCTTCTATTTTTTCAGAAAGCTTTTTTGCTAGAGGGATATACTTTTCTTGGTATGTTTTTTGCCATTCAGTTAACATTTTTTTGTCGGCTTTATTTAAACCTTTCATAAACTTTTTGTCTTTTACCATGGCAGACAGAATTTCTGATTGAATTGAAATACCCTTGAAATGTCTTTGCTCAGTCTCTTTCAACTCTTTTAATGGTTTAGAAAATGGAATAAGTTGTTTATGCTCTTCTCCAGCTGAATCCACATGCACTTCATTTTCTGAACTTGAAGATGACACAGGTGTATTCATCACTTTTTTTGAGGCTAGTTCTATTTTTGCAGCAGTTGCACGGCTTGTGCTTTCTGGAGGAACTTCGGTTTTTAAAGCGGTGTCTTTGACTTCATTTGTTGAGTTGCTTGCAAGGGTGGGTTTATCAGATTTTAAAGTATCTGGTTTAATCGAATTATCTTTCTTTGATATCTCGGTTTTTTTAGATTCATCTTCTTTAGGTTTAGTCTTTTTTGTCTCAATTTGGTTTGTTTTTTTTGCAGCGGGAGAAGATAATTGAGAAATATTTCTTTGACTCAACTGTTTATTTGACACTGTGGATTCTTTTTTCCCAAAATTTGGTACAAATTTTTTAAAAAAATTCCCTATACCTCCAAAGATTCGCTTCCAAATCCGTCCTTCGTGTTTGACGCTTGGGGTTTCGGTGGGGGGAGAGTTAGTTGCGCTTTGGTCAATTGTTCTAGCTATTGGTCCAGTTAAAGGAGAAGTCATGATTACTATCCTTTAATTTAAATATAATTATTTATTTTATAATAATTTGCGATTTAATAATTTTATTATAGCATTTTTAGTTTTTTAATAATTTATGTTTTTTAAAAATTATATATTTTCATTTGCAAAAAATAAAATATATTGACGATTTCTTACACGAAATAAGCCCTGTTAGGAAAAACATTACTGTGGTAGGATGAGGCCAATTCAATAAAGGTTTAAAATTGTCAAAATTTTATAGACGGAAAATCAATCATGTCGGGAACTAAGATCTTGAGCAAGCTAGTAGGTACTGTTTTTTTGCTTTGCATGGCCTTTCTACTAACGAGTTGTGAATCGCGGAAAACGATTGTGAACGGTTTGGACGAAAAAGAAGCAAACGAAATTGTAGTGTTTCTTTCTAGCAAAGGCATCGATGCGATGAAGGTACAAAGCACTGAGGGAGCCGGAGGCGGTGGATCAAAAATTGTGTTGTGGGATATTAGTGTTTCCGCTGATAAGGCGACGCAAGCCATGTCGATCCTCAATCAGAGTGGGTTACCTCGTAGAAAACCACAAAGCCTGCTGGGCATCTTTTCAAATGTTGGGCTTGTTCCCTCTGAGTTGCAAGAAAGGATACGCTATCAAGCGGGTCTTGCCGAGCAAATTGCGAGTACGATTCGGAAAATTGACGGAGTTTTAGATGCAGAAGTACAGATCTCTTTCCCTGAAGAAGATCCCTTGAATCCAACTGGTGAAAAGAAAGGCAAAATTGTTGCTTCTGTTTACGTCAAGCACTCAGGCGTATTAGATGACCCGAATTCTCACTTAGTCACGAAAATCAAACGACTGGTTGCAGCTAGCGTGACAGGGCTAGACTATGATAATGTGACTGTCATTGGAGATCGCGCACGTTTTAGTGAAATGCCCATTGGATTAAAATCGGGTGGAGATGAAAAGCAATTTGTCAGCATTTGGTCAATCATTGTGGCTAAAGAATCTGCTTCTCGTTTTCGTATCATCTTCTTTGCATTCAGTTTGCTTCTCTTGCTTTTGACGCTCTTAATGATCTGGACCGGGTGGAAGCTCTATCCACTTTTAAAAAGTCACGGAGGCATTAAGCAGCTTTTCAATTTACATCCTATCTCTGCAGAACCTCCTAAAGAGGAAGAGAAAGAGACTCCAAAGGAAGAAGAGAAAGCGAGTGAAGGGGATAATGATCAGGATAAAGGTGTAACCTAAAGCTCTTCTGCCAGGATTGGAAAAATGATGAATACTAAAAGTCTGATGATGCTCAAGGTTTTGTTGAACCGTTATCATGAGAAAAAAATGAAGGAATTTATCGATTGCTTGCCTTCAGAAAATGTTCAGGCTATTCTGAGTACACAAACGGAAGCATCAGCTCCAGAGGCCGTTTTGTGGGCTTATGAAAATAAAATTGGCCAAGTGCATTATTCTTGGCTGGTCCCCATTTTAAAAAAGATTCCTATTGAAGAAGCCGCGTGGATAATGAGTGCGTTGCCTGTGGCGATTGTTTCTAAATTAAAAAAAGTGTGTCATATCTCCCCGCTTGAAGTGGAATTATCGGCTCCAGCAAAAGAATTTGCTTTGCATTATCTTTGGAAGCAGATTGAGCAGCCGGATGTGATGCCTATAGAGTTTTTGCCGCAAACCTCTCTATCCTTTCTCTTGCAAACCTCAAGAGAGGATTTGTTAGAAATAATAGATCTTCTGAGTATATACGATTTGGCTGACAAAGTACGTCAAATTGTTGATAAAAACCGTTTAAAGAATATTTACGGAAGTCTAAAGCCCATCGAGCTTCAATTTTTGCGTTTTTGTTTGAATAAACAAGAAAAACTAGCCATTTCTCCTCTAAATCTCGCTGATTGGAATGGAGATAGCCAACAATTACGGCAAAAGTTACATAGGCGGGGGCTGAGTCGATTGGGGCATGCTTTAGTAGGGGAATCCGCTGATTTTAAATGGCACTTTTTGCGCAAATTTGATGTTGCTAGAGCTGCTGTTCTACAGCATTGTTCCGAGAAGCAAGACACCTCCAAAGTGACAGCTATCTTAATTCAACAACTTTTAGGTTTGGTGAATTTTAGAAATAAAAAGGATAATCGTGAGCAATAAAAAATTATTATCTTTAATTTATGGAAAAGAAGACGCGATTCATCTAGCGCCTAGCTCTAAGGTCGTTTCTGCCGATGTATTTTCGAAACTATTAGAAGGGCAAGATATTCTTGCTAGGGTGAAAGAAGATGCTGAACGGTATCGAAAAGAAGTTGTTGCTGAATGTGAAAAACTGAAAGAAGCCGCTCAAAAAGAAGGCTTTGAAGCAGGTTTTAAGCAATGGGTTGAATATGTTGCGGACTTAGAAAAAGAAATCAAAGAAGTACGCGGAGAATTTGAGAAAATTGTTTTGCCTGTCGCTTTGAAAGCCGCCAAAAAAATCGTCGGCAAGGAATTAGAGGTTTCAAAAACGGCTATCTTAGATATTGTGACTTCCACACTCAAAGCGGTAGCTCAACATAAAAAAGTTGCGATTTATGTGAATAAGGAAGATTTAGAAGTCTTGAATGAAAATCGACAGAAAATCAAAGATGTGTTTGAGAATCTGGAAACCCTGTCGCTAGGAGTGCGTGATGATATTGCGCCTGGGGGTTGTATTATTGAGACCGAGAGAGGAATTATTAATGCCCAGATTGAGAGTCGATGGAAGTTGTTAGAAGAAGTCTTTGAATCGATGGCAAAGCCTTCCTTAAAAAAAGTAGAAAATGAAGAAGCCACAAAAAGCTCTTAAGCGTTACACAAGATAAAAAGAAGGCAAATCAATGGTTTTTATGGAATGTTCTTTTTATAAAATCTTTCTCCCGTTTCTTGCTTTCCTGCTGCTTGTGGGTGGATCATCGGGTTTTGCTTCGCAAGACCTTCTATTGGCGCAAACAACTCCTGCACCAACTTCAGGAGCTATTCCTAGACAACCCACTATTCCAGCTCCTTCCGCAACACCAGCAGTGCCTCGAGCATCTTCTACTTCGAATCCTTCAACAAGGAATTTACCTAAAAAGCAAAGCGTGACAGAACAGCTTTTGAATAATCAGGGTGGAATGGATGACATCAAGCGTCCATCGCTTATCACTCAGGCGATTGTTTTGACTATTCTGTCGTTATTGCCTTTTATTATCATGATTTTGACCTCCTTCCTTAAAATTGTGATTGTGCTTTCCCTTTTACGAAGTGCTCTGGGAGTTCAACAAGCGCCACCAAACCAGATTATCAATGGTGTGGCCTTTATGCTTAGCTTGTTTATTATGTATCCCACTGTATTAAAGATGTACGATGCAGCACAAAGTGTGATTGAATCAACGCGAGCTCCAGATTCGTTAGTTTCAGTCGAATCTTCTAAGTACATTGTGGATGTAGCAGATGCTTCTAAGGAGCCTTTAAGAATGTTTTTAAAGCGGAATTCAAGTGTTAAGCACCAAGCTTTGTTCTATCGGATGGCTTATCGAATTCTGCCGGAAAATTATCGAGCAACCTTGAAGCCGGATGATTTTATGATTGTGGTCCCAGCCTATATTACTAGCCAGCTGAAAGATGCATTTGAAATCGGGGTATTGATCTACATTCCATTCTTTGTGATTGACCTTGTGACCTCTAACATTTTGCTCGCCATGGGGATGATGATGCTTTCTCCCGTGACCATTTCAATGCCACTCAAACTTTTTCTTCTTGTCATGTTAGATGGTTGGACTTTGCTCATTGATGGATTGGTCAATACTTTCCGCTAAAAACGAAGGAGTACTTTAAAATGCATGCAACGCAGGTCATTCAATTAGCTTATCAAGGCTTGTTGCTGATTTTAATTTTATCAGCTCCTCCAATCTTGGTGAGTATGTTTTTTGGAATTTTGGTCGCGATTTTCCAGGCTGCGACGCAGATTCAAGAGCAGACCCTTTCCTTTACAGTCAAGTTATGCGCTGTGACACTGACATTGATGTTCTTAGGTGGGTGGTTGGGAGCTCAAATTATGACATTTGCTTCTAATATCTTTCAGCATTTCCCTGAATGGAGCTTAGCGACACAATAATGAGCCAAATAAAAGTCAATCACCATGCCTGAAATTCAACAAGAAGCTTATATCTCTGTTTTTTTGAACAGTGCGCTTGCCACTGGAGAAGTCGAAGGGGTATTGACGATTTTTTTGCTATTTTTAGCTAGAATGTTTCCCATTATTGCCCAGTCCCCTTTTTTGGGAGCGCGTGTTTTGCCGCACCCCGTTAAAGTGTCATTGGCGATTTCTTTGTTTGTAATTTTTTTCCCACAAATGCTTTTGCTGACAACCACTCCCATTGGATTCAATTTCAATGCGCTGTTGCTTCTATTTAAGGAAATTTTGATTGGGTTTATCTTAGGTTTTATTATCAGCATACCGTTTAGTATTGTTCAAAACGCGGGAATGATTATCGATCATCAACGCGGCGGTGCGAGTTTGATGGTCAATGACCCTACTATTCAAAACCAATCGTCTCCGGTGGGCACACTACTAAACATGGTATTGATTTTTCTATTTTGGGTCGTAGATATTCCTTTTCTATTCATCGATGCTATTTTTACTTCCTATGAAATTGTTCCTCCGGACCAGTTCATCAATCCGAACTTTTTTGATGCTGCATCACCTTTTCGAAAGACTCAAATTGAACTATTAAACAAAGTGATGGTGGTCTCCATTCAGCTAGCAACACCAGCTTTGTTGGCCATTTTAATGACAGATGTGTTTTTAGGGATTGTGAATCGCTTGGCTCCACAAGTACAAATTACGTTTTTGGGGATGCCGCTAAAATCACTTTTAGGTCTTGGAGTGATTTGCTTTGGATGGAATCTTTTGACCACACAAATGGTTAAAGACTCCTATGTTTGGTTGAACTCTATTAATGATGTCTTCAAATTAATGAAAACCCCGATTCCATAGCTTTAGAAGGCATAATCGGGGATCAGGTATTTGATTCTTTTCTTTTCAAATTGTTCTCTTTCTTTTTGATGCAGGCTGAGCAATTTCCACGTGCTGTACTGCTCTTGCTGAAGGATTTTAAAGACTTCATCTGTGCCATTGACCTTATTGAAAATATCTTGACGATTCTGGGCTTTTGCTAGAGCCTGCTGAAAATGTGTTTTGTACAAAGTTTTTAAAATTCCTAAGATTAAATATTGTGTGGAAACGGGCTTATATTTAGCTGGGTTGGTAATCAGAATTAACACACCTTGGCAATCTTGCTTGGCAAATTTTCCGTAATAAGGACGATATTTGAAAGGTTCAAAGTGAACCCCGGGAAAATCTTGCTCATTGAGTTTCTTTGCTAACGTCGTTCCATTAATCCAAGGTGCTCCAATGAGTTTGAAAGGTAACGTATAACCAATGCCGATGCTAACAAGTTGTAATTCTCCAATAATACCTGTTGTCGGGTAATAAAAAGTGGTATTTGCCTCAGGGATGCATGGACTTGTCGGAATCCAGGGAAGACCTGTGTCTTGGAATATCATATCTCGTCGCCAGCCTTTCATGGGGATAACGGTAAGCTGACATCCAATTTGGTATTCTTGATTAAAGAACTGGGCGAGTTCTCCGATGGTCATCCCATGGCAGTAAGGGACATTGATATATCCAACAAAGGATCTCCATTTTTCTTCAAGCATGGGTCCATCAATAATAAGGCCCCCCAAGGGGTTTGGGCGATCCAAGACCCAAACAGGAATGTTCTTCTTAGCAGCTTCTTCCATCGCATAAAAAAGAGTCGTGCTGTAGGTGTAAGAGCGAGATCCGATATCCTGGATATCGTAAACTAATATGTCAACACCTTTTAGCATTTCGTCGGTGGGTTTTCGTGTTTTGCCATATAGGCTGTGGATTGGAATGCCATCAGGATCAACCTTTGATTGGAGCTCTTGCTCTGCATAGACATCCCCATCTAACCCATGTTCAGGGCCAAAGAGGGCGACTAGTTTAAAACCCTTGGATTTAGCGTGGGTTTTAAAGAGCTGAATCGTGGAATGTTTTTTTTCATTGAAAGCTGTGTGATTGGTGATGAGCCCGACTTTTTTTCCTTTTAAAAGGGAGACATAAGGCGCATTCATTACACGGTCTGCGCCGACTTGAATTTGGGATTCTATGCCATGCAAAGTTGTACATGCGCATAACCAAAGCAGTAAAAAGTAAAATCGATGCATAAAACCTCAAACTAAAGAAATCCACCATTTATTGACGAGTTGATCAGGCTCATAGGCCTCTTTGGCCTGCCTAAGAGAAGGAATTCCCAAATCCTGTTCTAAATTAATCCACAAAGTATCTTCTGAAAGATGGGCTGCAAAGTCTTCATACAGAAAAGGAGTTAGACCCTTAATTGCATGTAAAGCTTTTGAAAAGTGTAAAATAGCTGTGGACGGAGTGAGTTTTTCCCCAATCGTAAAAGCAACTGGAGCCCCATCCACGTAACACATACGCCCCATAAATTGGAACGGTTTTAAATGTTTTAAGGCTTCTTGGCAAGGATAAAAATCGGTTTCATCTGCCGGAAAGGAAGATTGTTTTTGCCATTTTTCTAAAACTTGTAAAGCATCCGTATAATCGCATTCGCAAAAGGACTCTGTATGCACTTCATGCTCTTGAGTGAGCTGATGGAGGAGATTGCGTCGGCTACTTAATTTTCGCCCAGGTAAAGTCTTTAATTTATCGACAGAAAAAAGATAATCGGATTGATCGCGGTTATATCTTGCTTGCACAGGAAAATCTTTGAAACAATCCAACCATTGATCTGGAATAGGAAATAAAGGAGCGATTTTTAAAAGTTCAAGAATACGCTCTTTAGATAATCTATCCGGATGAAACGTGGGAATTAAAAAATTTTCCCCGCTCCTAGAAACGCCTCTCACCAAGACAAGATTGTCTATGTGTTTGACTTCATACGCATGCTGTTTACGAAATAGAAAATTGTTGGGAAAGCTATATTCAGATAGGACAATTCCATTTTGTTGACAAAGTGTTTTCCACTGAGAGTCAAGTATAGATTGATGTTCCAAAGCTAGTGGAGACCATGACATAAAAACACTCCGAACGTAAGATCCAAAAGTCGATATTCTAAATTTTTTTAGCAAGCATTGCAAAGGTTCCGTTTCTTCCTGTTATACCATCGCGGCGGTAAGAAAAAAAATCTAAAGAAAGGGAATAGGTATTCATTTTTGCAATTTCAATGTGATGAGGCAAAACGCCACATGCTTTTAGCTGCATTTGACTGATGGACCATAAATCAAAATAGAGAGGGCGAATTTGGAAATCCCAGAAGTGGGAAGGGAGTTCTGTTTGAAAATGCTTAAACTCCGCATTTTCTGGACCGAGACTGGGTGAAATGCCTACTAAGAGGTTTTCAGGTTTTGTTCCAAAAGTTGTTTGCAGATACCGAGTGGTTTTTTGAAGAATGTTTTGAACATTGCCTCTCCAGCCCACATGCACGTTGGCAAGAGCTTGCGTGATAGGGTCAAACATGATAACAGCTTGACAATCTGCATGCATGACAAACAATGCCTGTTCTGAGAGATTTGTGACTAGCATATCAGCTTCTTGTGGGGAAGCGTTCGCATCTTTAATATGCCAGATATGATCTCCATGGCATTGTTTAGCCACGTGAATAGAGGGGAGTTGATGTGTGGACTGCACCTTCTCAAGATTTTGGGCAATTGCTAAGTGTTCGTCTTGGGTACTATATAAACCCAGATTTAAACTTGAAAACGAGCCACTGCTAAAGCCTCCTTGGCGTAAAATAGTGCCATGTTGGAGGCCTTTGCAGTCAGCTAATAACTCAAATTCTAGCCATTCGATTCCATTTTTTTTGTGACGAAGCATGTGGATAGAATCTCAAAGCTTATTTTTTTGTTTTTTGCTTAGCTCCAGGTGTTGTGCGGCGTAATAAAGCTTTTTTAGGTTTTGCAGGGGCTTTTTCCGCAGCTTTTTTCGTTTTAGCAGCAGGTTTTGCTTTTGCAGGAGCTTTACTTTTCGTTAGGCGCTTTGCTTTTGGTTCTTTTGCGGCTTTTGCTGTAGATTCTTTTTTCTTACCCTTAGAAGCTTTTGGAGAATCGTCTACATCCCAGTCGTCATCTTCATCATCTTCGTCATCGTCATCCCAGTTCTCTTGCACAACGGGTTTGGTTTTTTCAACTTCTCCTTCCACCCATCGATTGGAAAGATGTCGAAGCGTTTCCAATTTACTGGATAGGTCAGTCACGTTGAGATCAACATCACCTAGCAAGTGAGAGCGGCGATGTGCCATTAATTCTTCTCCACTTTCAAATTTAGAAGAGAAGGTTACATCAAATGCACTCGAAATATCTGGAGTGAACAGGAGTGGAAGAATCGGTGAAGGTACTGTGATATAGATATCAGTCGTCATTTGCGGTTCAATTTCTTGTTTTACCGCTTGTTTAGGAGGGCGACCCCGTTTTGGTCGTGGATTAAGTGCTTCGCTGGAGTAATAAGTCTTTGCTTTAGCCGTGAGGACTTTACGTGCCGAAGCAATGTCGTTGCTGACTTTTGGTTGAAAAAGATTGCGTTTCAATTTTTCAATCATATTTTTGGCTAAATCAAGATCTTCTTCAAAAACGAAGTGAAAGTTATGACTGCGCAGCCATTCGATAATGCGAATGCGAGAGCGCTCTTGGTAATACTGCTGCCATTTTTCAAGTTCTGAGTGATGATCATAGATAAACTCAAGGAAATGCTCACGCGCCTCTTTAGATTGAATGATATCTAAAAGTTTTTCCTTTGTGTCAATATCGTAGACTTTTTCGTTGACGAAACCTTCCATAATTTTTTTTGTTTCGTAAAAAGTCAGTTTTGGTATGAGGCAATAGCGTTCCGGGTTATTTTTAAGCTCTTCCTCAAACGCATCCAAATCCTCTTGTGGCTTATCTAGATCGACATAAATAATGAAGCCTTCTTGTCTATCTAAGTAAAAATCTCTTTCATCATCCGATTTTGCAAAAGCTTCCATCAAGCGATGGCTGCGTAAGATTAAAGGATTTTGTGCTTGGAGCTTAACTTTGGTATTGCTCATTGACTCTCCCTAAAGAAAAACGTGAGTTCATAAATTTCTGAATTTGACTCGATTGTACTGAAAATAAAGAGTTCCATTCAACCGAAAAGGGGGATTTCAGAATAAATGATGATTTATACAAATTGTAAGTAAGATGTTTTTGTATTAAAATGATTACATAGACACGAAAAGGAGCTTTTAAAATGAATCGCATCGATCAATTCACCGACCAAGCCAGTCGATTACTGTTTTTTGCCGTTGAAGATAAGAAACATAGTCTAGCGGTAGAGGAGTGGGTTGCTTCCCTTCCCGAAAATTTAACCCCTCTTCAACAAAATCAAGCTTACGCTGCGCTCGATTTGATCGACACACATTTGGGTCGTAAAACAAAACGGTTATTTTCGATTTTCATGGCGAAAGCTAAAAAAGAAAGAATGCGGAAAGCGATGGATCTGATTCAGGAGGCAAAAACCCGGCTTTCCTACGATTCGAGCTTGACAAGTGAAGTGGAGGCCCGCCTAAAATTTTATGGCAATACAGCGCACCGATTAGGGATTAAAAGGGCCGCAGAACATGATGCTTTAAGCATAAAAGTAATGAGCGCTAAATTTTGGGAGCACGCAAAGAATTATTCCGAGTATGAAAAGTATATGCGTTTATTTTTTCAAGGTGAGCATATGTTGATTGAAGAAAATGAGACCTATGCTTTGTATGACTGCTTGAGAGTGGCACGGAGAGGGGCTTATTTAAGAGGTTCTAGTCACTATGATCACGGAACAATTAATGGAAAGACGGGAGGCCCTCCGCCGATGAATAAGACAATCACGGCCGTCGCGAACCCTCAGTACGCAATCACAGGACCCCAAATTAAGTCTTTGCTTTTTGGACGGGTTAAATTAGCCGTCGATGAAAAGGACAATCCTCTCTTTGGAAAAACCTTTGAGCAAAGCTGTCAAGAAGCCGGGAAAAAAAAGAAAGAGGCTCCTAAACGTTTCAAACAATATACTTTTGTTCAGACAGAATGGGCGCCAGATAGTGATACTATTTATTCAAAAAACTTTTGGAAGCACCGCGTATTTTCTTTTTTTCTTTACAAATGTCGAAAGCTATTCCATTTCGAAAAGCCTAATGTGGGACCGTATGGCTATGGGCATGCTGATAAGGGATATAATGCTAAATCAAATCCAACGCTTATCCGGCTAAAACCCCTTTAAAAGTACAAATGGCAGGGCCTGTTAGGCGTACATTGCGGAATTTTGTCGTTTTTTCAAATTGAATTTCAAGATTATCTCCGGAGCGTGTTTTGATCGAAACAGGTGAGGAGATTCCTTGTATTTTGGCGGCAGCAATCGCAGCAGCTGTTGCTCCTGTGCCGCAGGCCAATGTTTCTTGTTCGACACCTCTTTCATAGGTACGTAAAGAAATTTCCTCTTTTTTAATTTGAGCAAAGTTGACATTGACCCCTTTTGGAGAAAAATGAGGGTGAGCGCGAATTTTAGGGGCGAGTGTCATCCAACGAGCTTCTTCAAGTTCATCAACAAATATGACAGCATGTGGCACGCCCGTATCCACCCAATGCACGGTGAGTAGTGTTTGATCCACTTCAATTTGTGTATCCCATTCAATTTCTGCTGGATCTGTCATAGATATCGTGATCGAATCCCCGAAGGGAAATGCCTCTAAAAGAGAGTGCATGGTTTGGATGGTGTAGTGTTTTTTTTGAATGCCAATTTCTTGAGCAAATTTGACTAGGCAACGAATGCCATTACCACACATTTCTGTTTCGTATCCATCCGCATTAAAAATTCGCATGCGAAAATCGGCGATATGGGAGAGTTCAAGAAGAATTAAGCCATCGGCTCCAATTCCATGTCGCCTCAGGCAAAGACGCTCAATGAAAGAAGCATCGCGATCAGGGAAACGTTGATCGCGATTATCAATCAAAATAAAATCGTTGCCGCAGCCACTGTATTTTGAAAAAGAAAAGTTCATTTAAGTTAGCTTAAATCTTTGTAGGATTCGACAACTCCACTGAGAAGGCCGAATTCATAAGCTTCTTGCGCGGACATCCAAGTATCTCGATCAATGGCTTTTTCAATAGCCGCAAAATCTTTACCCGTTTCGCGCATGTATAACTCAATGAGGGTGTTGCGTGTTTTTAACATTTCTTTTGCTTGGATTTCTAAGTCCGTTGCCTGCCCTTTAATCACACCACCAATTAGAGGTTGGTGAATCATAAAGCGAGAGTTAGGAGTCGCAAATCTTCTTTTGGGTGCTCCAGCTAAACTTAAAACAGAACCCATTGAGGCGGCTAATCCGGTTACAAGAGTCGTAACAGGAGAAGAAATCATTTTGATTTGGTCCCAAATTGCAAAACCTGAGTCAACGGAACCTCCAGGACTATTAATCACAAAAAGGATAGGTTTTCCTGGGGCAGTCAATTCGAGATACCACAATTTTTTAATGATATCTGCGGCTGTATTGCTATCAACGGCATCGCTTAGAAAAATGCGTCTAGCTTCGAGAAGCGCACGATCGATTTTTTCTTCCGTTTTAGGGGTCGGAATGGAATCTTGGTCTTGATCATTTTTAGGCATTGTGGTCTCCGATTTAAAATTCAAAAGAGATGGTCTATGAAATAAGTCTCTTTTAGAGCTCATTATCCTGTTTCACTCTCCTTTTTTCAAGCAGATTTCGCTCAAACAATCAAACGAAACTTAAGAGAAAAGGATAGCTTTGGTTTTAAGCAAGCTGTGCTTCTGCGACCATTGGAATACTTGGTTTTTGAATCTCTTCAAATGTAGGAGAAGAATTCTTCTCTAACTTGATTCTAGAGGCTTCAGCTCCAAGGTTTTGCAGTTTTCCTGCGAGGTTTTCATAGCCGCGATCTAAAAAGTGTAAGCCTGAAATTGTACTTTCGCCAGATCCAAGCAGTGCTGCCATGACATAGGCAAAGCCTGCGCGAAGGTCAGGAATTTTAATTTCCTTACCTGTCAAAGGAGTCGCTCCTTTTACGATAATACTGTGGCAGAAACTTTGTGCATTGAATCGGCATTCTTTTCCCCCGAGACATTGTCTAAATAAGGTGATATCCGCTCCCATACTTCCTAAAACTTCTGTGTAACCAAAACGATTTTCATAAACCGTTTCATGGATAACGGAGGAACCAGATGCTTGAGTTAAAAGAACGACAAAAGGCTGCTGCCAATCCGTCATAAAACCTGGATGGACATCTGTCTCAAGATGAAGGCCGCCCTGTAAAGGCCCATCATAGAAAAATTCGATGCCATTGCTTTTAATGTCAAAACCACCACCTACTTCACGAATTTTGTTTAAAAAAGTGATCATATTGTAGTGTTGAGCGCCTTCTACGAAAACTTTTCCTTTAGAAGCAATGGCAGCCATACCCCATGAAGCCGCTTCAATGCGGTCAGGAATAACAGTGTGTTCAACTTCGTAAAAACGACGTGTTCCTTGAATGCAAATCGTACGGTCCACATCGTAAAAAATGTTGGCTCCAAGCTTTTGGAGGAATAAAATGAGTTCGATAATTTCAGGTTCTGTTGCTGCATTTTTAATCACAGTCATTCCACGCGCAGTTACAGAAGCCAAAATGGTATTTTCAGTAGCCCCTATGGAAGGATAGGGAAGGTGAATGATTGTTCCTTTCAGTCCATTGTGAGCATGTGCAAAATAGGCGCCCTCTCTTTTCATCTCTCGGTATTCAATGGAGGCTCCCAATTTGCGTAGAGCATCGATGTGGAAATCGACAGTGCGGCTTCCGATTGCGCAACCGCCAACAGTGGGAACGATAATATCTTGATCCGTTCGTCCTAGGAGCGCGCCGATCATCAAAATAGGGATGCGATTAGATCCTGAAAAGCGTTGAGGGACATAGGCGGTTTTAAGTTCTGGTGTGACGACTTCCATGCAGCCTGCTTCTCGGTCCCAATTGACCTTCATGCCGATTTCTTGGCATAGAGAGACCGTGACCTCCACATCTCCAATATTAGGAACATTGTAAAACGTGCATTTTTTATCAGAGAGCAAAGACGCAACAAGCAGCTTTGTCATTGCATTTTTTGCACCAGCAGCTTTAACAGTTCCGTTTAAACGTGCGCCGCCTTTAATTTTGAGTATTTCCATGAGACTCACAAGTCGCTTTTAGAGGGATAAGAATCGTTTTTAATTATATGGATGAAGACAACCCCTTCTTAACAGTCTGAGTATTTAAATTCAATATAAAAGCTGAAATAACGTGTAATAATGGGGTCCAAGCTATACTAAAAGGTAGAAGTAATTTGATTTCTTAATTCTTTTCCATAATAAAGGTTCTGTATGAATTCATTTTTATCAAATTTGAAAGAACAATTTTTTCTTTTTTATAAAAAGGTTTTTCTGCAATATGGCTGCTGATTTATGGATTTTTAGCAGGAGACCTTCGTATGTCTAAAAAAATTAGAACGGGACTAGGACAAGACAGCCATCGCTTTTTGCAACCCGATTCATCTAAGCTTTGCATTATTGCAGGGGTGATTTTTGATGATACCCCAGGATTTAATGCAAATTCTGATGGAGATGTTGTGTATCATGCCATTTGCAATGCGATCACTTCGCTGTCCGGTGTTCTTATTCTGGGGGGGATTGCCGACGATCTATGCTTAAACGATGGAATTACAGATAGCGAAGTTTATCTAAAAGAAGCCTTAAAAACTTTAGGGAAACAAAAAATTGTGCATGTAGCGATTTCATTGGAAGGGAAAAAGCCTAAGTTTAAAGACAAAATTCTTCAAATGCGTGAGAAGATCGCACAGGTGATGGGATTGAGTGTAGAAGAAGTGGGCATTACGGCAACTTCTGGGGAAGGATTAACTGATTTTGGATGTGGAGATGGTGTTCAGTGCTTTGCCATCTTAACGACCGAGGAAGACATTTAATCGATATAACTCACTTGAGCTATATCAAGGTCTGCCAAAATTCCCTGCTTCATACGATGTTAAGCCATTTCTCTGCTTTCTAAAGTATCAGCTAAATATTCAAGGCGCAATTCAATGGAGGATTCTAAATGAAAAATAATTTTATCGTGATATTGCTTGGATTGACATTGATTTCCTCGATGCTATTAGCTGAAACCAATAGCTCTAGTGCTTTTCGAGCCAAAGATGGAAAACATGGTTCTTATGGCTATGGGAATAAAAAGGGTGAGGATGGAGATCTCGGACAGAAAGGTGAATCTGGTCAGGATGGCGGTCATGGAGGAAATGGTGGTGGTAGCGATTTTGGACAAGGGGGAAATGGCGGAGATGGCGGAGATAGCGACTAAAAATTCCACTATTTATATGTATTTTCTTTTCAAGGTAAAGTTTTTTATCTTCTAACCAAAAAACTTAAAAAAAGTAAAGCGTACGACAGACATTCCTAAAATTGGAGAGTTCTGCTGGAACGAATTGTCGACTTCTAATGTTCAAGAAGCAAATTTCTCTTTATTGGATGGCTTACATTTTCATCACCCAGATCCTACAGGCGCCCCTATTGCATGAACCGCTCAAATGTAAATTTCAAAGAATGGCTGATAGAAGGTTAATTTTTCTATCAGGCATTCATTTTCGACCATGCAATCAAAATAACTCTATGATGATCGATTGTTTGGTATCTCTGCAGTCAATTTTGGTTGGGTTATTTGAACCTTTATACTTATTGCTTTTTAGTAAACATCCCGCAAATACCTTTTTTCACTTTTCAGTGTTTTAAGGTATTTTTCAGTCTCTGCTTCATCTAGCTTTCCGTGTGTACTCACAATTTGTTTAAGTGTTTTTTCTACGTCTTTTGCCATTTGATGCGCGTCGCCACAAACAAAAAGAGTTGCTCCATTTTGGAGCCATTCGAAGACCTCGGCGCCTTTTTCAAGCAAAAGATGCTGAACATATATCTTTTGTTCTTGGTCACGTGAAAAAGCAGCATCTAAACGTAAGTTTCCTTTTGCTTCCAAGTCTCTCCAATAACCTTCATAGAAAAAGTTATGGGCTCTATGCCATTCTCCAAAGAAAAGCCAATTTTTCCCGGGTGCATTTTGGGCCATTCTTTCTTGCATAAAAGCGCGGAAGGGGGCAATGCCTGTTCCTGGTCCAATCATAATCATAGGGGCGTGGATGTTTTCTGGAGTCGTGAATCCGTGGTGAGCTTGAACGTAGAGAGGGACGACAGATTCATTTAAAGGGGCTAAATGACATAAATAATGCGTGCAAACACCCCGTTTTATTTGTTCATCTGTCAGTGTGTGAGGAAGGGCAACAGTCAGGTGCATTTCTTCACCGACAGCTTTCATAGAAGAGGCGATTGAGTAAAAGCGGGGAAGAAGAGGCATTAAGCAATTACAGAGTTCTTGTAGATCCCATTGAACTTCTTGGTGTTCTTCTAAAAATTCCCACAGGCCATGTTCTTCCAGATAAGATTTCAGTAGAGGCTGATTTTCACTTTGCAAAAAATAATCGAGTTGGGCTTTTTTATCAGCGTCCAGCTGTCTAGCAGCAGTTTCTGTGTATAACTTGCGACTGACTGTTGTAATAGCCGCTTTTGTTGTTAAAAATGCACGAAGAGGAAGTGTTTCTTGAGCACGTTTGTCAAAAACGATTTCGTCTCCGGAAGCGTTTAAAATTTGCAATGTTTGATCGACAAGTTCGACATCGTGTTGAGGGAAAATAGCGACGCTATCCCCAACAGCATAAGAGATTCCAGAATCTTTTAAATCCAAAACTAAATGATAGGTATTTTTTTTGGAGCCGGGATTGCAAAGCGAATATCTCTCTTTGATTGTGGCTAAAAAAGGATTTTTACGATCATAGATTTTTGAAGGAGTAGACATATTATAAAAAGCCTAAATTCTATTATTAAAGCTTCTATTTTCTCTTAAATTGTAACTTTTGTCTATAAAAAAATAAGAACACTTAAATTTTTAAATGAGGAAATGCAAAATTTGTTTAAAGCATTCATTTGTGGGTTCCCTTGACAACCTTTTCTAAAAATGGAATATAGGGTTTTAATTTATAAAATAAATGTGACGCGAGACGAAAATGAAAAGAGCTTTGATTATTTTCCTGATCTTTATTCTACTTGCAGCAGGAATATTCGCGATTTACAAGTATTTTTCAGGGAAAGACCGGTCTAATGAACTGATTCTTTATGGAAATGTCGATATTCGGCAGGTTGATCTAGGCTTTCGTGTAAGTGGACTGGTTGAAAAATTATTTTTTGACGAAGGTGATGAAGTTCATGCGGGAACATTGGTCGGAGTGCTTGATAAAAAAATCTATGAAGATCAGGTCGCACAAGCTGAAGCGAACGTCAAATCGATTAGTGCCAATTTAGCGAATGCAGAGAAGCTCTACAAAAGAAGGCAAGAGCTACTTCCGTCAGGATCTGTTTCACAAGAAGATTTAGATGATGCTTATTCAAATTGGAATGTTTTAACCGCAAATTTAGAACAATCTCAAGCCTCTTTGCGTGTTGCACAAGATAACTTGTTTTATACAGAAATGTATGCTCCGACAGATGGGTTTATTTTAACCAGAATTCGGGAACCAGGTTCTGTCGTCAAAGAAAGTGATCCTGTTTGTACGGTTTCCATTAAATCTCCCTTATGGATTCGAGCCTATGTTTCAGAGGGTAATTTAGGAAAGATTTACCCCAACATGCCGGCAGAAGTTTATACGGATACTCCCACTATGCCTGTCTATCATGGACATATTGGTTTTATCTCACCTGTTTCCGAATTCACTCCGAAAACCGTGGAAACCACCCAGTTGCGGACCGATCTTGTTTATCGTTTAAGAGTTATTGTAGATGACCCAGATCGATATTTACGACAAGGCATGCCGGTAACAGTGAGACTTAAATTGGGGGATGATCCCCATCAGGAACAATCGTGAGTGATCTTGTTCAAATCAATCAATTAACTAAAATTTTTGAAAAAGGATCAGCTCCGGCCCTGGATTGTATTCAAGCATCCGTTCCGAAAGGGAAAATTGTGGGGTTAGTCGGGCCCGATGGTGCAGGGAAAACGACTCTGATTCGTCTCATGGCTGGATTGCTTCTACCCACAAAAGGAAATATATCGGTAGCTGGGTTTGATACGGTTAATGATGCTGAAGAGATTCATCTCATTCTTGGATATATGCCGCAAAAATTTGGTCTTTATGAAGATTTGAGCGTTCAGCAAAACCTTGATCTTTACGCAAGTTTGAGGGGCGTGCCAAAAAATGAACGCAAAGAAACGTTCGAAAAACTATTAAAATTTACATCTTTAGAACCTTTTACAGAGAGACTAGCAGGTGCTCTTTCGGGAGGGATGAAGCAAAAACTTGGGCTGGCCTGTGCATTGATCCGGACACCTCAGTTATTATTATTGGATGAGCCCAGCGTCGGAGTTGATCCTGTTTCTCGACGTGAATTATGGAAGATGGTTCACCAGTTGATTGATGAAGGTGTGTCAGTCCTTTGGAGCACCGCTTATTTAGATGAAGCTGAGCAATGTGATAGCGTTCTTCTATTAAATGAAGGCAAGATGTTATTTAACGGGATTCCCCAAGATTTGACAAAGCGAGTACAAGGACAAACCTTTAAAATCGAACATATCACAGGACGGAAGCGGGTTGTTTTAGTAAAGGCTTTATCTTCGGAAGATGTGATTGACGGGGTCATTCAAGGTCGAGATGTACGGATTGTTTTTAAAGGAAAAAGCCATCGTTTAGATCTGAATACATTGGGAGCTGGACCTGAAGCTAAGCTCGAGGAAACGCCTCCTCGTTTTGAAGATGCCTTTATTGATATTTTAGGTGGGGGGCCGAGCGGTGAATCAGAACTAGCCAAAATTACCAAACCAATAAAGCCTGAAGAAACACCCGTCGTAGAAGCCATCGGCTTAACTAAGCGATTTGGAGAATTTACAGCCGCAGATGACATTACTTTTAAAATTAAGAGTGGAGAAATTTTTGGATTATTAGGTCCAAATGGAGCGGGTAAATCGACCACCTTTAAAATGATGTGTGGATTGCTGAAACCTACAGCAGGGGAATCATTTGTGACAGGGCTTAATCTGCAGGATGCTCCTGGTGAGGCTAGGGCCCAAATTGGCTATATGGCACAAAAATTTTCTCTCTACGGAAATTTAAGCGTTATGCAAAACCTGCAATTTTTTTCAGGGATTTATAATCTCACAGGTACATATCGAGCTGAAGCTGTACAGAAAATGGTCGACACATTTGATCTAAAACCCTATCTCAACGTTTCCGCAGATGAACTTCCTTTAGGTTTTAAACAGCGCCTAGCCCTATCTTGTGCTGTGATGCACAATCCAACTGTACTTTTTTTAGATGAACCCACATCCGGTGTAGATCCAATTACTCGCAGAGAATTTTGGAATCACATCAATGGGCTTGTTGAAAAAGGGGTGACAGTCATGGTGACCACTCACTTCATGGATGAAGCTGAATATTGCGATCGCATTGGAATGGTGTATCGCAGTCGTTTGATTCGTTTAGGGTCACCGGATGAGTTAAAAGACATTGTAAAAACAGATCATAACCCTTCACCTACTCTTGAAGATGCTTTTATCGAATTGATTAATCGGTACGATCAGGAGCATGCTAAATGAATGAGGCTGCGCAAATAAAAAAAGAAGGGAGTATCAGGCGCATTAAAGCTCTTGTGATTAAGGAATTTTTTCAGATCATCCGAGATCCAAGCAGTATTTTGATTAGCTTATTGCTTCCTATGATCTTGTTGTTTCTTTATGGATTCGGTGTTTCTCTTGATTTGAATCATTTGCGACTTGGTTTAGTGTTAGAAGAAACAACCGTTGATGCCATTAGTTTTGCTGAATCGCTTAAAAACTCTCCTTATTTTGAAGTGAGGATGGCAAAAGATCGTCGAAGTTTGGAGGATTTAATCATTGCAGGTAAAATCAGAGGCATTGTCGTTGTTCCTTCCTATTTTTCTGCTTTTAAAAAACGGACGGATCAGCCCGCACCCATTCAAGTCATTGCGGATGGAAGTGAGCCCAATACAGCTGCATTTGTGCAAAATTATGTTTTAGGTGCTTGGAACATCTGGTTACAACAGGAAAAAATTAATCAGAATCTTAAAGGTTTACCTCTAGTTAACCCTCAGCCAAGGTTTTGGTATAACGAAGAGTTGATTAGTCGAAATTTTTTAGTTCCCGGATCTTTGGCCATTATCATGACGTTGATTGGGACTTTGCTTACCGCTTTAGTTGTCGCAAGAGAATGGGAAAGGGGGACAATGGAGGCTATGATGGCGACACCAGTGGGCATTTACGAATTACTGTTTGGTAAATTAATTCCTTATTTTTTTTTAGGAATGACATCTATGATGATTTGCGTTGCAGTGGCGGTTTTTTTCTACAATGTGCCATTTAGGGGATCGTTTTTGTTGTTAGCTCTCGTTTCGGGTGCTTTTTTATTTTGCGCAACCATCTTGGGATTATTAATTTCTACACTCAGTCGCAATCAATTCATCGCATCCCAAATCTCCATGTTTGTGGGGTTTTTGCCCGCATTTATCCTTTCTGGTTTTATCTTCGAAATTTCGAGCATGCCTTTTGTTATTCAACTTGTAACTTATATTATTCCAGCACGCTATTTCGTCTCTTGCCTTCAAACTTTGTTCTTAGTAGGAAATATTTGGAGGCTAATTATCCCTGATTTGCTTTGTATGTTAGCTTTTGGATTTATTTTATTAATGATAACGGCCTTTAAAACAAAAAAAAGATTGGATTAGCATGTTTGGGCGTATTCATGCATTGATTATTAAAGAGATTTTGATGGTTTGGCGAGATAAAAAAAGTCGGGCTGTTTTAATCGTGCCCCCTCTTTTTCAATTGTTTATTTTTGCTTTTGCGGCGACCCTTGATGTAAAAAATGTATCGATAGGTATTTTAAATCGAGATTCTGGAAAACCTGCGTTTGAATTGGTGCAACGCTTCAAAGGAGCACCTACATTTAAAAAGATTCATTACTTAGGCAGTGTTGAGGAAATTACGCGTGTGATTGATTTGCAGGAAGTAATGATGGTCCTTCATATCGATGATCAATTTTCGCGCAATTTGTATGCAGGGAAAGAAGCGCCTGTTCAGCTCATTTTCGATGGACGTAAATCGAATACTACACAGATCGTACAAGGGTATGCTTTGAACATCATCGACCAATTTAGCCGCGAGTTTTCCCATGATCAAGGTTTTCATGTGCAGCCGACAGTGCTTGTTACCCGCAATTGGTATAATCCTAATCTTCTTTATTATTGGTTTAATATTCCCAATCTTTGCGGTGTGCTGACGATGGTTGTAACGGTCATTTTGACAGCTCTATCTGTCGCTCGTGAAAGAGAAATGGGTACTTTCGATCAATTGCTTGTTTCTCCAGCGCAACCATTTGAAATTCTCATAGGGAAAATGTTACCAGCGATTATTATTAGTGTATGCGA
Source organism: Parachlamydia acanthamoebae (assembly GCF_000875975.1). Classification (NCBI taxonomy): domain Bacteria; kingdom Pseudomonadati; phylum Chlamydiota; class Chlamydiia; order Parachlamydiales; family Parachlamydiaceae; genus Parachlamydia; species Parachlamydia acanthamoebae. The sequence continues at coordinate 475,354 of NZ_BAWW01000066.1, read as the reverse complement.
AGGATCAGTCATTATTGCTCTTGCCGTTTTTTTCTTTCAGATCCCTTTTACCGGGTCTTTGCTCTTATTATACTTTAGCTTACTAGTCTTTGTTAGCTCAGTAGTGGGTGTGGGACTGTTTGTATCTTCGCTTTGTCAAACACAGCAACAAGCCGTTCTAGGTAGTTTTGTATTTATGTCTCCCGCCATTTTATTATCCGGTTACGCAACTCCCATTGAGAATATGCCTGGCTGGTTGCAAACCATTGACCTCGCCAATCCGTTGAGCTACTTTTTAGTCGTCGTAAAAGGCATCTTTTTAAAGGACATGCCTGCCTATCTCGTCTTTCAAAATACGTGGCCAATGGCAATTATTGCAGTTTTTACCTTATCTGGAGCCGATTGGTTCTTTAGAAAACGATTAGAATAAGTGTGGGCTTATGAGAAATTTTTATTATTATTTATTAAGTCTATTCTTGTGTGGGTGCATGGTGGGACCAGATTATCGGCCACCTATGAACTATGTGCCGGATCAATGGACGCCTTTACCATGTCCACAAGAGGTTAATCTGGAATTTTCCCAAGAACTGCCTCTTTGTGAGTGGTGGGAAGTTTTTGAAGATCCTCTTCTGATTGAATATATACGAATGGCAGCCCTGCACAACAATGACATCAGAGTTGCTGAAGCGAATGTTTGCCGAGCAAGAGCCACGCGCATGGTGGCTGCTGCACCATTATTTCCACAGCTTTCGGCTGATTTCAATGGTTCTAGAACCATGTTTAGCAAAAATGGGCCTCTCTTTCAAATCCCTGCGCCAAATGCACCTACGACACCAGGTGCTACGACACCCAATGCCCAATTTACAATTCAAGTTCCCCAATTTCAAACCCTTTATAATGCAACTTTGGACATGACATGGGAACTCGATCTATTTGGAAAGACAAGACGAAACGTGGAATCAGCCGATGCGAAAGTCTCTGCATCCATTGAGCAAATGAACGATCGCTTAATTTCTGTTTTTGCTGAGGTTGCCCGCAATTATCTAGAGGCAAGAACGGCTCAGGAAAAGATTAGCTTGACAAAGGAAAATATCAACGTTTTGGAAAAAAGTGCAGATATTATTGGAAGAAGAGTCAAGGCTGGATTGAGCAATCAATTGGATCTTGAAAGAATTGAAGCGGAGGTCGCGCAAGTTTATGCGACGATTCCTAATTTTGAAGCATTGCTATTTCAAAGCATCTATGCACTCTCCGTTTTGACAGGCAATTTACCTGAAACGCTTGTGGCAGAATTATTGCCCTATCGATCGTTACCCCCCATCCCGAGTGAAGTGTCTATTGGAATCCGTTCAGATATCTTGAGAAGAAGGCCAGATATCCGGGCAGCTGAAAGGCAATTAGCCTCAGCGACAGCAGATATTGGGGTTGCCGTTGCCAATTTTTTTCCTACAATTTCTCTATTTGGAGATGAAGGATTTCAATCTTTAATGTTCAGCAATCTTTTTCAAGGAGCAAGTAATACGTGGTCATATGGCGGTGATATTAACCTTCCTATTTTCCAAGGAGGAAAACTTGTGGGGAACTTGCGTGTTGCTGAAGCATCTGCCACAGCTGCCGCTTATACATATCGTCAAACCGTTTTGCAAGCATTGCAAGAGACAGAAAATTCCATGGTGACATTTTTGGAAGATTTAAAAACCATGCGACGTTACGGTGATAGTGTTGGACGCAATGAAAAAATTGTGCAACTTTCCAATGAAAGATATGTGAAAGGACTCGTGAGTATAACAGATTTGTTAGATAGCGAAAGGCAGTTGATCTCCATTCAACAAAACCGTTTAGATGCTGAGAGTGCAGCCCTTTTGGATTTAGTTCGTCTTTACAAGGCGTTAGGTGGGGGGTGGGAAACTTACTTTTCTGAATGCAGGCATTAATATTAACGTTTGCTTATTTGAGGGGAATTTTTTATGGTTTGCCTGTTAAACGAAAGGATCATCTATGTCACCTCTTAGCTCCATCAATAAATGTCTGAACTTTATTTGCTTTCCATGGAAAAACAAAAAATGTACAGGCAAAAAAATAGCTGGATGGATTGCTTTTTTCTCCATTGGGTGGATATACCATCCTTTAAAAGCGACAAAAAGATGCTATAAAAAAATCAAAACCCTCGATAAATCTTTTACAATATGGCAAAAAGTATTTTCACAGGATTCGATAACGAAAACATTAGCATCTTTTAATAATCCCCATGTAGCCGATCAAATTTATGGCATTTATATCACAACCAATGAAACTAACTTAGCAACGATCTATCAAAAGTTAAGAGCACATCCACGACCTAATCATGGGGCTAAAACCATCCACATAGGTTGTGCAGCATGGTATAATTTTGATATGATGGTCCAAAGAAACTCAAACTATGGATTGATTATTGATTTTAACCCACAAAATGCCAAATTTATTGAGAAAACAATGGAGATCATCCAGTCATCAGGGACCCGGGAAATCTTTAAGCAGAAAATGATTCATTACTTGAATTCCTTGCATGGAAAACAGAGAGAATTATTTTTTCATGAAGATCAACAAGGTTTGCCTACTGATCGGATAGAAAAAGAGTTGTCTCGTGAAGGCAGTTGGCTTGAAAATGAAAAATCCTACCTCTTTATTCAAAAGCTTGTGTCGAGAGGAGCCATTATTCCTATTACAGAAGATCTTTCTCATTATGAAACATTTGCTAAAATAAGAAACACCTTAGATCGTCATGATATTGTGATAGATACTCTTTACCTAAGTAATGTAAGCAATTTTATTGCTGAAGATCAAAAAGCATCTTTCACAAAGTCTGTTAAACAGCTGTTGAACAAAGAAGCTCTATTTATCAATTGTCCAAAATTCCTTTATAGGTCTACAGGACATGTGAAAACGTTACAGCAACAAGCTTATCTTGGAAAAGAAATTCTTGAAAATTCTTGTGAGACAACAAAATTATTTGAATATATTTTATAGAAGCTCAATACCTAGATGATAATCTTTGATTAATTTTTTAGCTTTTTCTAACTGATTGCTTTCGGTATAAGATGTGACAATTTTCCTAAAGAATTTTATATAGATATAGGAGAACGTTTTTCTTTCGGTTTCGATTTCATAAATGATTTTTGTTAAATTTAGGGCATTTTTTAGATCGCCATTCTTTATAAACATGTCGAACTTTTCTTCCAAGTATGTATTTACGTGGTAGTCCCTGCATAAAAATTGGGGAGGATTTTGCATGTAAAATTCTTTTAAAAAAACTTTCGCTATTTCTAGATTGCCTTTCTGCATTAAATCGCAAAAAATTTCACTTGCAATAGAGGATCTAGGATAGATGTTTTTGGTACTCCCCATCGTTCTTTCTACCGGATCCGTGGCTATCTGGATAAGCTGTGCAGCTTCACTTAAGCGATTTGCTTTTTTAAATGCTTCGTACAGTTTTTGGCATCTTTCATTTTTGACGATTGCATTTTGCTTTTCCGCATCTAACAGCAATTCTTCCAGGTCTTTGTGTAAGGAAATTAAATCGAAGAGGTTCTTAGATAGACATGCAAAAGAAAGATCTATGGGATCTCTGTCTTCAATAAAAAGCTTTAATTGATCAAGATCAGTTTGTTCAAAATTTTTTAAAATATTGATCAACGCTCTTTCTAAAACAAATATATTTTGGAAGTAGTTAAAAAGCATTTTTTTGTTTAACTCATTGATCTGATCTGATTCATTCGGATATTTTTTTTTATTCACTTTGTCCGAAATAAAGGAGATGAATTTTTTGATTTCATAAAATTCGGCCGTGAGACTTAGCTCTCGCCATTTTTTGTTTACCAAACGAGTTGTTTTGATCTCTTTAAGGAATGTAAAAAGATGAAGAAGAGTTTCGTTAGGAAGTATGGTTTCAATATTTATTACCAAATTATTTTGAAGCGGATTTAGCTCAATAGTCATTTTTGTGCTTTTAGTAAAACTAGATATGTTAATAAGATTTGCAGGCTTTATTATGGATTGAATCGGATTTAAATCAATCTGACAATTTGTAAAAGTAGAAGTGAAAGATGGAGAGTCTCATGAAGGCATCCTAAAAAATGTTTTTAGGATGCCTGGAAGGGGTGTTTATGCTTGTGCCTTTTTTGCTAGAATATGGCGTAATACGTAGGGTAAAATCCCCCCATGAAGATAATACTCAATCTCTATTGGAGTGTCTAACCGTAAAATTAGTTGTGCTTTTTTTATTTCATTGCCTTTTTTAATTTCTAAAGTGACTTCTTGCTTACTTGTGATGTGATTTTCAATTCCGATTAGCGAGAATGTTTCATCGCCCGTAATACCCAAGCTTTCCCAACTTTCATCAGGTTTAAATTGAAGAGGCAATACACCCATTCCAATTAGGTTGGTTCGGTGAATCCTTTCAAAGCTTTGAGCGACGACGGCTTTAACACCGAGAAGAGCAGATCCTTTGGCGGCCCAATCGCGTGAGCTGCCCATGCCATAATCTTTTCCAGCAAAGACAATTAAGGGAACATTTTTCTCTCCATAAATTTGACATGCATCAAAAATCGGCATCACTGTGCCTTCAGGCATTAATTTTGTGAAACCACCTTCCTTATCACCAGCCATCCGATTGCGAATCCGCACATTTGCAAAAGTTCCACGTACCATTACGTGGTGGTTTCCACGGCGGCTTCCATAACTATTGAAATCTTCCTTTTTGATTCCTAAGGAGAGTAAATATTTGCCAGCAGGGGTATCAGCTCCTATGGATCCCGCAGGAGAAATATGGTCGGTGGTGACTGAATCTCCAAAGAGCGCGAGGGGACGTAAATTTTGCAAAGGTATTCTAGGGGGAAGCTCTGTAGTAAATCCATCAAAATATGGAGGTTTTTGGATGTACGAGCTTGTTTCGTCCCACTCATAAACACCCCCAGAATTGACTTGGATATTTTGCCAAATGGGGTTGTCTTCTAAAATGCGTCCATACCTGTTTTTAAACATGCTTGGATCGATGCTTTTAGCGATTGTCTTTTGAATTTCCTCTGTCGAAGGCCAAATGTCTTTTAAAAACACGGGATTGCCGTCTTTTCCAATTCCCAAGGGTTCTTTTTCAAAGTCGATATCTACTCGCCCCGCAATAGCAAAGGCAATTACAAGAGGAGGAGACATCAAAAAGTTAGCTTTAACAGCGCTATGGATTCTGGCTTCAAAATTTCGGTTTCCACTTAGCACACTGGCGGCAATTAAATCATAATCTTTGATGGCTTTTTCAATGTTATCGTCGAGCGGACCGCTATTTCCAATACAGGTGGTGCATCCATAAGCAACAAGTTGAAAGCCGAGTGCATCAAAGTACTTTTGGAGATCTGCTTTTTCAAAATAATCTGTAACGACGCGAGATCCTGGAGCTAAGCTCGTTTTGACCAAGGGGTTGACCTTAAGTCCTTTTTCTACTGCTTTTTTAGCAAGTAAACCGGCCCCTAGCATAACACTTGGATTGCTTGTATTTGTACAACTTGTAATGGCGGCAATGACGATGGACCCATGCTTTAAAATGATGTCGCATTTTTCAGCTTCGCCATAGCCTGGATCGGTAATTGCAGAATTAAAAGGGCGGTTTGTAACCATCTCAACTTCATCCCAGGCAGGTTCTTCTTTTTGTTTGGTATCAAGCACATAAGTACCTCCGGTGTCATGAGGAACGGTTATGGAAACTGTTCCGTTTGAATGCACACCGACCGCTTGTTGGAGATCTTCATCTGTTTTTCCGTAACCGCCATTTTTAACTGGGGTTTTGATAATTTCGAGGAATTTGCTTTTAAGATTGATCAGATCAATGCGGTCTTGAGGACGTTTAGGGCCTGCTACAGCGGGTTTAAGGGAAGAAAGATCAAGTTCTAGAACTTTCGTAAAGTCAATTTCCCCCTTTTTAGGTACACCGAATAAATTTTGTGCTTTTAAGTACTCTTCGATAAGGGTGATGTCTTTTTCATCTCTCCCCGTTAAATGGAGATATTCGAGCGTTTTTTCATCGACTGGAAAATAACCCGTAGTTGCACCATATTCGGGAGCCATATTTCCAATAGTGGCTCGATCTGCAACCGTTAGGCTAGCTGTGCCTTCACCGAAAAATTCGACAAATTTTCCTACTACATTTTCTTTGCGCAATAATTGTGTAATGGCGAGAGTCAGATCTGTGGCTGTTACTCCTTCTGATAAGCGACCACTTAAGTGAACGCCGATGACTTCCGGAAGTTGTAAAACGTTTGGCTGGTCTAGCATGGCGCCTTCTGCTTCAATTCCTCCAACGCCCCAACCCAAAACACCGAGTCCATTAATCATCGTTGTGTGGGAATCTGTCCCTACAAGGGTGTCAGGACTAATGATTAGAACGCCATTTTTTTTGTTAACAAAGACAACTTTGGCAATGTGCTCTAGATTGACTTGGTGAACAATTCCAATACCTGGAGGCACAACTTTGAACGTTTTAAAGGCTTGTTGTCCCCAGCGCAAAAATTCATATCTTTCTTGGTTGCGTTCGAACTCTACCTTTAAATTAAAATCGAAAGCATTTTTTGTTCCTGATCGATCGACTTGTACAGAGTGGTCAATGACAAGGTCTACGGGGACTTCTGGTTCAATAAGAGTGGCATCTAATTTTCTTTCTGCAACAGCGTCGCGCATGGCTGTTAAATCCACTAATAATGGAACGCCTGTAAAATCTTGCAAAATGACTCTAGAAACTACAAAAGGGACTTCACCTTCATAAGGCCCTTTTGCAGACCAATTGGCTAACCTTTCAACGTCTTCTTTTCGAACTCTTTTTCCATCGCAATTTCTCATTAAAGATTCCAGCATAATACGAATACTAATGGGCAGACGACTAATCTTTGCAATCTTTTGCTCTTCTAAGGCAGGTAAGGAGTAGTAATAACGTTTTTGATCGTTATTTAAGGATTTTAAAGTCTTAAAAGTGTCGACTAGGTTGGGTTGAGACATGTGTCCTCTTGTGGTTATCTGATTGAAAAGATAGAGATGAAAGAAAACGCCTTTTTATTCAATGATTTTATTGACAATAGACAAGCATCTTGATACTAGAAATAAGTATTCTTTTCAATGCACTCTTTTAAAAGATTTAAACTTAAGGAAACACATGCTAAGAAAAATTTGGAATTCAGTCAGTTTTAAAGTGATTGCTTTAGCCATCTGCACCATTCCGTCAAGTGGTTTTAGCTGCACAGATTTTTTGCTAAAAGCGGAAGACCGCACCTGCATTGTTGGACGCTCTTTGGAATTTGCCCAAATTCTGCCTACACGTGTACAACTTTTTCCAAAGGGGGAACAGTTTCAAAGTCCTGCACCTAACAATCAAAAAGGCATGCAATGGACCTCCAAGTATGCTTTCGTTGGCATGGTGATTTTGCCTTCAAAGGCTATTTCAGATGGATTTAATGAAAAAGGATTTTCCGTAGGAGCATTATGGATGCCTGGGACAGAATATCCAGCAGTTTCCTCGGCACCGGCTGATACAATGATCCATTTTGCAGATATTATGGCATGGTTATTGGGAAATGTTGAAACGGTCGAAGAAGCCAAAAATGCTCTTGAAAAAATGCATGTTTATTCGGATAAAGTTGCAGGCTTTTCGATAATTCCACCTGTGCATTTGTCGTTGCATGATGCCAACGGAAAAAGTGGGGTTGTTGAGTTCATTAAAGGCAAAGTCAATATTTATGATAATCCTGTCGATGTTTTAACAAATGCGCCTGAATATCCTTGGCACCTAACCAATTTGAGCAATTACATCAATCTTTCTCCAGTTAATGCCGGAGAATTAAAAATAGGCAATGCCGTGATTACCGCTACGGGACAAGGAACAGGTTTTCTAGGTGTTCCAGGGGACTGGACGCCTCCTTCACGTTTTGTACGCACGGCTCTTTTTAAGAATGCGATGGGTGCCCCAAAGACTGGTAAAGCAGGAATCAATGCGGCTTTTCACCTCCTCAATACGGTGGATATCCCTTATGGAACAGTCCGCGAAAAAGAAAGTAACAGTGGCGATTTTACGCAGTGGATTGTTGTGAAAGATTTAACGAACAAGAAATTGTACGTGCGCACCTATGGAGATCTCAACATTCGAGAGTTTGATTTTTTAAATGGAGACCAAAATTCTCAAGAAGCCAAGAAAGGGATTGATTTGCAGACTCAGGCTCTTTGAGAAAAATGGGCATCTTAAAATTAGTTTTTGATTTGTGATGCTTATATTTTTTACACTGGCTTTAAGATGAGTCACAAAAGACATGTAGACTTGCATAAAAAGACACATACGATTTTTTTATGGTCTCGTCCTTTAAATGCCCCATTTTGGTCCATCTATAGCATGATGTTCTTTATAAAGAACTTCATGCTTCTCCTATTCAGGTCACATCCATTATTGTGTTAAAACCTTTGGCTGCATTTTTTTCTCCGTATTGTGGAGTTCATGGATTGAAAAAAGACAAGATCGGCTGGTTTTTAACATTGTTTGGGCCAATATTTTTAAGTATGTGCCATTTTTACTCTCATTTTTGGATGGATTCTTGATGATTATGCGGGTTCTTGGCGTTGGATTTTATTTTTTACAGCCTGTGTAGGAATTCTTTCTACGGGACTATTAATTCGGTTAGCGATTAATACCAAAACTCTAATAAGTAAGCAACCGCATTTTAAGATGTTAGCAACTCTTGCAAATCCATGGGAAACAGCTTGGAAAGTGTTAGGTGAAAGACCCGATTTTGCGGCTTTTCAAATGGGATTCATGCTAGGGGCTTCTGCCCTTATGATGATTCATACGATTCTTCCCAGCTTTTTGTGGATATGCTGCATTTGAATTATAAAAAAATGATGTATGTCATGACTTTATGTAAAGGCATTGTTTTGCTTTAAGCTCTTCCATGTCGGTACTCCAATATTTATTATTTTTGTAGCGTTGTCACTTTGGTCGCAGCCTGTTTTCCTGTTTTGTTATTTTGCGGCTACTTCCATGTCAATGCAGTCTATTTTGGCTTATTTAGCATATGGAATCATGCAAGCAGGTAGTGAGCTATCATGGCATATCTCAGGATCTTATTTTGCGAAGAATTCCGATAGCACTGCGTATAGGAGTTTGAATGTGATATCGATTGGAATTCACGGGTGTATCGCACCCATATTGGGAACATTAATTGGCTTTTATACAAATGCTGCTATGGTCATGCTCATCGCATTTCTTCTATATCTCATGGCAACAGAGCGCATGAGAGCATATGGGAAAAAATATATGCGTAATCATCCCCACCCCATTTAGTCTCAACTCTTGTATTAGCATTGCCAATGTGTAAAACAGAAAAATGGGCGATGTGATGTTCATGTTTCCCAATGGAAAGATTTTATTTGTTGACAAGTAAAATATTCACTTGTATATTTTCGCGGCAAGGATTTGCTCGCAACGTTCTAGCAGGTCTTTAAGCAATATTAAATGGCAAAAACGACTAACATAAAAAGGAGTTCTTATGGCTTTAGGAAAATTATGTTTTCGAATTTATCTTTGCTTATTTATTTGTACAATTGTTTCTCCATTACTAGCAGATACAGTTTCTTCAGAAAAAACTTATGTGCTGCCTTCACAAATACACATCCTTTCTGAGGGAATTTTTTTCGTGAATGCAGAGGGAGAATTAAAATCTGCTTCAGGTGTATTTTTTGATGATGATGGGCTGTATGTTCGACAAGCATTTCAGCAATGCCCATCCTGCCATTTATGGAGTCGAGATGGCTCTCTCCATAGAACAAGTTGTCCTTTTTATACGGGCTAAATAACCCTAATTTGGCAAATTATGATCGCATAAAAACATAAGTTTGACTTATAGAAAAACATTTCTAGGTTTACGAGGATGATCATAATTTTGCCTATTAAATCAATTGCAGCAATTCGTTGTTCTAGATAAAATCTCACCAAAAAATCATATACTCCTGACTAGGAATTAACAATGAACGAGCTCAATCAAAGAAATTTATCTGGAACCAATCGATCTTTTTCAGAAACAATTCGTGCACGCACACAACATCTTTTACAAGCAACTTCCGCTCTGAAAAAAATCGCTGGAGAACACGGAACGGACGCCATTTGCTCTACAGCAACTATTGGTACTGCTCTTCTCGCGATTTCGAAAGTCGCGACTTCTGGAAATTTGCTCTCTTTAGCAGCCAATACAGGTTTATTTCTGGCTGGGGCAACAAGGGCCTATCATATTTTTAGCGATATTAAATCGACGCGTACACAAAGCGAACTTGGAGAACTTTTAAGGGACGTACAGGCCGGCATTGGCGCTTTAGAAATGTATGGAAAGATGAGTGAAGGGACTCTCGCGCAGCTCGAGCAAAGCTTACTATCTGTCGAAAATAAAGCGAATGAAATTGATGCATTTGTTCGTCAAGTTCAAGCTGCTTCTTTGCATGGACGGGAAGATTTACAAATGCATCAAACAGAAGCTCTGAAATCTTATGAAGCATCCAAAACGTTATATGCAAATGCTCGCTGTCATTTTCTCGAAAGCCAAACTCTTACCCAACAATCTGCAGCCTGTTTTGAGTCTGTTCAGCTTAAATTCGAACATATTAAACAGCTTGTAGAAAGTCAAACAGGTTCATTGATTGAACGTGTCAATCAACTTGAACAACTTGCTAAGAGCATTGAACAAGAGTGTGAACAGGCTAAAGACTACATGGATCAAGCCCAAGGACAATTAGACAAAGGAATCCAAGAATTTGACAACGCCTCTTTGGTTATGTCTAAAGCCGCTTGTGTTTTTGGGCAGCTTACGGAAGGCTCTAGCGCGGAATTTGTGGCCTTAGAATCTTTGGCAGATGAGTTGAGCAAAAAAAATGAAGAATCGCAGCAAGAGATTAGCCAAATGAAGCTTTTGCTCGACGATCTAAAGGCGTGCCATGAAGACAGCCGCAGAATTCTTGAAGAGATGCAAAAAGACAATGAAAAAGCCGCCCAAATTGATCGTGGATATACAAGAGGTGCTGTTATAGCTGGAGGCGTCTTAGCAGGAGCGATGACAGGATTTGGAATTTTACCAGCCATCGTGGGAACGGTTGTGGGAGCCCAGGTTTTCAAAAACAAGGAAACGATTGCTAGAAAGGTTGGGGATTGGGCTTTTAGTATTCCGAATCCTGATGATCCGGAGACAATTGCTGTAGAGCCTTACGGAGTCGCGGTTTCTTTTGATCGAGTTTCTTGCGGTCATTTTAATCGATATGTTAGACGTGTCAAATCTCAAACGACAGGGACAATTCGGGTCAATTTGGGAAATGAAAGTGTGAATTTACGTTTTGATTTTCGTCAAAAAGATCCCATTAGTAAATTAGACTTGTGTGCTCTACAAGAAAAAATGTCTCGCATTCTGATTGAAAATCCGGAATTTGCACTAGCTTCTTCTGTAACCAAAATTTTGAATACTCTGGAAACGTTTGAATTCGACCGCGGTACACAAGGCAAGATCATAGGAATTGTTGAAAAAGACTCTCCCTATTTTGGAAGAATTCATCGATTTTGTGCTCATCTGATTGCAGACAAAGGAATCACGGAAGAACAAAAAGGACGACTAGCTGAAGAGCGCGCCCCTGTAAGCCTTCCGGTGGACATTCCTGCTGAACCTAAAAAAGAAGTGATGCCGCAGCAATTGAGCTATTTAAGCTCGATTGGAGGAACAGCTTGTGAATCTTCGAAAAAACTTCTTGCGGTTGCTTTACTCGTTTCCGAAGCTGTGCATCTTACGCGCAAACATGGAACAGATGCATTGGTTTCAGGTTCATCTGTATTTCAGGGATTGTCTCTCATGATGTCGGGTTTTTCTTCGGGAGAAGCATTATCTTTTCTGACTGGTGCAGGCCTAACAATTGCAGGTGCAAAACGTTGCTATGACATTATCCAAGATATTCGCAATCCGCTTTCTGAAGAAACGCTTTTCAAATTATTGGGAGACACAGAAGCCAATATCGATGTATTGAAAACGATCGGAGAAGCACAATCTGGTGTTCTCTATCAAATGGACAAGACCTTAGGATCTGTCGAAAAACTAGCGACAGAAGTGGGCGATTCGCTTAAGGCTATCCAAGAAATGGCGATGGATGGAAATGAGGAAATTCAAGAGCGTCAAAAAGGGGCGACAGGTTTTTACCAACAAGCAAACAAACTTTTTGTTTCGGCTAGAGCTCACTACGAGACAAGTAAAGTAAAAATGGACGCTTCATCGGAGCATTTTGGGATCGCTGTCACTAAATTTAAAGAATTATCTCATTTACTGCAAAGCAAGCAACACACGTCTGCAGACCAACTGATCCGTTTTAAGCAGCTGGCTGAAGAGATTGATGTCGCGTGCTCCAAGGGCAAAGTGAGCATGGATGAAGCCCGTCAAACATTAGAACAAGGCATTCAACTTTCAGATCAAGCATCTTCTGTCATGACGCAGGCTGCTTTCGAATTTGGGAAATTAAAAGAAAGAGCGAGTGAAAAATTTGTTGCTATAGAGAATCGCGCGCAGACACTTTCGCAAAAGAATGCAGAATCCTTGGAAGAAATCAGGGTGATGAAAGGCCATATTGAAGAGGCGCGTGCCAATTTTGAGGATAGCAGTCAAATTCTAACAGAAATGGCTCAAACGAATCAAAAAGCTCAAAAACAATGGCATGGGTATTCAACTGGTGCTTTGCTTGTTGCAGGGGGATTAGCCGCAGGATTTGGAGTTATTCCTGGTGCCGCTATATCGGTTGTGGCTGCTGCTGTCTTTAATAATAAAGAATATATCGCACATAAAGTAGGGGATTATGTTTTCAAAACACCTCTAACAAATGACCCTTATAAGATTCCTGTGTCCAATTTTGATGTGTCTTTTACTTTAAATAACGTGTCGACTGGTTTTTTCAATCGTTACGTGAAAAAAGAAAGTTCAAAAACGATGGGAACTGTGCGAATTGATTTGGGTGATGATCAGATTGCTACATTCACTGTCAATTTAAATCATGAGAATCCACTTGAAAAATCAGATCAACAACAACTCGTGCAGCTCATGTATGAAAAGTTAAAAACACATCCTCATTATGCAACGAACTATTTAACGATCCTTCACAAGCTAGAAGCTTTGCAAGCTGATAGAGATGGGGTAGTACAAAAAGTGATTGGAAATGAGGGGCTTTTCTTTAGACCACTAAAGAGACATTGTGAAGGATTTATTAGAGATCCAAATCAAATTCAAGCCTTAGGCATTGTGCAGAATAAGAGCGCATTATCGTATTATTTTAGTGAAAATCCTAAAGGATGGCTATTTAAGCAACCATCAGGTAACGCTGGCTATTTAACGCTCGATCTTGGTTTAAAGAAAATGACGGTCAATTTTGATTTAGATGCTCCGCAAAAGATTAGCAATGGGGATTTAAGAACCATAAAAAATGAGATGCTTGCTAATTTGAAGAAAGATCCTCAGCTAGCTCCACGCTATCTAGCATTGCTTGAAGAGCTGCGGTCAAAAACGGTGTTAAAAAAAGATCAAACAAGCGTACAAGGATTTATTGCTAAGCATTATCCATTTATTCAAGATGTGGAAAAGATTTGTCGAGCCATTCCGAGCTAGGCTAAAAATTGAGTAAATAGGTTGCTGAGGAGATGCAAGATTTCCAATTCAGCAACAAATTGATCGCGGCGCGCATCGATGAGATTGACTTTGGCGTAGAGGACTTCAAACTCCGCGTTAAGAATATCGAGTATGGTGCGCATGCCTGCTGATTCTTCCTCCTGTACCCCTTTTAATGCCACTTCTGCTGTTTCTAACTGCGTTTTATAGGCGGTGATCTGGAACTTGGATGTTTCCAGGTTTTCCCAAGCTTGAACGCAGTATTGGCGAATGAATTTTTCGATTTCTAAATAAATTAACCATTCTTTTTGAGCTAAGGCCGCCGCTTCTCGCATCCTTGCTTTGACTCTGCCTGCCTGGTAAAGGGGAATTGTGAAGCTGAGTTCGGCCACAATTTCATTCGTATATTCATGCGGAATTGCCTGATCGCGATTGTGCTGAATCCAGCTATCTAAATCTAGCTCTGGATACTGCTCTCCTTTGATTTCTCGATAGACTTGGATGGCCGCATGATATCTGGCCAATTGTGCTGCTAATTCTTTATTTTGAGCTAGGGCTTTCTCACAAAATGCTTCCACATTTTTAGGCAGGTTTGGGGTAAATTCAGGGAATTCTAAGGTAGAAACTTTTTGGCTAATCAGTCGCTCAAGCTCTGCTTTGATGCTTGTTAAATTGCCACGCGATTGAATCACTTGCGCTTGGGCCCCTGCAAAGCGAGACTTTGCTTGTGCCAAGTCAGTTCTTGTCACATCGCCCAGCTTAAACCGATCGGTGACCACTTGCAGCTCTTTTTTCAAATACTCTTCGTTATTGAGATTCGCCTTTAAAATTTCTTGCTCACGTAGCACATCGATGTACAAAGTCGCCGTTTCAAGAAGCTGTTGCTCCATTTCCTCTTCATAGCTTAATTCTTGTGCGAGATACGCATATTTTGAGCCTTTTATGGCAGCTATGGTGCGCCCTCCCCTATACAAGGGCTGGCTGGCTGAAATTCCGATTGCCTTTGGCGTTCTAAAGACAGAGCGATCAGAAGAACGCGTATAGCGAGCCACACCAATTTCTCCATAGGAATAAACCGTCGGACGATAGCCTGAACGAGCCACATCGATCCGATTTTCCGCTGCGCGTACGTTTTGATATTGCGCCTGAATCCCTGGATAGGTCGCCACAAAATGTTCTAAAGCTTCCGTAAGGGTGAGGGCGAACACTGAAGTTTTTATGAGAAGAAGAAATGGAAGTATTTTTAACAATTTATGCATGATGTGGCTCGTTTTCGATTGTCTGAAGCTGCCGATTTAATTCTTTGGCAGTTGTTTCTGGTGAGCTTGTATGGTGAGCCATCCAGACATAAAAGGCGGGGACGATGTAGAGGGTTAAGAATGTGGAAAAAAAGACACCCACAAAAACAACCACTCCAATGCTAATGCGACTTTCAGCTCCTGCTCCGGTGGCAATGACGAGGGGCAGAGCTCCAATTGCTGTCGACAGCGCCGTCATCAAGATCGGACGAAATCGGGAAAGAGAGGCTTCTTTTAAAGCGCTCAAAATATCTTTTCCCTCATCGCGCAGCTGATTGGCAAATTCTACAATTAAGATCGAGTTTTTGGCCGAAAGACCAATGAGCATAATCATTCCAATTTGGCTGTAGATATTGATGGTGATGCCCCACATATAAATTCCCCAGAGACCGCCTAAGATAGCTAAAGGGACAATTGTCAAAATAATAAAAGGATGAATAAAACTTTCAAATTGAGCGGCCAAGACTAGATAGACGATAATTAAGGCTAGGGCAATGGCAAAAAGAAATGAGGCACTCGTTTCTTTATACATGCGCGATTCCCCTTTGTAGTCCATTCGGATCGTAGAAGGGAGTGTCTCAAGTGCTATTTTTTCAAGATCACTTAAGACAGGCCCTAAGGAAAATCCAGGAGCCAAGCTTCCGCTAATTGTAATTGCTCTCAACCGATTAAAGCGGTTCAAAGAGGCGGCATCCGATATTTCTTTCATCCGTACAAGGTTAAATAAAGACACTAATTCGGGTGCGTGGGAAGAGCGTACATAGATCCCTGTTAAATCACCTGTTGTGCGGCGATGATCTTCCTTGCCCTGAAGAATGACGGCATATTCTTCGCCTCGATCAAGGAATGTGGTGACTTTACGTGAACCTAACATCGTTTCTAAGGTCTTTCCCACCATCTCACTTGAAATCCCTAAGCTAGCCGCGCGATCTCGATCGATTTCAACCAAGTATTGTGGCTTGGTTTCTTTGTAATCGTGATCTAAATTGATAACTCCCGGATGGGTTTTGATTTTATCGATAAAAATGTCGCGCCATTTGGCCAACTCGTCATAAGAGCTACCTTGTAAGACAAGTTGGATAGGTTGTCCACCTCTTCTTAGAGCAAGCCCTTTAGGCATAATAGGAATAACTTGCATGCCCGCATATTGGTTAAACCGTTCTGTCATGTCATCTACGATCATTTTAGAGGAACGTGTGCGTTGCTCCCATGGTTCCAATAAAACGACCCCTCTACCTGTATTTAAAGAACCTGTGCTGGAATATCGACTAGGCACAACGAGAAATGTTTGCGTGGCTTCATGGTTGTCGACCAAGGAGATAAAATCTTTTTCGATTTTGCGCATATGCATTTTCATGTATGCGAGACTGGAGCCCTCTGGAGCTTTTAAAAGTGTATAAAAATAGCCCCTATCTTCGAGCGGTTCAAATTCATCGGGAAGGGTCGTGAAGAGTATATAAATAAGAGGGAGCGAAGTAACCGATGTCAGAATGATGAATGTCGGATGTTTAAGCACCCATACCAAACTTTTTTGATAGGTGCCATGGGCCCGATTGATGAATCCACTTGTCAGATTCCCCAAATAGGAAATGGAGTATTCTTTCTTCAAAATTTTAGAGCAAAGCATCGGACATAACGTGAGGGCGACCATACTGGAAAAAGCCACTGATCCAGCTAATGTCAGGGCAAACTCTGTGAACAGTTTCCCGATGTGGCCCTCTAAAAAAGCGATCGGAATAAATACGGCGATCAAAACCACCGTTGTGGCGACAACGGCAAAAGAGACTTGGCGTGTTCCAATAAAAGCAGCTGCGAGAGGGGGCATTCCCGCTTCGATTTTTTTATAAATATTTTCTAGTACGACGATGGCGTCATCGACCACTAGACCGATGGCGAGCACTAAAGCCAACAAGGTCAGTAAGTTGATCGAATAGTTAAGAACGTAAAGGAGAATGAATACCGAAATTAGTGAAATAGGAATGGTAATGGCTGGAATGATTGTTGCGCGAAAACTTCCGAGAAAGATAAAAATGATTCCAATCACCAACAAAAGCGTGATTGCTAAAGTTAAATAGACCTCCCAAATAGCCGCTTCAATAAATATCGAACCATCAAACGATACGACCACGTGAATATCTTTAGGAAGGGTTGCTTGAATGGCCTGTAATTCTTTACGTACGCCTCGGGTGACTTCCAGCGTATTGGCTTTGGATTGTTTGGAGATACCGATTCCAATGGCCGGAAGGCCATTAGCTCGTAGTTCTGTGCGTTTATCTTCTGGACCAATCTCAATTTCGGCGATATCGCCAAGTCTGACGAGATAATCGCCGTCTCCCCGTTTGATCACGAGATTTTTAAAATCATCCGCGGTTTCATAAAGTCGTTTTGTTCGAATGGTGAATTCCCGTTTATAAGACTCAATACGACCTGCGGGGAGTTCGATATTTTCCCGCTTCAAGGCCTGTTCGATATCATCCACCGTTAATCCACGTGCAGCCAGGGCTTTGCGATCCAGCCAAATGCGCATGGCATAACGCCGCTCTCCTGTGATGCGCACTCGCGCGACCCCATCGACAATCGCAAGACGGTCGACGAGATAACGATGGGCATAGTCTGTGAGTTCCATGGCATTGTACCGATCGCTGGAAATGCGCAGCCAAATGACCTCGTGTGTGTTCGAATCTAGTTTGGTGATTTCTGGGGTATCCGCTTCGGGAGGAAGGTCATTTAAGATGCGTGAAACACGATCTCTGACATCGGCGGCGGCTGTGTCAATATCGCGGTTAATATTAAACTCAATCGTGATGGAAGAGTCTCCATCCTGGCTCTCGGATTCGATGGTATGGACTCCTTCAATGCCACTCACTACACCCTCGATCAACTGCGTGATTTTAGTTTCTACAATATCGGCTGATGCACCCGTGTAGCCTGTGCGGATAGAGACGACGGGGGGATTGACATCTGGATATTCACGTAATGGAAGTTTAAAGAAACAAAGTGTTCCAAATAAGACAAGAAGCAAGCTAAACACAAGGGCAAAGATTGGTCTTTTGATCGAAACATCCGAAATCTTCATATGGCCTAACTTTTAAATTGTTGAAATTCCTGATGAGAAGATTCGATTGTTTTTGTTTCGATAATGGCCACTTTTTGACCAGATTCTAGCACTACACGGCTCTCTAAAATCACTCGTTCGCCTGGTTGGAGGCCCTCTGTGATTTCGACCGATCCTGCTAAACGCCTTCCCAATTGAACGGGACGTTTTTCGACTAGCTCATCGGCATCGATCACATAGACCACTTTATCTCCTTTTTTGGACAGAATGGCTTCCTCAGGAAGTATGAGTATATTTTCAGCGGGGAGAAAAATGCGGGCATGTAAGAGCATCCCTGGTTTTAAAAGAAATTTTTCGTTGGGAATGATTGCTTTTGCCGCAAGAGCACGCGTCAGGGAGTTTACACGCGTGTCCATCGCATAAATGGTACCAATGAAAGCTTCATTCGGATAAGCGATTGAAGAGGCCTGAATGGGTTGTCCGACAGATACCAAACCCACACGTTTTTCTGAGATTGAAAATTCAAATTTAATTTTGCTTATATCGTCTAATGAAGTAATTACTGTACCAGGCGTGACTAAAGTCCCTTCACTGACTTTTCTTAGGCCCAAAATTCCCGAAAAGGGCGCGATGATTTTACGATTATTCAATTTAGCTTGCGCAATTTGCATATTCATCAATTGCTGATCTCGTTTTGTTAAAGTAACGGCAGCACTTTGCGCGAGATTTTGAATACGCGTGTATTGCTTTTCAGCTTCCTCAAAAATTGCCTTTTCCTCTTCAGAATTAAGCTCAACAATCACTTCTCCTTTTTCAACATACTGGCCTTCTGTAAAATTAATTTTTGTAACAGTCTCCGTTACTTTTGCTGAGAGCTGCACTGATTCATTGGCATAAACGGTTCCGATGACGTCAATAAAATCTTGAAAAGGGTGTAATTCGGCAATGGTTACAGAAACAGGCAAATCGGTTGTTTGCCTTTTAGTTATTTTGACAGTTTTTTTTATCTGAAAATGATGCCAAGCCCATACACCAAGGGTTACTCCCAGAAATGCACTACATAAAAATAAAAAGTAGAGTTGCTTGCGAGACATTTGCGCAGCCTCCTTTTAAAATTAAGGAATATACCACTCCAAAATTTTAATAAACTTTTTTTAAATGTTTTACGCAGTCATTTTATGAAAAAGTTTGAGTAAGCTTTATCCGATGATGGGAATTCCATGCATAAGACCAATACCAAGAAGGTTTTTTAATCTGTGTAGTTTCGTACACTATTTGATTATCTTTTTGGTAGGCACGCATTTGGTGGCCATGCGGAACTTCGATTTGAATATTGCCTTCAAATGTCACATTCTCCGCAATGAACTCTCCATTTCCATGAATTTTGATTTGCATGGATTCCAAATGATGAATGTCTTGTTTCCAGAACATATTTTTTTGAGAAAAATCAATTCCTTTGTTTCGAATTTTGACATTTTTCAATCGACATTTTCCACTTTGTTCGCCGTAATGAATGATGTCTTCCTTGTTGAGATACCCTAAGGCCCGATCTGCATAGATTTTTAAACTACCTTGCAACTCAACATGGTGAAGCAAAATTTCGGCAATTTCCAAGATAAGTTCGCTTTGATGGGCCATTTTGCCTTGGGAGATTTTTTGTGCAATAATGGAATGGAGTGGACCGAGGGCTGGATGAAAAAGTGCGATAAAAGAAGGTCCTTGTTTTTGGTATTCTTCTTCGGATGGCATAGCAGGCATTTCGAGATGACACTTCTGACTTAAAAGAGCATGCATATTTTGCATCAGATCGTAGAAGCACTTTTCGGGGGTTTCGGCCAGAGAACCATTTGGACAAAGGCTGTGCTTGGTGACAGAGATAGTCTTAAGTCTTTCATGATAGGTTAAATAAGTTTTTAATACATGATAGTCTTTCGGCTCTAATCGATGATCGAAATTGTCAAAAATTGCATCCGCAATATTCTGCATTGTGGTTTCGAGTCTTCCGGCGGGGATTTCTTTTGTGCCTTCTGCACATTCCACCGATACGCTTGATTTCATATTGATGAGTTTTCCCGGCAAGGGATGTGTCTCAATGATTTGTTCAATTTGTTGCAAATTTGCGAATAAAATATTGGTATTTGCAGGGAAAGCGGAATAGACGCTTCCTTCTTTACAAGGGATATCACTTAAGCCACATTTTTTAAATTCGGTATACTCAATATTTGTTGTACAGTACCGATATGTGCCATTGATTTTGTCCTCAACCACAACATTCATCCCTTCGGCAGTATTGAGATAGCGTGGACAGGAAGCAAAACCAAACACTTTGTTTTGATGACTTCCAATACCGACGAAACCGAGCAATGTGTCATCTGTTCCAGCAAGTGGGTTGTTGATCTGGCGGATTAATGCATGGGGTCTTTTTTTCTCCTTCAACCACTCAAATAAACCCGCATCTTTCGCCAGTTTCCAAATCACTCCATGCCCTCCGGGCTTCAATTTTAAAGAAAAAGGATCTTTTAATAACCAATGTCCTTCTTGTGTGATCACGGGAACAAGAGGTTGAATGAAAAGAAATACGTTATCCCGTGAGCGATTAAACCAGAGATTGCGTTCGCAAATTTGGTAGATGTGCTGATGGTTATTTTTTTCATGAGAAGTCATCATCGCAACCGGTGTGACAAGTTGCTTTCCGTAAAGCTTATAATAAAGGTATTCTTGCCCTTGTAAGTCACGCAGCAAACCTTCTAAAAGAGTTCTTCCACAAAAAAGGAGTTGTGCAGCGGGTAAAGGTTCTCCTGTGGTTTCATCCATTAAATTTAGGCGGTCCCCGGCGCCTCCGACAGGATAAATAAGTGAGAGGGAGGAAAGATTTTCAATGCCCCATTTAACGGCTTGCCAGGTGTCATCATTTTCGTGGGAAAAATCATATCCTTCGGGGTTATGATAGGAACGATTTGGATGTTTAGCTGGAGGATTTTTTTGTTCAAGAATAAGTGAAATCACGGCGTGATGATAACCAATCAGTCCTCCCATTTCTTGATAAAAACTTTCAATGGGCAGCAATTGTTCCAACAGCAGATTAAAATTGTCTGCGTCATCTTCCAAAATCGTTTCTTCTTGAAAAAGGAGGTGTCCTTGCTCAATAGCTAATAGAGATTTAACACATAAGATTTCGGGTTTAGAAACTTCTGTAATAAAAGGATAGCGTTGAATCAGTGCTTCAAATTCTTGTGCAACCTGTTTAAAGTGTGTAATCAGTTCGATCTTTTTCTCAATGGAAGGGGTTTTTTTGAGAGATTCAATGAGAGGTTCGAGTTCAGCTTTTTGTTTTTCAAGGGATAAATTAGGGGGAATAGCAATCATACTCATCTTTGACCATGTTGAAATTTGCCCAAGGTTGCCATGTTTGCACTCTTTTTCGCAAGTAAGCAATCGCATTCTGTAAGATATCTTTTCAAGTTTATTCTTATGGGTTTATAGAGTGATTTGTCCCGGAAATTATTGATCCAACAGGCTAGGAGGTAGGTGTGTGCTTGTGTACGAGAGAATAAATTGTTTTGACTAGAAAATAGTAACAAAGCTAAAAGAAACCTCTAGAATGAACTGTGCTCAACTAGAAAATCAGAGATTACTCTTTGAATGAAGAAAGCCAGGTTATCAAAATTAAGTTGAATGACAAGAAACCTATAGGAGAAAAAAATGGCCAAAGAAAAAGAACCAAAGAAAAACTCAGCATTTATGAAGCCGGTGAATCTTAGCGAAACTTTGGAAGAGCTCATTGGAAAAGGCCCAATGGCTAGAACAGAAGTGACAAAAAAAGTATGGGAATACATCAAAAAACATAAGCTTCAAGATGCTACAAACAAACGCAATATCAACCCCGATGCGAAATTGGCTAAAGTTTTAGGTTCCAATCAGCCGATTGATATGTTCAAAATGACAAGCAAAATTGCGAAGCATTTGAAAGAAACAGAAGTTGCAGCGAGCCATTAATGTTCATTTCGCAGGGTGCTTTCT
Source organism: Parachlamydia acanthamoebae (assembly GCF_000875975.1). Classification (NCBI taxonomy): domain Bacteria; kingdom Pseudomonadati; phylum Chlamydiota; class Chlamydiia; order Parachlamydiales; family Parachlamydiaceae; genus Parachlamydia; species Parachlamydia acanthamoebae. The sequence continues at coordinate 453,329 of NZ_BAWW01000066.1, read as the reverse complement.
CGCACCTTGCTTTTTTTAATTCCCTATCTCTTTTTCTTAAAAACAAATTCTGTTTTTTAACTCCCTAATCTTCTATACTTATTCTCTTTTTGGGAATTATTAAAAGATATGGAAAATTTAGCGATTAAAAAATCCAATAAACATTTCCATCAATGGTTATGGGATGCCTGGTGCATTTTTTCTGTTGTAGGAATATGGCCGCGTTTTATTGAGCCCAATTTAGTGGAAGTTTCCCACGTGGATGTGGCTATTCCCCATTTACCATTGGCTTTGGATGGATTAAAAATTGTCCAGTTTAGTGATTTGCATCTAAATAAATCTGTTTCCTCTTTTTTCTTAAAAAAAGTCATTCGCAAGATCAATCAGCTCAATCCAGATCTCCTTTTTTTTACTGGAGATTTTCTCTGTAAGTCTGTTTTAGACGATCAACAAAGAATGAAAAATTTTTTTAACTCCTTAAATGCATGTTATGGCTGTTATGCAATTTTTGGAAATCATGATTATGAAAAATGCATTTCGATCAATCATGAAGGCGATTATGACGTTGTTGAAAGCATTCAATCGAACCTCATTCGAGGCTTTCAGCGGCTCCTCAATGATGTCCCTGTAACAGGAACAATTGTTGAGCGTGCAAAAAAAGTGGAACTGCACCCTGAGCTTTTAACGGTTTTGCAAGAGACATCTTTTAAAACCTTACACAACGAAACCGAGCAAGTTCAAATTGGGGATAGCTTTTTAAATATTTGTGGTTTGGGTGAATACATGGCAGGACGCTGTCTTCCTGAAATCGCTTTTAAAAACTATGATAAGCAATATCCGGGAATTATTTTAGCCCATAATCCCGATAGCTCAGCCTTACTTGAATCATATCCAGGAGAAGTGATTTTGTCAGGGCACACGCATGGATGTCAAATTAATCTCCCTTGGATGTGGAAGAAATTTACCAAACTGGAAAACATGTCTCTGCGAAAAGGGTTTTTTAAGGTACGGGATAAATGGTTGTATGTGAATCGAGGGGTTGGGGCAATTATGAAATTTCGGTGGTTTTCAGTGCCTGAAATTTTGTTTTTAACATTGAGGAAAAAATCATGACAGTCAGCGTTATCCTTCTAGCGGGAGGAATCGGTGCTCGGATGCGTCAAAATTTGCCCAAACAATTTTTGCCATTAGTTGAGAAGCCTGTTGCTTTCTATAGTTTAGAGTGTTTTATGGAGCTATCGGAAGTTGGAGAAATTGTCGTCGTGTGTGATCCCGCTTATCATGCTTTATTTGCCGATTATGCGCAGGATACGCGTATCCATTTTGCTTTGCCTGGAGTGCGTCGACAAGATTCCGTTTGGAGTGGTTTACAAGCAATTAAACAAGCTTCTCAAATTGTTTGCATTCATGATGCGGCAAGGCCGTTTATTGATCATGCCTTAATTAAGCGTGTTTTAAGCGCTGCGAGTGAACATGGAGCGGCTACGGTCGGCATGCCTATTAAGTTTACCCTCAAGCAAAGTACTGCCACAGGTTTTGTCGATAAAACGTTAGATCGCTCTTTGTTGTGGGAAATTCAAACACCTCAGGCTGTGGATTTCCACTTGCTTTATCAAGGATTTGACAAGGTGCATCAAATGGGCATCGATGTGACAGATGATGTCTCAATTATCGAGCTTTTGGAAAAGCCAGTCAAACTTGTAGAGGGCGATTACGCTAATTTAAAAATCACGACTCCAGAAGACATGGTGGTTGCTGAGCAATGGCTTGCCAAAAAGGTGGGTGATCGTGTCTTATAAGTTTAAAATAACTCTGGCTTATGATGGAACACATTATAGCGGCTGGCAAATCCAACCTAACGCCTTGGCCATTCAAGAAATTGTGGAAAAAGAAATCGGAAAAATTGTGCGACAGCCAGTTCGGGTGGTGGCTTCGGGGCGAACAGATGCGGGTGTGCACGCCAGAGGGCAAGTGGCTCATTTTTCTACCGATGCAGAAATCGATTTACGCCGCTTTTTAGTTTCCATTAATGGACTTTTGCCGAAGGATATTCGAGTGAAAGATATTTGCCAAGTATCCCCTGATTTTCATGCGCAATATAGTGTGAGTGGTAAAGCTTATCATTATCATTTAACTCTTTCTCGCGTGCAAAGTCCTTTTTCTCGCTTTTATGCTTGGCATATTCGACAAAAATTAGACTTATCGCAACTGCAAGCGGCGGCTCAACTTTTTGTGGGAACGCACGATTTTACCTCATTTGCGAATGAGGCGCATCGAGAACATCCACAAAATGCTGTGCGCACGATTAAAAGAGTGGACGTGATCATGGAAGATGAGGGTTGTCGCCTCGAATTTGAAGGCGATGGATTTCTCTACAAAATGGTTAGAAATATGGTGGGGATTTTGATAGAAGTTGCCACTGGCTATCGACCGATAACAGACATTCCTGCAATTTTTGCTGCGAAAGATCGTAAAAAAGCTGGCAAAGCAGCCCCACCGCATGGCCTTTTTTTGCATCAGGTGAATTTTCCTGAAGGCGTTCTGAGTTTTCCTCATTAAAAGGTTGCGACACTTTCAACGCTTGCTTATGGTGGAAGCGTATAAGGGAAATTTATATGAAACATTTTTTTTCTTATTTTCTTGTCATCTTTGTTCTTGGGATTCTAAGCTCGTGCTCATCGCCTGATCAACCTTTGGATTCCCAACATGGCTACCAAAAAGGGGAATATCTTTATCGTGTGCACGATGAATATTTATTCACTATTCATCCTCCAGAAGCTGCGCAGGCCCAAGTCTACCCGTGGGAAAAAAATGTGATTGGAGGATGTCCAAAAATTACCAAAGAATTTTTCCGCTGCAAAGGAAGTGGTCTAAATCCAGAACATGTTGTGCAAAATGAAAAAGAAACCAAGCGTTTCTATGATTGTGGGGGAAAGCATAGTTTGCCTTTGCGTGAAGGTGAAGAATTTATTTATCCCGTATTGATCGATCTATTGAATCATATTCAGGCGAAGACAAACAGCAAAGTGGTGATTACATGTGGGCATAGTTGTCCGGATCATCATGCTTATTCTGATCAAACTCCAGACAATCGCTATTCAAAACACATGATTGGTGCGGAGGTTGCTTTTTATGTGCAAGGCATGGAAAATAGCCCTGAAGTCATTATAGATTTGATAAAAGATTTCTATAAAAATGAGCCTAAGTATTTGAATAAAAATGAGTACACAGAATTCAGGGCTTATGAAAAAGATGACACGAATGTGGTGACTAGGCCGATTTATAATAAAGAAATATATATCAAAATTTTCAAGGAAACGGAAGGGCGCAATTTTGATAATAGGCACCCCTATCCGTATATTGCCATTCAGGTTCGGCATGATTTTGACCAGAAAACGAAAGTGGCGTATTCTTGGAATGCGGCCTATCGAAATTATTTGAGATGGTAAGTTCGCAAAGCCAAATATGACTTTTTTGCTTGCGTGCTAAAAAAAGAGCTGGCAACCTTACTACTGCTCTTTATTTGTAGAATTTAAAAAATTGAAGAAGGACTCATCCATGTTATTAGACGATTACGAAGAATTTAGTGAAAGCCAGCTTAAAATTCTTGAGCGTTATGTAACGAACACTCACAGCCATGTTTTTGTTTTGCGAAACCTGCCTGAAGTGATTAAGGGTGCTTTATTTTCACGTTACTCAAGATCTACACTCGGCTTGCGCACACTTCTTCTTAAAGAATTTATCTCGAATAATGACGAGAGTGCTTTTTCAGCCATTGCAGGGGAGTCAAGTGAGTCTTCTGAAGGGCAAAATGATCAAACTGTTGCTATCCGAAAAGCTCAAAATTTTTATGATCGCATTTTGGATGGGTACGGTGACGATTCCATTGGTGAACTAGGAGGAGCGCATCTAGCCATTGAAAATATTTCCATGCTTGCAGCTAAATTGGTAGAAGATGCGCGTATTGGAGGATCTCCTCTCGAAAAATCAACCCGTTATGTGTATTTTGATCAAAAAGTGAAAGGGGAATACCTCTTTTATCGTGAGCCCATTTTAATGACATCTGCTTACCGAGATTTGTATGTCAATACCTGTAATATGTTATTTGAGACCTATAGCAAGTTAATCCCTCCCCTTACAGAAATGATAGAAGAGAAGATGCCCAAAGATCAGGCAACTTCAAAATCTGCCTATGCTGCTGCAGTGCGTGCTAAGGTGTTGGATTGTTTGCGTGGATTATTGCCTGCGGGAACACTGACGAATATGGGGATTTTTGGGAATGGACGTTTTTACGAACAACTCATTCATAAAATGCACTGTAACAATTTAGCAGAATTACAGGATCTAGGTAAACGGGCATACGATGAGTTAGGCAAAGTCATTCCTTCTTTTATTCGTCGTTCTGATCTCTCTCACCATACACATCAAAGTTTTGCGCGTTATTATGAAGCAATGCAAGCAGAATTATCCGTAGTAACTGCTCAAAATACCAATTTCCCTGAACGCTCGATGGATCAAGGCGTCAAACTGTTGTCTTCTGATCCGGATGCTGTGGTTAAAGTGGCGGCTGCTTTATTGTTTGCCCATTCTGATAAGGGATACCATGATCTTCTACAATACTGCCGTAGTCTTCCAGAAGAGGAAATTGCGCGTATTTTGGATGCGGGATGCAGTGCAAGAGAAAATCGACGCCAAAAGTCGCCACGTGCTTTGGAGCATGCAGATTTCACATTTGAAATGGTGACAGACTTTGGTGTGTATCGCGATTTACACCGGCATCGCCTGCTTACACAAGAACGACAGTTCTTGAGCTGTGATTATGGGTTTTATGTGCCACAAGAGATTGTGGGAACCGAATTTGAAGAACAGTATCTGCAAGCCTTGCATACAGCTAAAGAAGCCTATGATACGATATCGACAGAATTGCCGGAAGAAGCTCAATATGTAGTCCCAATGGCTTATAATATTCGTTGGTACTTTCATGTGAATTTGCGTGCATTGCAATGGATTTGCGAATTGCGTTCAGCTGCAGCCGGTCACTCAGGTTACCGCCTTGTGGCGCAAGAAATGGCCAAAAAAGTCAGCCAGGCATTCCCTCAATTTGAGCGTTTTTTCAAATTTGTCGATTTCGAAGGGTATGATTTAGGGAGACTAGATCAAGAAATTCGAAAAGAAGAAAAGCAGTCGCGACAATAGCTTATGCTATTGACATATTCGCCAGCCGAGCTGGCGAAACGTATTTCTTCTTGTGCAATCCTATTCCATCTTAACATGATAACCAAGGTCAACTAGGCGAATCGCCAAAGAAACGATTCTTGCTAAACGATAATGGTGGTTTAACCATGAGGCATTATCTCGGTAAACTCTTTGCCATGTATAATCGGGTAATTTAAATTTCAAATGAATGCAAGTGTGTGCAGGAGAAGGTGAGATTTCTGATTTTAAAGAAATTTCATCGGGTTTCTTGTTTTTGAAAAGAGTTTGTGCGTTTTCCAGCATTTTTAAAATAGTTGGAATATCGCAGGCTCCCGCAGGGATTTTTTCCCCCTTTTGAATTTGTACAACAATATGAGTCATCCTTGTTTTTAAGCTTTTATCTAAAAAGGATACAAAACTGGATGAATCACCAGGAGAAGCTCTGCACGGTTTTTTTAATCTTTGCTCAGAAAGTTTCATTCCAACTGTTTGAATCAGGAAATCTTCTAAAGCTTCTGGAAGTTCTGCGGGAGGAACTGATTTTGGTAAAATTTCAGCATGAATATCACGAGACTGAGTTTGTGCGGGATTATGAAGGAGTTTTGGAAAAACAATCTCAAAATTTATTTTAGAAATTTTTCTACAACAATCACATGTGATGGCTTGCTGATAGCTCGATTTTTTTCGAAACCACTATTCTTAAAAGCCATCAAAGAAATATTTCTTTCAAAAAAACTTTTGCGCTTAGTTATAATAGACTTTAAGATTTCCAGCTCTTTTTTAGGATCAATGACCCGCCAAAGGGTTTTAATATAGGGCTTTGAAATTGTTAAGGCATCGAATTTTTGATAAGGTTTAATTTTTAGTGTATCAGACTTGATTTTCAAATTCGCTTTGACAGGTTCTCTTAAGGGAACCAAAGTATACCATAACAAAGTGTTTAATTCCGGCCAGGCATGTTCAAAAATGGCATCTCTCACGGCTTTTGCAATCTCCAAACGAACTTGTCTCCTTATGGTGACTTCAAAACGCAAGGCAAATTTCTGCACAAATTGAGCCTTCAGGAAGTGAATCTGATGGATTCATAAAGACTTTGTATTTTTTTAAAAGAGTAAATGCATTTTGAACAATTGTTCTCACCTGAACAAGCACTCTTTCGTTGTCGTTATCATTTGTTTGATAAGCTTTTTGCATATCTGTTGCTGCTAGATAAGCTTTGCGCATTTCAAGTTCAAAATGAAGCGGGTTTCCTGGTTGGTGTAGCCTGTCGTTAGGGGGTAAAAAACTTAAAGTGTGATCCAAAATCGTTTCAGGTAAATTTCTTAAGGATTGATACAAGTCTTCACTATAGAGGGCGGTAATATTCATGCTGGATCCTTTTTGAGAAATGCTAAAATGCAATTGCAAATGATATAAGCCTTATGTCCTTTTTTTGCCAAATTTAAAATCAATGGATAAGAAAAAAGCGGGATAATCGGAAATAAGAGGTACAGCTAGATAGATATGCGACTATGTAAAGATGTACATGGAAGGGCTCGAATAGACGAGCTAAAAGCAAAGGTTATGCTTATAAAAAACAACGCTGGGAGATTTTTCAATAAAAAAATTGCCATGCATGTTACTGCATGGCAAAAGCTTTATTAGTTGGGATTAGGTCAGAACACTAACATTGCGACATTTTAATTCTTGTTCTAATTGATGGATATGATACATTAGAGCGTTTTTTTCATTCTGTAAGGTTTTTTGTTTGCCATCGAATTTTTTATTATCATCATCAATTGATGAGGCGAACCAAAGCAAACCACCCACAGGGATAATACATTTTGCTAATCCCCGCATATTTTTTAGCGTGTGGGAAAGTTTATATCGCGAATCAAGTCTTTTTTGTTGGTGCCTGAGACGAGTTAAATCTTCTGCAGTAAATTTGGTGGTTCTGTCCATATACGAAGGTGTATCGTTCCGGTTAAGGGCAATGCCCTGTGCATTTTTTGTATGACGCCAATGGTAGTTAAAGAAATTGCATGCACTGTAGCTTTCACCGCTAATATAGGTTGAGCGACAACTCCGACGACAGGGTGAGTAAGAACAAAACCTGTAAAAAGAGAGAGATTTAAAGCTGTACGGGCGGTACTTTTAATACTCATATAAAAACCTTTGCTTGTTTATAATGAAAGTTATATCTTAAATGATTAATTTTAAAATGTCAATTTTTATTTAGGATTAATTAGTTTTGGTGTCTATAAAAGATTTAATTAAATTGTCGATGTGTTGTTAGTAGCAAAAGTCTACTGAATGCATAATTTCAGTAAACTAAAGATTAGTAATTACATTTTGATTGATCTTTTAACGATGAGCAACAACAGTTGCCTGGGCATAGCCGATGTGATAAAAGTCCTTAACTCTGATTAGTGGCGTTTAGCGGGGTGCGGGGCAGATCATGCAAGCTAAAGGCGGGGGTATTTTTGTAAAACAACGTTATATAATCTCTCACAAATCAACGAATCCATCCAGTGGAACAGTAAATAAAAATTGCCATGCAGTAACAGGCATGGTGAAACCTTTGATTGGTGGAAATTAGCTCAGGACAGTGATATTCCGTGCCTTTAATTCTCGTTCTAATTGATTGATGTGGGAAGAAAGAGACTCTCTTTCTTCCCAAAATTTTTTTTCTTCCCCCTTAGATTCGGAGAACCAATTATTTAGTGACGCATCAAACCAGAACAAACCAATCACAGGGATAATGCATTTTGCGAGTAATCGCATATATTCTAACGTGAGAAAAAGTTTATCTCGTGAATCAAGTCTTTTCTGTTCGTGTTTGAGACGAGTTAAATCTTCTACGGTAAATTTGGTGCTTGTGTTCATATACAGTCGATTAAGAGTGATACCCTGTGCATTTTTTGTATGGCGCCAATGATAGTTTAAAGAAATTGCGTGCACCGTCGCTTTAACTGCCAATATAGGTTGAGCGGCAATTCCCACGATGGGGTGAGTCACAACAAAAACAGAGGCAACGATAGCTACTTTTAGATCCATATAAAAACCTTTATTTATTTGATAAAACACATTATAAATAATTGATTTTAAAGTGTCAATCTCAATTCAAGGTAAATTAATGTAGATTAATTAGTTTTGGATCTATAAAAGATTTGATTGAATTATCGAGATGCTGGTAATAAGAAAGCTTGCTGAAATGTTACATTTCAGCAAACTAAAGGTTATGAATTACAGCTTAACTGATCTTTTCCGCACGGACAGCAGCCACCTTCTTGTTTAGAAGATGTGTGTTTACCAGGGCCGTAGTCGGTATAGTAAAAATCTTTTCCTCTGATCATTAGACTGCTTCCTCCTCCGGGACCTCTTCGCAGGGTATCTTGCGAGCATGCAGGGCAGGTGACGAGTGGTTCCGCCGTAATTTTTTGGCTAGCCTCAAAGTTGTGGCTGCACTGTTGGCATGTATAGTCATATGTTGGCATACATATATTCCTTTTGATAAAAAAAAGAGGCATCTTTTGATGCCTCTGGAAATATTCGAAAAGAGGGTTACATCATGCCCATACCGCCCATGCCACCCATTCCCATACCTCCCATTCCACCCATGCCACCCATACCGCCCATAGCGTGCATGTCTGGTTGCTTGGATTTAGGTTCTGGTTTGTCAGTAATGACGGCTGCGGTTGTCAACAAGAGCGCTGCGATAGAGGCAGCATTTGTCAAGGCGCTTTTTGTAACGCGTACCGGGTCAATAACGCCTGCTTGGACGAGATCGCAGAACTCATCTGTCAACCCATTGTAGCCATGAGCTCCCTGTGCTTCGAAGATTTTCTCTGCAATGAGGTTGCCTTGCTTACCGCAATTATTGGCAATTGCCGTAGCTGGTGCAAATGCTGCAGATTTAATAATGGCTATGCCGGTGGCTTCATCACCAGAAGCTTTGAGGTTGTCAAGAGATTTGACTGCACGTAAGAGAGCAACGCCTCCACCAGGAACGATCCCTTCAGCTACAGCTGCACGTGTTGCGTGCAATGCATCTTCTACGCGTGCCTTTTTCTCTTTTAGCTCTGTTTCTGTCGCAGCACCGATATTGATGATCGCAACTCCACCAACCATTTTTGCCAAACGCTCTTCGAGCTTTTCGCGGTCATAATTGGAAGTTGAAGGATTTGCAATTTCGGCTTTAATTTGATTAATGCGATCTTGGATTAAGCCGGCATCTCCCATTCCATCGATAATGGTGGTTTCTTCTTTCGTGATTTTGATTGTTTTGGCTCTACCGAGGACGGATACATCTACTTCCTCGATTTGCAAACCAACTTCCTCAGAAACAACTGTAGCACCCGTTAAGATCGCAATGTCTTGAAGCAAGGCTTTGCGACGATCACCAAATCCAGGAGCTTTTACTGCACAAACAGGTAGACCTGCTTTGAGTTTATTGACAACCAGTGTCGCTAGAGCTTCGCCATCGATATCTTCTGCGATAATCAAAATAGGGCGAGCGCCTTTTTCCATGGTTTTTTCAAGGATGGGAATCAAATCTTTTGCGGATGATAATTTTTTATCTGTCACGAGAACAAGTGCGTTTTGCAGTTCAACAGACATATTTTCAGGGTTTGTGATGAAATAAGGGGAGACATATCCTTTATCAAATTGCATCCCTTCCACAACATCTAACGTCGTGTCAATCCCTTTTGCTTCAGCAACTGTAATGATTCCATCTTTGCCAACTTTTTCCATTGCTTTTGCAATGATTTCACCAATTTCTGGATCATTGTTAGCAGAAATGCAAGCAATTTGTTGGATTTCTTGAGAAGTATTTACAGGGGAAGCTAAAGCGGTTAGTTCTTTGTTGAGAACCTCTACAGCGCGTTCGATCCCTTTTTTTAGGCTCATCGGATTAGCTCCAGCTGTAACACTTTTCAGCCCTGCGCTATAAATTGCTTCGGCTAACACGATAGCAGTTGTTGTGCCGTCGCCTGCAATATCGGATGTTTTGGAGGCAACTTCTTTGACAAGTTGAGCTCCAATGTTTTCGAATTTATCTTTTAAAGAAACTTCTTTTGCAACAGTCACACCATCTTTTGTTGAAAGCGGGGAACCAAAGCCACGGTTAATGACAACGTTGCGCCCTTTTGGGCCAAGTGTCACTTTGACAGCTTTTGCTAAAGTTTTGAGCCCTTTAGAAATGGATTTGAGGGCTTCTTCGTTAAATTGTAATAATTTTGACATGAGTCAAACTCCTGTAATGAATGGTAAAGGCTCGATTTATGCAAAAACGCCTAGGATGTCATCTGCGTTGAGAATGAGATAAGTTTCTTCATCTTTAGGACTTTTAACTTCTGTTCCTGCATACGAGCTAAACAGCACACGTGCCCCTACTTCGAGAGAAACAGGTTCATGTCGTCCGTTTTCGTTGATTTTACCAGGCCCTACAGCAACAACGATCCCTTCTTTGGGTTTTTCTTGGGCTGAATCAGGAAGTAAAATTCCTCCTTTTGAGGTGGATGCTTTGGTACGTTTGACTAAAACACGATCTGCCAATGGTTGAATATTTGCCATGATTCATTGCTCCTCTATACAAAATGTTTTCTTGTCTTTTACAAGCTAGATTGCAAGTGGAAGGGTTTCAAAAAGGCCTACTCACTTGAAGTTATAAAGCGTATGAATAAAATTGATTTATGTCAAGAGTGGAAGATGCTGTTTTTAGCAGATTGGGGTATGGAGTGCCAATATATAAAAGTTGACTTTAATGTAGGTAACTTGTTAATTCATTCCCAATCGAGGTGTATTTTATGATAGCAATTAACCCATATCGATTCCCAGAAAGTTCTATGAAGTTCTCTTCATTTCAAATTGTGAAAGATAAATTAAGTGTTTTGGTCGATTATATTCGCGCTTTTGTGAAAGATCTAGGGGCATTTGTTCTCCGCGTTGTTACCTATCCTTTTTCTCTTTCAGATAAACGCCCTAAAGTTGTTAAAGAAAAGACTCCCATTTTGTTCTTACATGGATTTGCCGATAGAAGTTCTGCTTGGATTTTTTATCGTTGGTATTTTGCGCGAAAAGGCTATTCTGTCCACTTCTTAAATTTTGGATCGCCCTTTCATTCGATTGAAGAATACGGGGCAAGGGTTAAAGAAAAGGCGGAGCAAATTGCCAAGGAATCAGGAACGGATCAATTAAACATCGTGGGTCACTCGATGGGTGGATTGGTGGCATCTTACTATGCGACAGATTTGGCACCGGCAGCGAGTGTGAAAAAAATTGTGACTCTTGGAACCCCTTTAGTCGGCACAAAAGTGGCCTCACTTGGAGTCGCTCTACGATTAGGAAAATGTACAAAGCAAATGCTATTTCAATCTCCATTTGTCCTTGACCAAAACCAAAAAAATGAAGCAAGTAAAACGCAGTTTTACCATTTTGCAGGGGTGGGAGATTTATTTATTCAACCCAATGACTCGGCCTTAGGCTTAAATAGAAATGCGACACACGTCAATTTTCGAGGCATGGGGCATATATCCTTTTTGTACTCTCGAAGGGCTTTAAAGCAAGTGCTGAAGGCTTTAAAAGCTTAATTCTGTTCCCTTATAATCCGTGAGCTTCGGCTGTTTGTGTAAAACAGTGCGCAGATGAAGAAGAGCGCTGTGATACACACAACAATCCCGCCTGTTGACAAGGCGATATCGTATGCTGATAGGACGTGACGTGAAACAGCCACGCCAATCAAAGAGGCTAGAATTCCCATTCCGACAGCCAATGCGAGCATGACTTTTAAACGCGCGGTTAGAAGTCTGGCTGTTAAAGGGGGGCCTGTAATGAAAGAAAGGACCATTAAAACACCGACTGCACGAAATGCCCCAATAATGGTAATCGAAACCAAGGTCATTAACAAATAGTTAAAGATGGTCGGAGAAATACCTAAGGCATGTGAGAGGTTAGGGTCAAAAGTCGTGATTTTAAATTCTTTAAAAAACAACCACAGAACAATTAAATCAATGATGAGGATAAGCCCTGCTAAGTAGCTGTCTTCAAGGTGCAAGGCATCCACATTCCCCATCACCACTTCAGTGCCGATGTGTGCATTACGAGTCAAAACCGTTACCAAAATAATCCCCGCTGCGAATAGGGTGGTAAAAATAATTCCTGTACTTGCGTCTTCTTGCATTTTGAGTGTTTTGGTCAGAAATTCTGTTAGAAAAACGGTCACAATACCCATGATAAATGCGGCAAGCAGCATCACATGCAAATTGATGGAGATATCTTCCGCTATTTTTCCTGAACTGAAGAAGGTGTGAGAGAGGAAAAAAGCTCCCACAATTCCAATTAGAATGGTGTGAGAGAGAGAATTTGCGAGCATGGTCATTTTTCTTAAGACTAAAAAACACCCTATAAGCGCTGCAGCTGCTGAAATTTCGATCAGAACGATCATTTGGATCTCATCACTTGCCAGTTGATTGAGTGAAAGCTGGCCCGTTGCGAACAGAAATAGGCGAGTAATCAGCGTATAAAAAAAGTCGAGAAATAGATTGCCTGAATAAGGATTCAGTGTGTTTTCCATAAGTTTCACCTAAAAAGAAGGGCTTGGGGGAATGGGCTGATGATGAGGATCTTTTTTGGGGTCTTTTAAAAGCAACGTTAGCTCTTTTTCCAGTTCGGGGGTGAGAATGTGTTCCATTTCTTCCGCGCTGCGGTGTACTCTTTCTGATCCCATTCCTAAGTAATCTGCTAAATAGACTTCCCACAGGCGATGTAAGCGCACAATTTGTGCGGCGCGCGCTTCACCGTCGACAGTTAAGGCATAGGCATTATGGTGATATTGCTCAACCCAACCATTGTGAATAAGCCTCATGAGGCAGAACCACAAGTAAATACGTGAAGCGCTTTGAAATTCAAAAATGGTATCCAAAGAAAAAGGTTGTTTGCCCCTTTTCTGCCACATGGCTTTCAGCAAGTTTTCGCTAATGCAGCGATCTTGAAACAAAAAAATACGTATTAAACGGAGTAAATATCCTCTTTCGGGGGCAAATAAGAGAGAAAAAAGACAAATTACGGCTCCCACTAGAACGATCATTGGCCCTGTTGGAAGAGAGATACGTGCTGTGGGGTATTTTTGAGCAAAATAGGTGCTGCCCTCGACCGAAAAATAGTTGCCAAAGAAACCACTGATTAAAGCAAAGCAACCAGCTAGCATAAACATATGGCTCAGTTTATTCGTATACTGACGGGCAGATGCAGCTGGGATGACGAGCATTGCAGACATCAAGACAACACCCACAGAACGAATTCCCGCAACAAGCGCAAGTGCGATGAGGATGAATAGGCAGGCATCGATTTTTTTAATTGGAATACCTAAACTCTTCGCATATTCCCGATCAAAAGTGATGATTTGCAGTTCTTTATACAAAAATGCTAAGAGTAAAACGACAATTAAAGAAAGAATGGCATATAAAATGACATGGTAATCGTTCATCGTGGCGGCTTGGCCATATAAATAACTTTGGCTTTGTTTGTAAAAAGAAGGCGAAGCAAACTGTAAATAGCTGGCCAGCGTCACCCCAACACCAAAGAATGTTGCAAGAATAAAACAAAGGGCTGAATCGGTGCGGATGTTCCACTTATTTTCTAAAATTTGGATGCACCACAAACTAATTAATGCTGTTATAAAAGCACCCAAGATAATTAAAGTTGCTATTTGCAATTCGTGATCTTGCTCTAAAGGGATGATAGCAGCAATAATCACTCCAAAAATCACCCCTGGATAGGTGGCATGAGAAAGTGTCTCTCCAATCAAAGACTGTTTGCGTAGAAAGACTATAACTCCTACAAGAGCAGCGGAAAAACTCATGAGCATGCATCCGATAGTGGGTGCACGTAAAACAGGATCTAAAAAGAATGAGACGAATGTATGCACAAAGTTCCTTTAAGACATTCCGGACGTTTTCTGTTGTGAAATTTTCAACGCCTCATCAAATAAGGCGTAGCTTTTCCCGTAGGCTGTATTAAGATTTTCGGGTGTAAAAACATCTTCTGTAGGACCAGCTGCAACGAGTCGCATATTCAGTAGAATAATCCAGTCGAAGTAGCTACGAACCGTATTCAAATCGTGATGCACAACGAATACCGTTTTCCCTTGGTCTTTTAATTGATGGAGAAGATCCATAATGATTCTTTCAGTAGCCATATCGATTCCTGTGAATGGCTCATCCATTAAATAGATATCAGCATCCTGCACAAGAGCACGAGCGAGAAAAACTCTTTGCTTTTGCCCGCCCGAAAGTTGATTAATTTGCCGATCAGCAAAAGTCGACATTCCTAGAGTATTTAAGTGATGCTCAGCAGACATTTTATCGGATTCTTTTGGGCTATTCCATAAGCCAAGGCTTCCGTAGCGCCCCATGAGCACAAGTTCTCTGACAGTTATGGGAAAATCCCAATCGACTGTTTCTTTCTGGGGGACATAAGCAACCTTTAAGCGCACCTTGTCTAGGGGGCTACCTAGAAAAGAAATTTTTCCAGAAAGTGGTTTCAAAAGTCCAAGACATGCCTTTAATAGCGTTGTTTTGCCTGCCCCATTTGGTCCAATGATTCCGACTAGTTGACCTGTGGGAATGTTTAAGGAAACATCCCAAAGAACGGGTGTTTTGTCGTAATTGACAGTTAATTGGGTTGTTTCCAAAGCATAAGGATGTTTAGGATCAGGGGATTTTGACATGGCAAGACTCTTGGATATGGATAGAGTATTCAGGGGCATCTGGATAAGCAATCAGATAATGTTTAATTGTGCGCGCATTGTGCTGGATCATTTTAATGTATGTATCTCCATCAGAACCAGGAGGTCCCATGGCATCCCCATACAAGGGGACCTGGGCCATGATCAAATTGAGGCCATGTTCTTTTCCTGCATACACGATTTTGCGGATAGAATCTTTGCTGACATTAGATTCTGGGAAAAGAACGTGAACTTGGTAATTTTTTAAATGGTCGATCACGTTTTGGATATCTACAGCACTCAATTGACTATCTGGGGCCAGGCCTTCAGGAGCTGCAAAACGGTGCTTCCATTTATGGGAAGATAATTCACCTTCTTCAGCAAGGTAGGCTCTTGTGAAATAATTAAAGGCATCATGGCTAGTGACTAGGAATCGTTTGGGGCAAGGAATTTCCTGCATATCCTTACGAATTTCTTGGTGGACCTCTAGCAAGGTTTTTTGTAAGGTTTCTGCCCGCTTACGATAGATAGGGGCATGTCTGGGGTCAACTTCAGAAAGTTTTTCTGTAATAAAGGGAATGGTTTGGGCCCAAAGAGACATGTCCATCCAGATGTGGGGATCAAATTGCCCATTTTCTTGCAAAATCACAGAAGGATTTTGACCTAAAATTTTGTTGCCCAAGGGAATAGCTTTAGGACTTTTTTGCAAATATTGTTTCAGGCTAGGCCCATGCTCGAGCTCTAATCCATTCGAAAAGATTATTTGGGCCGATGTGAGCTTTTCATCATCCCCTTTGACTAATTGATAAGAGTGAGGGTCGAGCTCTCCAGGAATTAAAATACGCGTATCTATATATTCCCCTCCAATCGTTTTCACTAAATCATTAATCATCGCAGTTGTAGAAAGCACGGAGATTTTCTTTTTTTGAGAGGCGTCAGAATGATTTGAATGCGGTTTTTCAGAAGCACACCCCCAAAGCATGAAGCTAAACAAGCACAACAAAAGAAGACTAGGTGGTTTCATTTTGGGTCCTTAAGTGGAAAGCATGAAGAAAATCGTAGCAATAAATGCCATTTGAACATCCTGAAGAAAAGCGAATTTGGAGAGCATATCTTCCTACGCTGGTAATTTTAAGCGCGGTGAGATTGTCTGGACTATTTTGGGGTAGATTTAAACGCTCTTGATTGGCGTCATCCCAGCATCCCGCACAAGGGCAGACGCGTTGAAGGTCAGATAAGCGATAGTTCATGCGATGTCCATCGTTCCATTCAATTGAGAATGTGTGATTATCCTTTTGCTGAATCGAGCAAATATATAATGCGGGTGTATGTGTCATTTAGCCATTTCCTTCCAGTTCAGTTCAAAATGAGAAAGTCCTTTTTTGCTATTTTCTTTGAGAACTTGCACATGGTCGACGAGTTGACCCGCTGCATGTTGAAAAGACTGAGCACTAGAGGATAAAGGGGTTTTAGAAAAAAGCGAAGACCCTTCATCTCCACTGCGGCAAATCTCCGGATCGATTGGGATAGACCCTAGAAGAGGAGCGCCTATTTCCGTCGCTAATTTTTTGCCTCCACCCTCTCCAAAAAGAAACCGTTTTTCTTGAGAGCTTGGATCTACATAATAGCTCATATTTTCAATAATGCCAATTAAAGGGATTTTGACTTGATTAAACATATGAATGGCTTTTCGAACATCTAACAAAGAGATTTCTTGAGGCGTGGTAACGACAATTGCACCTGTTAAATTGGCCTGTTGTGCCAATGTAAGTTGAATGTCTCCGGTTCCTGGAGGGAAATCCACTAAAAGATAATCGAGCTGTCCCCAACTGACATTTTGGATAAATTGTGTGATCACATTATTGGCAATGGGAGCTCTTACCACGGCAGCTTCGTTTTCGTGTCTAAAATAAGCGATAGAAATCATTCGAATCCCTTGGCAAAGGGCAGGGGTAATCAAGGCATCTCGCTGGGTGGGAAGGCGATCCTCCGGAAGCATTTTGCGAATGGAAGGACCGTAAATATCGGCATCGAGAATCCCAACTTCGTATCCTAGTCGTTTCAAGGCCAAAGCCAGATTGACTGTCATTGTCGATTTTCCAACGCCACCTTTACCTGCAGCGATTGCAATCACATTTTGAATAGAAGGAGTTTTTGTGTTGTCAAACATTTGGATTGGCATGATGAAATCCTTTGTGGAGAGCAAAATATACAAAATTAAAGTATACAAGATGTAATTTTACCTGATTTACCCTTTCCTATCAAAATATATTAGGGTGCTTTTTGAAACTTGCTGCGTATTAAAGGGGGAGTCTAAATAAATGGGAGGAAGAGAGGGCTTTTATCATTTTAATTTAGGAAAAAATACAGGCTTATCTTCTTCCAATAAACAGGGTGCAAATGAAGTCGAATTTTTTATTTGCTAGAAAAAATTTGAAGAGTAACAAAAACCTTCGATTATTTAGTTAAGGTGTGCAATCGCTTAAATATGATGAAATGTTGGTGAAACGGATTAATGGATCATTAAAGTTTGAAAATTGTTCATACTCGGACAATTGAATTATTTCTAAGTTTTCCTTGAATTTGTGTTGCATAAAAATCATATAACTCTTTAAGTTCCTAATTTACTAATTTGAGTATAGAGGAAAAGCCCTCTGTTTGTGATTTAAGCCTTATTTCACTGAGAGAAAACAGCAAATAAGATGCGGAAGTTTTGGATACTCAGATCATGAGATTTATAAGAGTTTGTGAAAAAGAGATGAATGCAAAAATTGTAACAACCGAACAATTGATTAATTAGGCATTCATTTTCTCTAAAAGCGAATTCGAATCGTAAAAAATTTCTTTTTATTTTTATAATTACTCAGTTTTTCAGCTGAAAAATTGAAAAGCCAAAGCGCTTGATTTTAGACATTAAATTGAATCGATATAACAATAAGGAAGGTAGAAATGACTCAAACATTAGAGAGAGAAAAAGTGAAAGTCGACGCCAAGCAAATCGAAGCGTTGATTCATGCTGCGGTAAGAAAAATAGCGGGAGATAAAGAAAATGACATTTGCCGTTATTTGCCTGTTGATACAGGAGGTTACATTCACCATTTTACAATGCGTAAATTAAAAGTCGAAGATCCAATCGAGTTAGCAGGTTTAATCCAGAAATACATTATCGATCCTGAGGCTCCTGCACTCGTGACTCCAAAACCAAGAGCTGCTAGAGGTTCAAGAAAACGTCGTGATCAATTCCAGTTTTCTAAGCAAGACATCGAGCGGATGTTAAATATGGCGCGTTTGGCAGGAGACAAGGACATGGTTAGAAAACTAACACCTAAAAAAGATCTCCGCACAATTAAAAGAGAATTAATCGCTTCTATTCGCCATGGAAAAATTGACCCTGAATTGTGGAATTTGTATGTGGAAGTTATTACAAGTCACCATAACCAAATGAATGCAATTCCCACTTCTACAGCTTTGGTTTAAAAAGAGCGTTGAATAGTTTTTACATTTGATCCACGAAAGCACTCTTATTTAGGAGTGCTTTTGTCTTTTTATAGCTTTACTTTTCAAACATTTTTCTTGCCTTTTTAATGGAAAGAGTTTAAATTCTTAAATTTAGAGAATAAGTTTATCGCATAAAACGAACATTCGTTTTGTAGATAATTAGAATTGAAAAAATATGAACTAGTTTGAGGTTGATTTTATGACAAATGAATCCAAGCCAGAGTTTGGACCGTTGCGCTCCTTTTTTTGGCCTGTGCATAACTACGAGTTGAGAAAACTCTTGCCGATGTTTTTGATGTTTTTTTGTATTTCTTTTAACTATACAATTTTAAGAGATACTAAGGATACATTAATTGTGACTTCTTCTGGTGCAGAAGCGATTCCATTCTTGAAAGTTTGGGGCGTTGTACCTGCAGCCATTATTTTTATGTTGCTTTATGCAAAATTAAGCAACATCCTTAGCAAAGAAAAACTTTTTTATGTCACAATCACTCCGTTTATTGTTTTCTTTGCCCTGTTTGCTACAGTGCTTTATCCAAATAAAGACTTTTTGCATCCGACAACTTCAGCAGAATACATTCAATCTTTCTTACCAGAAGGCTTGGGTGGCTTAGTTGCTTGCTACCGTAACTGGACATACTCTCTTTTCTACATTCTTTCTGAATTGTGGGGAAGCGCTGTTCTTTCCTTGATGTTCTGGGGCTTTGCAAATGACATCATGAAAATCACAGAAGCAAAACGTTTTTACACTTTGCTAGGATTAGGAGCAAACGTGGCATTGCTCGTTTCCGGTCCTGCGATTATGTACTTCTCTGATATTCGTAAACATCTTCCAGCTGGTGTAGATGCATGGCAAGTTTCCCTTAACTACTTAATGGGATCCGTTGTTCTTGCAGGTGTTTGTGTGGTGGCTGTTTACTGGTGGATGCAGCGTAACGTGATGACAGATCCTCGTTACTATGATCCAAGTGATGTAAAACAACCTAAAAAAGCAAAAGCTAAAATGTCTATCATGGAAAGCTTCGCATTCTTAGGTAAGTCCAAGTACATTCTATGCATCGCAATCTTAGTGATCTGCTACGGGATTTCAATTAACCTTGTAGAAGTAACCTGGAAGAACCAGCTTAAATTGCAATATCCTAATCCAAATGAATATAACACATTCATGGGAGCCTTCTCTACATTCACGGGTGCTATCACGATCATTATGATGTTCGTTGGTGGATACATCGTACGTAAGAAGGGATGGGGATTTGCAGCGATGACAACTCCAACTGTATTGCTTCTCACAGGCTTAGGATTCTTCTCCTTCGTGATTTTCCGTGATTCTCTACAGGGATACATCGCAATGTTGGGAACAACTCCATTGATGCTTGCTGTTGTGATTGGAATGATCCAAAACATCATGAGTAAATCGACAAAGTATTCCTTGTTCGATCCGACCAAAGAAATGGCTTATATCCCTCTTGACCAAGAGTCAAAAGTTAAAGGGAAAGCGGCTATTGACGTGGTAGGAGCTCGTCTTGGAAAATCCGGTGGTTCATTCATTCAGCAAGGTCTTCTTGTGTTCTTCGGAACAATCAGCGCAATTACTCCATATGTTGCAGTTGCAACAATTGCAGTAATCGTTGTATGGATGATCGCAGTACGCTCTCTGAATAAGCAATTCGTTGCTTTGACAGGGGAAACTATTGCGAAGCCTGCAGTTCCTGTGGCAGCAGTTAAAGCCGCAACAGAAACAACGGCTGCATAAGCTATCGCTTCCGAAAGGGATCGTAAATTAAACCGGCTATAAGCTTGTCTTATAGCTGGTTTTTTTTGACCTGCTATTTTCAATTACGTGATAGATTGCCTTTTTCTTTCTAAATTTCACATTGATAAAAAACGGATTAAAATTTTTTAGAAAAGATGCAAACGAGGTCTATTTTTTTGACTGCGAATGGATGTGTATGTGGTTTACCAACCATCTTATTATCATTCCAATCATGGGAACACAGGACCCTTCAGGATGCTGCCCATTATAGAGATTTGGCACAGAATCTGAGGAGCAGCCAGCTGAATCCTCCGATTCCCAAAAGCATCAAAAGACCCATTCCTAGCTGAGATTGGTTTTCAACATTCATCTGTTTTGCCTGATTTAAAAAATATTGGCGTTGCCCATTGGTCAATGTGACTACAGATAAAATTCCATCTAACTCCACGATTTGTTCTGTGTTAGGCAGGGCGAGAAAGTTTTCGATGAAAATTTGCTTATCCATTTTATTTCCAATGCAACAAGACTTGAGATTGGGTTCTGCAGCAAGAATCCATCCCCCTTGCGGGTTTTCATAGAGAAAACCGCGGATTTTGATCGCTGTTTGATCACTTAATTGGGCTATTTGGTGAAATGTGGCGGGTTCTGAACTCATTAAAAGGGGGGTATAACAAAGAAAAATTAATAGTCCTAATTTCTTAAACATGCATTTCTCCAATTGAAATAATAACTGCTCTTTTTCTATAGTTCTCTTTCAGCAAACTTCGTTGCCACCAGCATTGCATATAGGATCTTAATGGGAAATTATTTATTCACTTCCGAGTCTGTCGCTGTCGGGCATCCTGACAAAATCGCCGATCAAATTTCAGATGCTATTTTAGATGCCTGTCTAGAGCAAGACCCTCTTTCTAGGGTCGCTTGTGAAACCCTTGTGACATCCGGTTTGGTGATGTTAGCCGGTGAAATTACCACAACCGCCAATGTTAACTATCAGGATGTTGTGCGGCAAACCATCCAAGAGATTGGCTATCATGAAAGTTTCCTAGGATTTGATTTTCGTTCTTGTGGAATTTTAACTTCTCTCCACACGCAATCTCCTGACATTGCCCGAGGAATTCATGAAGAGACGCCCGATGAAATGGGTGCAGGAGATCAAGGTTTAATGTTTGGCTATGCTTCGGATGAAACGGAAGAGCTGATGCCATTGCCCATTGCTCTTGCACATGCTTTTGTAAGGGAATTGCGCAGACTCAGAGTTTCCAAAGAATTGCCTTATCTGCGGCCGGATGGAAAGACACAGGTGACTGTTGAATATGATGAACATGACCAACCTGTACGCGTACATAATGTGGTGATTTCAACGCAACATTCGGCAGATGTCGATAATCAAACCATTTATGAAGATATGACGCGTATGGCGTATCGTATTGTTCCGCCGAAATTTATTGATAACAAAACCCTTTTCTTTATCAATCCGACGGGCCGATTTGTTTTAGGCGGGCCTGTAGCTGATACAGGTTTGACAGGGCGAAAAATTATTGTCGACACATACGGAGGTATTGCTCGTCACGGTGGAGGCGCTTTCTCAGGAAAAGATCCCACAAAAGTAGATCGCTCTGCTTGCTATATGGCTCGGTATATTGCGAAAAATATCGTTAAAGCAAAACTAGCCAAACGTTGCGAAGTCCAATTATCCTATGCCATCGGGGTGTCGCAACCCACAGCTTTGCATGTGCAAACTTTTGGAACCTCTAAATATAGCAGTGAACAGCTTGAAAAAGCGATTCATGCGGTTTTCCCATTGACTCCTCATGGATTGATCGAAATGCTCGATCTGCGACGGCCCATTTATAAAAAGACGGCTTTTGGCGGGCATTTTGGTCGAGAAGAGCCTGAATTCACATGGGAGAAAACGGACCAGGTGCATGCTTTGCAAAAGGCAATCGAAAAACATGTCCCTTAATCGAACAGAGATTGCGCATCTAATTGTCGAGTTGCAATGTCTTCAGGGAGCTCAAATTTTAGATTGCATTCAAAAAGAAGCCCGACAGCTATTCCTCGTTTTTAAAACAACAAAAGGGTCTATCTTGACCCTTTTGTTGGGTTTCCAAGAGCCTTTCTTACGCTTTCACTTGACGTCGCAAAAACAGCGTGTAACTCATGGTGAGCTGTCGCGCAAACTTTATTTTTTCTTGCAAGACAGCTATGTCATGAAGATCGAACAACTCAATGATGATCGTATCTTGCAAGTGACCTTTCAAAAAGAAAAACAGCTTTATCGTTTGGTAGGCGAGTTTTTTTCTAAACGTCCTAACCTGTTCTTGCTTGATTCTCAAAATCATATCTTGGCAAGCTTGAATTCTGTTTCAGCAGGTGTTTATATTGTACCTTCGCTTCGTCCACCGGATTCATCCGCTCCAAATGCTCCCATTTTATCCAGTCAAGAAATTGAAAGCCGCTATCTTGTACTTGAGAAGGCTGCGGTTTTTCAAAAAGAAAAGCAATCTCTGCATCGGGAGATTAGAGACAAAATAAAAAAATGTGAGAAATATAGGCTCAAACACACCCAAGAATTGCAACAGCTTGAAAAATGGAAAGATTTCCAAGAAGAAGGTGAGTTGATTCAAGCGAACTTATTTCGTATAAAAAAGGGCATGGCTTCATTAGAAGTGGAGGACTGGTTTCATGCAGGGCAATTGCGCGTCCTAACTTTTGATATCCATGAAGAACCTGCCGAACGCATTGCTCAGCTGTTTCGACAGGCAAAAAAAAGGAAGGGTGGGATTGAGCGTTGTCAGGCTCAACTTATTCAAGCTTCTATTGATTTGGAGCAATGGGAAAGCGCTTTAGTCCTTGCAGAAAAAGCTGTGATGGAAGTTGATTTACAAAATATCCGTAATAAATGGCTCCTTCACCGCCCAGCCGAAAAACAAAAGGAAACAATTGCCCTTCCTTTTTTTGAATATCAGTCTGAAGTCGGCTTAAAAATTTGGGTGGGAAAAGGGGCTAAGCAAAATGAACGCTTAACCTTTTCTTATGCAAAAGGATCTGATTGGTGGTTGCATGTCCGTGATTTCCCGGGTGCGCATGTGGTGATCCGCGTTGCAAAGGGACAACGACCAGATAGGGAATCTTTAAAAGATGCCTTTCAACTCGCATTAGCCTATAGCAAAGCTAAAAATCAGGGAAAGGCCGAAATTCTTTTGACCCAATGTAAACATGTGTCTCGTTTTGGTCGTAAAAAAATTGGGCAGGTCCATGTCTCTTCGCACGAAATTTTTCTAGAAAGTTTTGATTCCGAACGTTTTCAAAAAATTAAGAACAGAAAAATCAAATAATTTCACTCATTTCAAGCTTCTTTTTGAATCATCTTTATCCACAAAAAACCTTTAGATTTAAGAGAGAATAGGTTAAATATGATGGATTGCGCTTTAGCCAAGCTCCATTCTTCAACTTTTCATTATATCCATTCTTTCGCGAAGAGCAATTGGCTGAGTCGTTTTTGAAAAGGAACTCTAGATGAAACCTCTCATGTTTTTTGCGTTATTAATCTGCATTGCAACTGGCTGTTCACGCCCATATTGCGATTATGCCATTGTGGGTGCAGATGAATTTGTCACGGATTCGTATAAAATTCGTGAAGGGAAATTTGGCATTTTAGAAATGGAAGGAATAGAGACCGGCTGTATTCCCCCTGAAGCAATGGAAGAGTATCAAGATGCCATTGCGGAAGATGACGTGTTAAATGTCGTTGTTTATCATCCGAAGCGAAAAGATTTGATGGAATCTTTTCAGTTCATTAATGACAAAGTGGGTGGATTCAGAGTTTATCAAGGTCGACTTGAGCTTCCGGATATAGAATCCGTCTATGTGGAAGGGCTTACATTAGAAGAAGCTCGCATGGAAGTTCAGGCACGCTTGAGCGAACATATCCAAGATGCAGAAGTTTTCATCGGTTATAAAGATCGTTTACTCAGAAAGGTGGAATTGGCAGGGCTCGTCAAAGTCCCGGCAGTACCAGTCGATGGAAAAATCCGGTTATTTGAAGTTCTCTCTAAAGCCAGTCCTCCTCCACAAGCCAACTTATACATGAGCTATGTTTTGCGCAACGGAATGCCCATGGCTGTGGATATGTATAAATTAATGAATACGGGAGATATGAGCCAGAATATCGTCATGAGAGGAGGTGATAAAATTTTCATTGCAAGTCCTTCTGACGCTACCGTGATGTTGATGGGAGAAGTTGGCTTACCGACAGCTGTGAGCCTTCCTTATGGCTTTATGTCTTTACGTGAAGCTTTAGTGGCTGCTAGAGGGATTCCCTATACGGGTGATCGACGACGCATTCAGGTCATTAGAGGCAACATCCCTTGTCCCAAAATTTACGTGCTATCTTGGGAGCACATTATTCACCTTCCCAACAACAGTTTACTCCTCATGCCAGGAGACACCGTGTATGTTTCAGAAAAACCAATTACTGCTTGGAACCGCTTTATCAACCAATTACTCCCAAGTTTTCAGGGAGTGCAAGCAGCTTATGGCGTTTATCGCCTAACAACAGATTAAGGTTTGTGCATATGGATCGGAATGAAGAGATTTTTTTAGTAACCTTTTCAGATTTCTGGGCGGCAATTAAAAAAGCCAAAAAAAAGCTCCTATATGGAGCTCTTGTATTTGCATGTTTAGCCTTTTGTTATGCGATTACACGGCCGATTGAATTTGCTGTAGAAGCATCATTCAAAGAGAAAGGAGCCAAAGATTCCGGCTTAGGCAGCAATGTATTTTCTTCTCTTTTAAGTGGAGGAGAGGCGGGCAAAAGTGAAGCTCTTGTGGTGATGAAATCTAATCGATTGCTTCAAGATGTGATTAGAGAGCACGGTATTCAAGCGGATTTGCGTCAAGAAGGGTGGACCTTTCCTTTGTTCAAACGGATGAAGAACAACCTTCGAACAGAATATGCCTATCTACGCAATCGCCTAGCTCCTGCAGTGAAAGACACACAAGAAAACCTTGTTGTGACAAAACTGCAATATGAAGGGGAAATTCCTCTTGTCCTGACACTCAAATTTTTAACAAATCATACGTACGAGATCACTGAAAGCCGATTTGGATTACTGGGAGAAGGTACTTTAGGTGAGCCATTTGCAAATGAAGCATTTCAAGTTATCTTAGATGGGGGCGCTGTTGAGCCTCTGATGGGTCAAGAGTATACATTGACAATTCGAGCGATCCGAAATGTTGTTAAAGACCTGTTTTCAAGATTAAATATCGAACCAGACACACAAAACCGCAGTATTTTGAAGCTCAAATATCTCTGTCCAAACCGACAAGAGGGGTGCAAGCATTTAAATACAGTGATGGCTTTTTACCAAGATTTGTTAAAAAAAGAACATCAACGTGTTTCGCAGGAGCAAATCAATTATTTGGAAAAAAGACGAGGGACAATGCAGTCTGGCTTGCATGACATGATGCAAGTTTTTGCCGATCGGGTATCCTCAGATGTGGTGAATACAGGCTTTACGAATACAGAAGAAGGAATGCGCTTTCTCGCGGAAGCACTCCAAAAGCACAAACAAAAATTACTTGATATCAATTTAGAGATTGAGCGATTGGAAAGAGCGCAGAATGGAAATATTGTTTTTCTCGACCGCTATGGTTCTAGCGATCCTCAAGTGATTAATGCCATACTATCTGAAATCCGCAATCTCAAACAAGAATGTGATGGGCTTAACTTAGTGGTACGTCGTAATTCTTCGTATCAAGATCAAGAGCAGCGGGGTCTCTTTTTAAAGCAAATTCAAGAACATGAATTAGCCCAAAAACGTGTGGATGAAGCTAAATGGATTTTGGCACGTTTAGAAGAGAATAACATTCAAGAGATTAAAATTCAGCAATTAGACAGTCCAGATTACTTTGTGAGCCTATGGAATAGTAAACTTCAGGAAGCTTTTCAACGTTTTGAGAGCTGTTCTTTAGAAGAAAGTGCTTCTCGAGAGAAAGAATACAATAGTTGTAAAGATAACTACATGGCTTATCTGAATCAGTTAACACACTACTTTGAAGTCTTGGAAAATACATTGCATGAAAGAATCTCTCGGCAACAATTACCTCAAAAGCAGTTTCAAGGAATTAGTCTGTCCACAGCCAATTCATTGTATGTGCAGATAAGCACGGAAATGAGTCAGGCGGAAACTCTTTTGAAGCAACGTGATTTTATCATTGCTCAGTTGGAAGATGAAACATTTGAAATCAGTTCCTTAAGTTCAGTGTTAACAGATTCAGTTAGCCGTCAAATGATTGATCGGGCCAGCACACTGGCATTGTCTTTACAAGACCAAGCCAACCGAAGCGCGAAAGAGCAAACGCGATTAAGAGAAGAACTCGATCTTCAGAAGCAATTTTTAAAAGCCCACTTAAACCAAACGCAACAGCTCACCCGTTTGCAAATCGAGCTTCTCACAAGCAAGATTTTGGCCTTACAAAATGTGATTTTGGAGTTAAGCCAACAAAAAATCTCCGTTCTGGAAACAAATCTAGGAGATTTTATTCAAAGTCGTTTGGATAATTTGCACGAAGAAAATGATGCTGTGCAGCAGCAATTGAAGGATTTACAAGGTCAGTTGAAACAGTTACCTTCTCGTTGGATTGCGGAAAAGCTTGTAAATTTACAAATGGCATCTAACCAAGCTATGGTTGAAGAGTTAACACGTTTAGTGGAAACCAAAAATACGGCGAGCAATTTGGAAATTATTCAATCGGCACCTCTGGATTTGGCCGAGCCTCCTCTTCATCCACGACCACCTAGATTATTGTTGATGACCTTTCTTGGAGCTTTTCTTGGGGTTTTCCTTGTTGCAGGTCAAGTTGTTGTTGAAACAATTCTCCGCGGAATTCAGGCAAGCGAGGAGAATCTTACTGCCTCAGGTTTTGAAGTGTTAGGGCGTTTGTCTCCGACTTTTCAGGATCGTGGAAATCATCCATTGAATGAGCAAGACTTAAGTACACTGCGAAAAGCAGCAGCTTTTATCCACCCTGATAAAGAGCTTCTAGATAAAGAGAAAGTGACGCTATTCATTGAAGGAAATGGAGCAGAATATTGCCGCAGTTTAGCGAGTTTGCTTGCAAAGACAGGCTTTAAGATCTTAATTCTTCCTTTAACGCAAATGCCAGAAAGCTTAACTAGTGACGCGGGTTTAATTCCTTATCTTGAAACTGGGAAAAAAGCCCCAACAATTGTCAAGTGTCCATTTTTTGATGCTATACCGGCAGGTGCGAGCTCCCGTTATGAGGCAGAGCTCTTGACATCTTTGCGATTTAATCAATATTTGGAACCTCTTTTACTGGACTACGATTGGATTTTTGTGGTGAGTCATGCATCAGCCAAGAGTGGGGATGCCAGAATGCTACTCGGCCATTACCAACGTGCCATCATTAGTGTCACGAATGAAACAATTGATGATCTAAGAGACTGCTGTGCATTCATTTCCGAAAAGGATCCATCCATTCAACGTGCCTTTATTTTTTCTTAAGCAGATGCCATTTTACGATTAAGATTACTCGTAAAATGGCGTTCCTAGATTAGGCATTAGACTATTTTTTCACTTAAGAGGTTCATTTGTCTATTTTCCGAGTTCTTTTTCTTCTAAGCATTACTGCTTTTACTTCGGTTTATGCAAATCAAAAAGTAGTTCTCTTCAATGACACTTCTGCTTGGTATCATTGGGGATGCACAGGAACAAGTACAGCTTTAAAAGAAGGAATTCAGGAATTGGGATTCGACATACAAGCTGTTCCTATCAATGTAACCTATGCTCTAAAACAAGTTCCCCAGTTCGAAGAATTCAACGATCTCCAGAAATTTGATCA
The DNA here is from genome assembly GCF_000875975.1 of Parachlamydia acanthamoebae. Taxonomy (NCBI): domain Bacteria; kingdom Pseudomonadati; phylum Chlamydiota; class Chlamydiia; order Parachlamydiales; family Parachlamydiaceae; genus Parachlamydia; species Parachlamydia acanthamoebae. The sequence goes on along the minus strand of NZ_BAWW01000066.1, from coordinate 425,331 downwards.
ATTCTGTGAAGAAAACAGGGAGACCATTGAAGCAATTCAAAATGCTGTTGCTGTGGTGATTACAGGAGAAGGGACTATTCATGATTTACGGTCTGGCCCTAAAGCTCTTCTTTATTTAGCTCATATTTCTAAAAAGTTTTTTGAAAAGCACGTAGAGATCATCAACCATTCCGCTTATCCCAAGGACGATCCAGGTCTATCTGCTTGTTTTTTGGAAAATTTTGAAATTGAAAAGGAGAGGGCTGAGCGAGAATTAGAGCAAGCGCAAGCAATTTATAGAACTATATATGCCGAACTCGACTTTATTGCTATTCGAGAACCTGTTAGTCAAGATGAGATGAGAAAAATCAATATTGCATCTACTTTAAGTTTTGATTGCTTACCTTTATATATTAGAGATCATTACCGAACCAAAAAACGAATTAAGGAAAAAACACTTGTTATTGCAGGTTCGGCTGCTTTCTCTGAAACTGGGGCAGAAAAATTATGTCGCTATCTTGAAACTATAGCTGCAACAGGATTTGAGATTAAAGTTTTGATCGGTGCAGCAGCATTTCCATCAAAAGATGATCAATCATTTGTCAGTTTTCTAAAAACGCATTGCGAAGCTCCCTGGGAACTCATTAAAGCCTCTTCAATGGAAGAATGGCTAGATACAATCAATCAAGCAACTTTTCTTGTCTCAGGTCGATTCCATCATTCGATTGCAGCTTTTTGTTTGAATACGCCGTTTATTGCTCTCAATAGTAACACGCACAAGGTGCATGCAATCTGCGCTCTTTTAGGGCAGGCAGAGCCGCTTCTTTTCTCAGATCCAGAACTTTTTGATCACTTATTGTTAAGGACGAATGCCATTATTTCTTCTCCTAGTATTGACAACGACACGAAAGTGACAGAAATTTGCCAGCTTGCCGAAAAAAATTTTAACGGGCTTAAATCACTTGCTGAAGATAGATTTAGTAACTCAGCCTCTAAATCCTATTCATCCTTTTAAATTACTTATTCAGTTTTCTTGTTTTGCTTTAATTATGAGAGGCTTTCATAAAGAGTCCAAGAAATCCATCAAGTTTTTATCGTCGCGCCTATGCTTTTTTGTTTTTTTACTTCACGGCATGCCAATATCTTGGCCTTCATCTCAAGATCCACCTCAACATAGATATGCGTTGTATTAATAGAGACATGTCCAAGCCAAGCACGAAGAGTATTGATATCTGCGCCAAGTTGCTGTTGTATGTCTTATGGTAGGACTGACACGATTTTTGTCTAGCGAGGGAAATTCAGGGAGCAATTGATGGGATCTTTACGTCGGTGACGTTATTCTATGGTATTTTTATGACGCCAAAAAGTGCTATAAAGATGGAATAACTTTCTTTCTTCTATGGGTAAGAAACAAATTCCATTTGAAGATATTGTATTGGAGCTTTCGCAGTTGACCGACAAATTTTTGACGAGTAGATCAATGCAAAAGTCGGAATCTGTGAATAAACCCTGATAGCACGATGTATAGCGCTTGAGAACAATCAAATCCTTTGATACAACTGGATAATTTCTTGCCTATCATAATAGATTGAAGGAAGTTCTGATGTTTTTTTCAAGGATACTTTGCTTAATGGCCATCACTTTTACAACGACCTCTATTTTTGCAGAAAGTAAACCAAAGGTTGCTGTTATCGGAGCAGGGCTAGCCGGATTGACAGCGGCCTATCGACTACAGCAGAAGGGCATGGATGTAGATGTATATGAAGCGCGCGATCGAGTTGGTGGAAGGATCCTCACTGTAAAAATAGGCGATAAAATTGCTGAATTAGGAGGTCAAAGCATCATCGATGATGGCGAATCCTCCAATATCCTTTGTTTAATTGAAGAATTAGGCCTCGAGCTGGTCAAAAATAAAGCTAACCGTAACCATTCCTATTTTAATGGAAAAGAGCTGATTCCCGTATACCAACTTTTAAGCAAATCATTTAATCCAGAGAATCTCAAAACTCAACTAGACGATCTTTCCCAAACATCTAAGAATATGCGTGAGGTATTAAATGGAATTCTGGATGAAGAAGATCCTCTTTATAAGGTTTTGGCGGTAAGGTTAGCCAGCTATGAAGGTGCTCCTATTGAACAACTTTCGCCTCTTTATACGGAAACATTGTATGATATGCTTCTTGGTATAGTGTCAGCTAGTAAGAAAGAAAATGGAGAAGAAGATGATTTTACTAATCTTTTGAGCATTAAAGGAGGAAATGCCTTACTACCGGAAAAACTGGCTCAAATGCTTGTAGGAAAACTTCATCTGAATCAAGTACTCAAACAGGTTTCAAAAGAAGTAAATGATACATTTGTTCTTACATTTCAAAATGGTCAACAGATAACTGCGGATATCCTTGTATTAGCCATTCCCTGTTCTGTTTATGAAGACATTGATTTTGAAGAAAATGTTCTTCCATCAAAAAGGCTTGAGGACATAAAAAATGTGCAGTATGGCACAAACGCAAAAATCATGATTCCTTTTTCCAAAGCATTTTCAAAGAGAATCCGATTTAACAATGGGCAGGTGGGATGTCATTTTGATGTGAATTGCAATATTTTAACGCTACATTACATGGGCGAAGCAAGTCAATTTTCCACAGATACGATCCAAGATACTTATAAACAAGATTGGTCCATGCTCAAAACTGTTTTTGGGGATATATGCCCTTCTTTTATTTCCCCAGTGCTTGCAACAGATCACGTGTTTATCACTTATGAGGCTCCGGTTGGTTATAGTTGGCCAAACGACCCTTTTGCAAAAGGTTCTTATTCCTGCATTGGCCCGGGTCAAGAAAAGACATTGACTGCCATTAACGAGGAGCTTGGAGAGCAAGTTAAAAAGCTTTTTGCTCCAATTAACGAAAGGCTCTATTTTGTTGGCGAGCATGCTTCCATTTTAATAGAAGCACCAGGAACAATGGAAGCTGCTTGTGAATCAGGAGAAAGAGTTGCTCGTATGATTAATCATAAATGATTTTATTCGTTATAAATTCACTTGAACATTATTCCTGGTTGCCCCAATAAAAAATTTTTCCTCGTAATGTTCGTTTTCTTTGTAACATTTGAACTCTTTGCAATTAGGGGGGGGCAAATCTCCTTTGAAATGAGATTCCTCGGATGAATTTAGTCGATTTTTTACTCATCTTCGATGTCGCCACAAAAAAACGACTTGCAACAATTATGACAGTCATTATCCTTGTATCATCGGTTCAGCATCAATTAGTAAATTTTAAATAATCATCTTAAATTGTATTGCAAAATACAACATAGATACATAATTAGATTTAAAGGAAATATCATGAATATCCATTTTGTTCCAAATAATCCAGAAGCTATAAGTCTATTTCGTCAAATAGTTCTAGAGCCAAATGATGAAAAACCAATCGTTGAGATGAACGACGAAACTGCCCGGGATATGAATATCATATGGGCTTCTATAGATGCTTTAGCAGTTCGATGGCGAGGGGAAAAAGATTCTCGTGTTCCTGGGATGCCAAGCAATCGAAAGGAATTCTGGGGTGCTTTTGCACAGGGTCACGAGCCACAAATTTTACCTGTTGCACAAGAATTTATCGATAGCACATCTGGTCAAGGTAAGTTAGCGATTGATCTTGGGTGTGGTAAAGGGGGTGCAACCAATTATTTGTTACAGAAAGGATGGAGAGTTATTGCGGTTGACTATTCGAGATCTGCATTAAAGGCTCTTGAATTGCAAAATAGCAAGGAAGTTAAATCGGGTCAATTGCGCATCATTGAAGCAGAAGTGGCAGCCTTCGTTCCTTCCGAGCCCGCAGATCTTGTTATTGCAGCAGATGTTCTTCCTTACATCAATCCCTCCAAATTCCACGCAACCTGGACAAAAATTCATGATACCTTTATCAAAGATAATGGTTTTTTTGTTGGAAGCCTTTTCCGTGATACTACAAAATCTGAAGAAGTTCCAGTAATGAACATGTTGAAAGAAATGGGAGCTTGGTTTCTTCACGATAGACGTATGGTAAGGCCTCTTTTAACTCAAGCTGGGTACGAGATAAAAAAATGTATATACCGAATTGATGACCCCACTTCGGAATCAACATGCATTCAATTTATTGCTGAAAAAAAGACAATCGTCTAAATCTGCAAGATGAGGGAAAATAAAGGTAAAAAAAACAACACTTTTGTAATCCCTCATTTACGAATGTAAAGCATCGTTTCTTATTCTCAACAACCACCATTCTCAAATCTATGAATGTCTAAGAGTTCCTCTTCTGGAGAGGCTCTTGCGAATCAGGAGAAAGAGTTGCTTGTATGATCTTTAAATGAAAGGGATATAATGCTTATAAGATGTTTGACGAATAAAGGACTAAATCTTCCCGAAAACTTGATCGGAAAGTTGACAGGATTTTCCAAAGAGGCCGAATTTCATTTAACCATCGGTAAAATATATGTTGTTTACGCCATGGTCATCGAACAAGGTTACATTTGGTATTTTATTTGTGAATATCATGGTCGCGATTATCCTTTTTGGTACCCTTCCCCGCTATTTGAGGTGATCGATGGAAGAATGTCAAAATATTGGATGTATGCTTGTTTAGAGACATATCTTCGAAAAGATTATTTTACCTTATGGGCATTTCCAGAATGGATAAATGATCCTTATTATTATGGACAGCTTGTTGAGGGGGATGTTCCATATGTCGAAAATTTTGCCAGATACAGAATGTTAATGGACAAAGAGTTTCCACATCCTTCCATAGAGCCTGTCGCTGATATTGGAGATGAAAACTGGTTGATTTGTCCTGCATGCATTGATGCATGGGAGTCTTCCTCTCTTGTCGATGCCTTGACGACATGTCCCGGATGCAAAACGATTTATAACAATCCTCGCTATTACAACGATGATTCATTTAAATCCAAAATTGTTATTTGCAATGAGTGAATGAAGGATTGAATACATATATGTTCATTCAAAAGAGTTTTTGTAAACGTTGAATAGCTTCTAACACATTTTCGCGATGACCAAAAGCGCTCAGACGTACAAACCCTTCTCCGGCTGGTCCAAAACCAGATCCTGGAGTTGTCACAATTTGGACATTCTCAAGCAACATTTGAAAAACATCCCATGACTTTTGACCTGGAAAGCGAATCCACACATAAGGAGCATTTGTTCCCCCATAAATTTCAAGGGGAAAATGTTTGAGGCCTTCTACAATTAGACGGGCATTTTCAAGGTAGAATTGGGTTAATTGTTGCATTTCATCAAAACCTTGCGTGGATAATGCCGCGATTCCTCCCTGTTGGGCAATATTGGAAGCACCATTAAAAATGGTCGTGAAGAGACGCGTCCAGTCCCTAATTACAGGTGTGCCATCCTCAAATAACAGTTTTTCTGGAACAACCGTCCAGCCTAATCGAACTCCTGTAAATCCTGCAATTTTGGAGAAAGATCCCATTTCAATCGCGACTTCGTGAGCGCCTTCAATTTCGTAAATTGAGCGGGGAAGAGTCGGATCTTGAATGTAATGTGCATAGGCAGAATCAAAGATAATGATCGATTGATGGATTTTTGCAAATTGCACGAGTTTTTTTAGCTGATCGTGCGTTGCAACGGCACCCGTTGGATTATTGGGTGAGCAAAAATAAATCAAGTTGACGGGTGGCGTGGTTTTCAATGTGGGAAAAAAATGATTCTCTGGTGTACATGGCATATAGTGAATCTGTTTTACACCATGCATAAGGCTTCCATCTACATAGACTGGGTAGGCGGGGTCTTGAACCGCAATGGAAACATCTCCTCCAAAAAGAGCTTGCAAACGTCCAATATCACATTTGGCTCCATCTGAAATAAAAACTTCCTGCGGAGAGACTCGATTGTGGTAGATGTTCTCTGCGATTTTTTCTCTTAATAAACTTTGCCCTTGTTCTTGCCCATAGCCTGTATATCCTTCCTTGGTCCCTAGACGAGCCGCTCCATCCACTAAGCCATGTGTAATGGTAGAGGGAATGGGCTCGGTTGTATCTCCAATGCCAAGACTGATTAATTTGGCAGTTGGATGTTGTGCCAGGTACTGCAACTTCCGTTGGTTGATTTCTGGAAAAAGGTAGGTAGGTTTTAGCGCGCTGAAATGGGGGTTACGTTTTGTCATGTGAGATATCTTTGGGTAAAAAGTAGTTCAGCATTCAGAATTCCTCCTCCAGCAGCTCCTCTTAAGGTATTGTGAGAAAGCGCGACAAAACGGAAGTCTAATAGATTGCATGGGCGTAGGCGTCCGACTGTGATGGCCATTCCTTTCCCGGCATCTCGGTCTAGGCGGGGTTGCGGGCGGTTTAACTCCTCTCGGTAGAGGATTGTTTTTTCTGGGGCTGAAGGAAGTTCTAGTGTTTGTGTTATGGGTGTATAGGCATTCCAAATGGAGAGGATTTCTTCTCGCGATGGAGGGGTGGCAAATTCCACCGAGACGCAAGCGAGATGCCCATCCAAGACAGGAACACGATTGCAATGGGCTGAAATGCGGACATCAGGCGTGGGAATAATTTCATTATCCACAATGCTTCCAAATATTTTAAGAGGTTCATTTTCTGTTTTTTCCTCTTCTTTAGCAATGTAGGGGACAACATTTTCATAAATATCCCACGAAGGAACCCCTGGATAGCCAGCCCCACTCACTGCTTGCATGGTGGTCACTAAGATTTTTTTTAGCTGAAATTTTTCGTGTAAAGCTGCCAAGGGGATCATGTAGCTTTGAATTGAGCAATTGGGTTTGGTGACAATAAACCCTTTTTCCCATCCCCGTTTTTGTTGTTGGGAAGGGAGAATCGAGAGGTGAGAGGCATTAATCTCAGGAATCAATACCGGCACGTCGGGAGTTTGTCGATGGTAGCCTGCATTGGATACAACAGGGAGACCTGCAGCGGCATATTGCTCTTCATATTCTTTGGCTACATCGGTATCGATAGCCGAAAAAACAAACTGACATTTCTCTAAAGCTTTAGAAATTTGATCAATAGAATACACATATAGCTGACTTTCTCTTTTAGGAATAGGTGTGGGCATGTGCCATCTGCGTTCAACAGCAGCTTCATAGGTTTTCCCCGCGGAGTGTGGGGATGCACACAGAAATGTAACTTCAAACCAGGGATGATTCTCCAATAAGCGCAAATAATTTTGTCCTACCATGCCAGTAGCACCTAAAATTCCAACAGGGATTTTTTCCATAGTGGTCCTAATGTTTGATTAAGCGCATTTCTTGTAACAATTGAAGGAGCTTGGCTTTATTTTCAGGTAAAAGATCGCAAAGAGGAAGTCGACAGCTCCCGGCGGGTTTTCCACACATTTGCATGGCCGTTTTAATTGGAGCGGGATTGACTTCAACAAAAGCCATTTTAAATAGGGAGAGAAGTTCATAATGACTTTTTTGTGCTAAATCAAATTGTCCTTCCAAAGCGTAGTTAACGAGGTGGCTCACTTGTGTGGGAACTAGATTGCTAACCACCGAAATGATTCCCTGCGCACCTAAAGAAATCATGGGGAGAGTTAAGGCATCATCTCCGCAAAAAACGGTGAAATTGGGATTGATACGACTGATCTGATGCATGGTATCGCTGGTTTGCAGCAAATTTCCAGTTGCATCTTTAATCCCGGCAACATGAGGTAGAGTTGCAATTCTTTGTAGGGTTGCGATTTCAATATTAACGCCTGCTCGGCCAGGAATATTATAAACATAAATGGGTAATGAAACTTGCTGTGACAAAGCTTCAAAGTGCTTAAAAATGCCTTCTTGCGATGGTTTATTGTAGTAGGGAGTGACAACTAAAAGAGAATCCGCGCCCAAATCCTGTGCTTTTTTGGCTTTTTCGATTGTTTGATGGGTGCTATTACAACCCACTCCTACCATAACAGGAATTTTGTTTTGCGTTTCCCGTACGGCAATTTTGATAATTTGTGTTTGTTCTTCAGGAGATAACGTGGGAGATTCTCCTGTTGTTCCTAAAACAAGAATCCCATTGACGCCAGATGCGATTTGAAATTGGATATTTTTGGATAATCCTTGCTCATCCAAATCGTATTGCGCAGTAAAAGGGGTGATAAGCGCTGTGATCGTTCCTTTTAAAGTCATGAAAATCTCTCTAGATTGAGGCATTGTTCGAAAGTGAAAATTCCTTTTTTATCCACGACCCATTCTGCCGCTCGAATAGCTCCTGCTGCAAATCCTTCTCGATTTCGGGCTTCATGCGTGAAGGAGATGGTGTCCGCAAATGTGTCAAAAAGGATGGTATGTGTTCCTGGAAATGTCCCACATCGCACACTAGAAAAGGTGAGAGGAGGGGTAGATTTCAGTTCCTCATTTAGTACTTGAGCAAGCTTTTGAGCAGTCCCAGAAGGGCTATCTAATTTTTGGCTATGATGGTATTCAATGCCTGCGGCCGAATATTCAGGAAAAGGGGCCATTAGTTGGGCTGCATAGCGCATCATTTTTAAAAAAAGTTGAATACCTAAGGAAAAGTTGGGACTATAAAGAACCCCCACTTGATACTTATCAACCAAGCTTTTCAATTGATCAAATTGATCATACCACCCCGTTGTCCCAATCACAGTAGGAATTCCATGATTGCAAATTTTTTCAAGGTTTTCGAGGACAGCATCGGGTTTTGAAAATTCAATGCACACATCTGCTTTGTGAATACTTTTCCAGCCTTCGCAGTTTTCAGAAGAAACGCGAGAAACGATTTGATGTTCCTTCTGTATCGCAAGCTTCTCAAGCATTTTTCCCATTTTCCCATAGCCAACCAATGCTATTTTCATGACTGTACTCTCCGTTACTTTCTCACATCATTTCACGTTTTTGCTTAAAACTCAACTCGCCCAAAGGCCTTATTTCGATATTTGGTTAATCAGTTCAACGGCTGGAATTAGGCGGATGGTCCCTTCCAATTCACGCATAAATAACGCCCATTCAGTAATGGCTTTGCGAGAAACAAAAACTACATCTCCGGGGATGAGCAGTAAGTTTTTATTAGGTTCGTGGACCACAAAATCCCAGGTAAACGTGTAAATTCTAGGGCAAGAAATATTTCCTCTAATCACCTGGATGTGATTCTTATTCCCCGTGAATCGAATGCCGCGTGCAAGCGCAAGGGCTTCTTTTAATGAAATGGATCCCGAGAGCAAAGGAATACGTTTAGGTGCATGGACATCTCCAAGTACCATAGCAACATGATCTGTCGGACTCGCAATAAAAATTTTATCGCCGCCTTTCATGACAATATTTTGGTTCATGTCTCCCATTTTTAGAAGGCGGGATAAATCTAACTTAAGAGGGAGATTATCTCTTAAAACGTAGCTTGCAAATAAATTTGCCGTGGGAAGAATAAAGGCTTTTGTTAGAACTTCATATAATCTCAGCTGGCCATCAGCTGCAATCGGAGGGGGGGATACTAATCCGGTGATGATGATCTTATTGGATTCCTTTGCCTTGAACGAAAGGTAAATCTCAATGTCTTTGATTTGTTCATTAAAGCGGGCTTTAATTTCCTGACGAGCTTGTGGAAGCGTCAAACCTCGCACATCCACAGCATTTAATTCCGGTAAAGTAATTTTGCCATTTACAACTCGAAATCCACCTGTACGAGCGTTAATCAGTTGCACAGCCGCCATGAGATCGCGGCGAGAGGGATGGTAAAGTGTGATATTTAATACATCATCTTCACAAATGACGGGATAATAAGGCGTAAAGGCATCTTCAGGAAGCTCTGCATAATAGTGGCCCTGAAGCTCTTCAATGGCAAACTTTCCTTCTTCTTGAATTCTTTGAGAATCTAGAACAAATTCGCATGCACCCAAAAGCGTATACGGATTCGCCTGGGCAGATGAGTGTAATAAAAAAAGTAGGATGACGAGTAACTTTTGCATCATTTTCCGTTCGAAAGAAGAATAAGCTACGCACTATAGCATTCTCCGAACTTTGTCGCAAATCAAGACATTTACTGTGTAAGTCCTTGAAACATCTGATTTCTTAGCTGTGTGGTGTCTTCAAAGAAAGGGTTCATGAAGGCATAATTGGAAGAAGCTTCAAATTTTTCTCCGAGAGCAAATTTGGTTAAAATTTTAGCGATTTCAATGGCGTTGGGGGCTTGCTTATCAATTAATACAAAACTGTCGTCAAATTGCTGAGGATTGACGAGCATCGCATTTTGCATTTTAATTAAATATAGGCCCAGGACAGCTATTTTTCCATTTTCATGGTTTGCAGAAGGAAATCTTCTATCTATTTCATTCTGTAAGTGTTGGTAGACCTTTTTCATCGCAGGTGTTGGAGGGTTAGTTTCTAGATGATGGGTGATATCCTTTAAAATTGTTTGATGGATATTTAAAAAGTTTTCAGGGTTGGGGACTATAATTTCTTTGGTTTCTAGATTAGAATGAGTGAGTTCAAAATTATTAGGAATATGTCCCCAAATGTAGTTTAAAGATTTTTCGTTTTCTTTGCGCTGGAGCATGCTGACAAATTTCATTGCAACATTATCTTTAACGAGAAATGTTTGAAGAGAATCTAGCGTTTTAACTTCATTTGTTATCAGGTGACTGGCGATGTCAGCTAAATCGTTATCTGAGAGGGCTCCACTGTTAATCATCATTTCAGCCATGGAAACACTAACAGAGGATGGAAGGGCTAAAAGAATTTGGCTAATCCCTCTTGGAGGATGCTCTAAAGTCATTTCAAAAAGTGTATTTTGTTGTTTTTCATTTAGATTTTGAACAAACTGAGAAATCCCTTTGGCAGTTTCAGGAGACTCATCGATTCTAGAGCTTAACACTTGGACTGTATGTAAAGCTGCTTCTGGATTTTCTTCCCATACTTCTTTTAACATCGAGGTCAAGTGATTGGCAGGAACGTTTAATAACAAATTTTGATTTTTCACTAAGCTCTCGGTATCCGCATGACAGAGATTAATAATGGAATCTCGAATTGTGTGACTAACAAGGTCTCTTTGACTTGTCGTTGGATTGGTCATTTTTTCGGTATAATTAGGCGTTAGCAAGCTATTTAAAACACTTTTATAAAAAGGTAGTGGAGTACTATTAAGCAGTTGAAATACGTCATCTTGACGAGAGGATTTCGTTTGTTGGATTAAAAAATCGCGCATTTTAACGCCCGTATCTGGAGATAATTTTGCAAAAAACTTCGATTGATATTCAGGAGGAAGGGAGAGAAGCAAATCAAGTGTTTTGGGATTTTTTTCATCCGCTAATGTACGCAGGGTGTCAAGAATGCTCTTATCGGCAGAGGAGATATATAGTTTGATGATACCCTGTTCATGAGCGGTGAGTTCATTGAACGGTTTCGACTGGTTCTCATTTAAAATCTGTGTGACCTCTTGCTTAAGTTCATCTTTTGTTTTGATGAGTTCATATGACGATTCAAAATGTTGTTTGATTTGGGAAAAAAATGATTGAAAAGCCGTCATGGTTTTTTTGACTGTTTGATTTTCTAAAGTCTCTTTCGTTGGTTCTGAAACCGCAAAACGAACTTTCCTTGTAGGGGCTTGGGTTTCCATCTTGGGTGTTTGATCTTGAATTTTCTTTTCTACTGGCACTGTTTTTTGTCCGAGGACATTTGAAATTTGATGCCCTAAAGCAGTCGTTGATTGTTTAACGTAATCAGCAGCTTTGTTTAAAGCATAGGCAACTTGCGCGAAACCTTTGATTGGATCTGGCATATCAAATTCCTCACTTTCTATATTCTTGTTTACTTGCTTCAACAGCTTCTTGATGTGCTTTTACTTCTTGAAGAAAACGCTTGGGTATTTGACCTTTTAAATTTTCATGCACCGAGGGAGGTGCAATAGCCAGGAGTGCACTGGCTGTAGCAGAGTCTTTTTTCTCATAAGATTCTAAGATTGCGTCCTCAATGACAACTTGGACTAGCAGATCATGGGCGATACTTTCTAAGAAAGCGTGTATTTCATTTTCGGCCTCTGCAGGAATTTGAGGATGCGTATTCAGTTTGCTCAATGCTTTAAAGGCTTTGGTATTATCCTCAACCCAAAGAGAGGTAAAAAAAGCGTCTAGCTTTTCCTTGGGGATATTGAATAGAAGGTTGGTATGTTCGGGGATGCTTTTCTCGTTTTGACAGATTTTGATGAGTTCTTGGCTAACCGTTTTATTGGGTTCGTCTATTAAAGGTCCCATCAATTTTTGCAATTCAGGGGAGTGAGAAGCATTAAGCAAAAGCAAGACTTCTTTGGGATTGGTTTTTACAAATTCCAGAAGATAAGCGTTTAATTTTTTTTCAGAGGATTTTGATTTAAAAAAGGTGTCGATTAAGGTATCCCGTCGATCGATAGGAAGTGATTGGAGAAAAGTGAGAGGTAAAGGGCTATTTTTCCCCATCAAAGGAAGTAATGTTTTGACTAATTTCTCGGGGTTTTGGGGATCTTCAGAGAAAGAAATATCTAAGATATTTTTTTCCGTTTCAGAGGAGAGGGGAGTTTTCTTTTGAATAGTTGAAGCAGACTGCTTTGTTTCGGAAGATTTTCCGATGAGATTTTTGAAAAAAACAAAGGCTCTTGTCTTTGTTTTGTTCACCTCTTCTTTGGAAGTGGCATTTGAAGCAACATGTTTTTTGTATGTTTTTTCTACTGTTTCACTAGGGACTTTAACGTCAGTTTTTTTGTCTTTACCTAAAAAACCGAGTGAAACAGAGTGGCTACCTAATTTAAGCTTTTTTGAAATAGAAATACTTCCGAGAGAAGAAGCAATTTGGGATAATCTATGAATAGGAGAGACCATATAATAAACTCTCTATTAATAGTTTCTATTAATACTATTATTATACCAAATAGATAATTTAATGTGGGTAGATGCTAATATTTTATGTTTTTTTAATCTTAACAGTAAGCTCCCCTAGAAAAAAGTTTGTGGTTATCCTCCGATTTTGCTACGATTTCCTCTTTATTAAGAGTGAGCCAATTTGTAAGCGAGGACTTGAACCTTATGCTCCATTTTTTTCGTACTTATGAACGATATCTTTATATCGTAATCACGTTTGTTATTGTTATAACATTCTCTTTTTTTGGTACTTACAACGAGATCCTTTCTTCCGGTGGAACAGATGAAACAGCATTTTATACGGTAGATGGTTCAAAAGTAAGTCGAACTGATGTTCAAAATATTGTCCATTTTATTTCGACAGATTCTGAAGACAAGCTTTCATTTGGGGGTATGTGGGGTCCTAATTTTTTGAATGATGGGGTCATAAAAAAAGATTTTCTTCAAACAGGATTAGCAGAAATTTTAATTCTGCATTATCAGAATGACTTGAAAGAGGAGCTTCAAAAAAAGCTCGAAAAAGAAAAACGTTTTTCTCTCTACACGCATCCGCAAGCGAAGTTTGTCGGTGTTGAATCTGTTTGGAACTATTTGGCTCCAGGGATGAAAACCAATTTTGATACCCTACGCTTTTCTGACAAAGCTGTTGATCCTCAAACCCTTGCGTCAAGAGTTCAACTTTTCTTGGGTGAGCGTCAGCTACCTCCTGCATTGATAAGCAATGTTTTACGCTATCAAGAAAGACAGTATGACTGGATATCACCTGACCCTAATTTAGAACGGATGGATCTTTCTTTGTTTGGTTATCACACAATTGAAGATTGGTTTGGTTCTCGCTTTGTCCATTTAGTAGCCCAATTTATTGCCAATTCAGCCAAAATTGCTGAGCAAAAAGGTTATGTGGTCACAAAAGGGGAAGCATTGGCGGATCTAATTCGTCACAGCGAAAAAAGTTTCCAAGAAAACCAGGCTAGTCCTTATCTCGGCTTAGCAAGTAGTCGCGAGTATTTTAATGAGCAATTGCGTCGTATGGGAATGGATCAAACAAAAGCTGTCCAAATCTGGAGACAGGTGTTGCTTTTTAGACGTCTTTTCCATGATATGGGCAATTCGGTTTTCATTGATCCTTTAACAATTGGTCAAATCCAACAATTTGGAAACGAAACAATTGCAGGGGATGTGTACCGTTTGCCATCTGCTTTGCGTTTCTCTGATTGGCGTTCTTTGCAAAAATTTGAGATTTACCTCGATGCGATTGCAAAAAGAGGTGTATCAGCAAAAGATCTGCTAAACTTGCCTACACAACTGCGTTCTGTCGATCAGGTGGCGAAACTTACACCAGAGCTCGTAGAGAAAAAGTATACGCTTGAGGTAGCTGAAGTAGACAAAAAAGCCTTACAATCGCTGTTTAGCATTAAAGAAACATGGCATTGGGAAGTGCAAGATGCAAATTGGGCAAAGCTTGCAAAACAATTTCCTGAGCTAGCCTCTCATAAGGCTGAGACTCAAGACTCCCGTTTTGCTGTATTGGATGGGCTCGATCAAAAAATGCGTACAAAAGTTGATGCTTATGCACGTGGTCAGATGCTTGAAGAAAATCCAGCTAAGTTGTCAAAAGCTTTAGATGAAGCAAAATCGAAAGAAATTGTCTTAGGTTTACGCAAAAAAGGGGGATCAAGCCTGATTAAAGGCCTTAAAGATTCTCAAGAATTGATGAGCTTATTAGACAAAGCTCCTCTAAAAGGGCAGAGTGCGAGTGCTTCTCAAGAAATCGAAGCTGTGGAAACGTTAAAACACTTTACAGTGAATGGAAACAATTATTACAGAATCGAAGTGTTGCAAAAAGCGCCGACTGAAACTGTCATGACTTTCCAGGAGGCGAATCAACAGGGGGTTTTAGATGATCTGCTTAACAAGACTTTGGAAAATTATTACACCAAAATTCGCACTGACAGAGAGGAAGAATTTCAGAATGAAGATAAAACCTGGAAAGACTTCCAAGTGGTTCAAGGAAAAGTTGCAGAGTCCTATTTTACACCTTTGTTAACAGCCATTAATGCGGATTACCAAAAGAATAAGCCCCAGGACAGCAGCCAGTTGATTCAAACCTTAACACCTGAATTGAGTGCTCCTTTACGTTTTTATGCCTATAGCCGAGAAGCTAGACAGGCGCTTCAAAAATCTCCTGAAAAGAGTGTTGAATTGATTGCCGAGGCATCCTCTCAGAACGGAGATCTGAAAGACCAATGGAAACTTGTAAAAGAACCTTACTCAATCGGTCATAATCAGGATTCTACTCTTGTTGCGAAAGAAAAAGCGCACAAAATGAATGAAGGGGAGTGGTCTCCGATCCTTCCGCTTCCGAATGGAGATGTGCATTTCTTCACGGTGCTGAAAAAAGGAGTACGAGAAGAAAACCTTCAGCTTGAAGAGCAAATGAGTATGGCGCATCGGTTACTATCAGATGATGCACAACAAAAATTAATGGAGCGTGTGTTAAAAGAAATTTCAGATAAACAAGCGATTTCGTTAGATTATCTGACACGTTCTTATGAAGAAGTTGCGCCTGAGGAAACAAAATAAGGAGGGAAAATGGATGACTTTATTCCTGTAAGCCCCCTTAATTTTTTTCAGATCCAGGTAGACTGCTACCGATGTGAAATGGAGAGAAAGCACCCCTTTCTCTCCAAGCCTATTCCAGAGAAGTTTTTTCTGCCTGATACATCAAGCTTATCCACGGAAGATACCTTTGCCAAAGTTGCTTTAGGTTGGCATCCGGATGGAATGGCTTGTACGGTTGTTGTACAAGAGCCTTTTACCGAGGCTGATTATCCCAATATTCAACATGGCGATAGTATCGAGCTTTTCTTAGATACACGCGATATGAAAAATGCGGGTTTTAACACCCGTTTCTGCCATCATTTTTTCTTTTTGCCCAAAAGTGTCGACGAAGTCTCTTGTGGAGAAATCACCCGTTTTCGAACAGAAGATGCACATGAATTATGTGACTCTAATGAATTGAAAATGAAGGCTGATTTTACATCTAAAGACTACACCATCTATATTTTTATTCCCCGACAATGTTTATATGGGTATGATCCAGAACAGTTTGATCGGCTTGGTTTCACTTATCGGATTAACCGCCCTAAAAGGCCATCTCAGCATTTTTCCGTGCTTTCAGATGAATATCAAATCGATCAACAGCCCGCTTTATGGGGTAGCTTAAGGTTGATCAATGCAAAAAACAGCTCTAAATAGTCAGCACCATGCTTTAGGTGCAAAAATGGTGGAATTTAGTGGGTGGGAGATGCCTGTATCCTACCAAGGAATCTTGGCAGAACATCTAGCCGTTAGAAACACTGTGGGTATTTTTGATCTTTCACACATGGGAAGAATCGATGTGGAAGGAGCGGATGCCGAGCAATTATTAGAAAGTCTTTCTACTAATATCATTAGTGGAAAAATGAATGGATCAGCTACCTACACTGTCTGGATAAACGCGGAGGGTGGTAGTGTGGATGATTTGATTGTTTATCGCCAAAGCCCTACCCAATTTTTCGTGATCGTAAATGCGTCTAATCGGGATAAAGATTTAAAATTTCTCGAAGATCATGCCCAAAAATTACGAGTTGAGATTACCCCTCGTTACAATGACGGAATTTTAGCCATTCAAGGTCCTCAAGCACCTAGCATGGTGAGCCATCTCTTTCCTTCCGCTTCTGTCATTAAACCCATGCATTTTGAAGAACTTATTTATGATGGGGAGCAGCTGATTTTGTCGGCGACTGGTTACACAGGTTCAGGGGGATTTGAAATTTTAGCTTCTGAAAAAATCATCAAGCAGCTCTGGCATTACTTTGTCGATCAAGAAAAAATCCCTCCCATTGGTCTCGGAGCGCGCGATACGTTGAGATTAGAAATGGGGTATGCATTATATGGACATGAACTCAGTGACACCATTTCCCCCCCAGAAAGTGTGTCTGCATGGACAGTAAAAAAGGCTTTGCCTGTATTAGAAAAGCGAGCGACTAAGCGTTATGCCTATGGAGTGGTCTTGTTGGAAAAAGGGATCGCACGTGAAGGCAACGAGGTTTTATCCGCGGGCGAAGAGATTGGATATGTGACTTCGGGAACATACTCTCCCAGTTTACAAAAAGCTATAGCACTAATCTTAGTAAATAAAAAATTGACCGCAGGCAGTTTGGTGGAAGTTCAAATACGCTCTCAAGCATGCCCTGCTCAGGTCGTAAAACTACCTTTTGTCAAGATCGAAAAATGAAAGGAAAAGTCATGAAAAGATATACAGAATCGCATGAATGGATTGAAATCGAAGGACCCATAGGAACGGTTGGTGTGACTGATTACGCGCAAAAAGAGTTAGGAGACATTGTGTATGTCGAGCTCCCACAGGTGGGTAAAAAAGTCTCTAAGGGTGGCGAAGCAGCTGTGCTTGAATCGACAAAAGCAGCGGCAGATGTCTATTCACCTGTTTCAGGAACTATTTTAGAGGTGAATGATGAACTTTCCACAGAAGCCCAGAAAGTGAATGAGTCCCCAGAAAAAGGGGGATGGCTTTTTAAAGTGCAATTGGATAGCCCAGAAGAAATTTCGACACTCATGACTTGGGAAGATTATCAGAAATCATTTGGTTAATAGGAGCTGCAAGTGGACTTCATTTCCAATCAAGAGCCTCAAATTCAGGAAATGCTTAAGGATTTAGGCATACGGAATGTGGAAAATTTATTTCAGGATATTCCAGAAGAGCTTAGGCTTGCGCGTCCAACCATCGATGATGGAATGTCTGAATATGAAGGCGCTAAATGGGTGGAGTCCCTTGCTTCTCAAAACACCTATCCTTCCTTTGAAAATTATTTAGGTGCAGGCGCCTATGAACACTATGTGCCAGCAATTGTTTCTGCTATATGTGGCAAATCCGAATTTTTAACTTCCTATACTCCCTATCAAGCCGAAGCTTCGCAAGGAATGCTTCAAGCCATTTTTGAGTTTCAATCGGTCATTTGTGCTCTAACAGGTATGGATGTTTCGAATGCCTCGGTTTATGATGGAGCGTCTGCATGTGCGGAAGCGGTTTTAATGGCTATGCGCTGTCAAAAAGAACGTTCCAAAATTCTATTAGGATTTTCTTTGCATCCTCATTACCGAGCGGTCATTAAGCAGTATGTGCATGGGCATGACGTTCAGATCCTAGAGATCCCTTTTCTTCCCTCGGGGGAAATAGACCCAGACAAATTACATGAAATGCTGGATGAACAAGTCGCAGCTGTTTTAATCCAATCACCCAATTTTTTTGGCGTTGTGGAAAACATGCAGAAGATTGTTCCTCAAGCTAAAAAAGTAGGGGCTTTAGTGATCCAGTGTGCCAATCCACTGGCTTATGGTCTCTTTGCATCGGCTGGTGAAAATGGGGTGGATATTGCTGTTGGGGATAGTCAGCCTTTTGGCTTGTCATTGAATTTCGGCGGGCCTTACGCGGGTTATATGGCTTGTCATCAATCTTTGGTGCGACAATTACCTGGAAGAATCGTGGGAGAAACTGTGGATACAGGAGGGAAGAGGGGATTTGTCCTTACTCTCCAAGCACGAGAACAGCATATTCGACGTGAAAAAGCCACATCAAATATTTGTACAAACCAAGCTCTGGCAGCACTTGGAAGTTTAATTGCCATGTTATGGTATGGAAAAGAAGGCATTCCTCAGCTCGCACTGACAAATTTTCAACGCACTTCCTATTTAAAAAAGCATTTAGAAAATATTGAAGGTGTGGAAACGTTTAATACGCCTTTTTTTAATGAATTCCTTGTCCGATTTCCAGGAAATATGCAGCGCACCCAAACCCTATTTCGAAATGCAAAAATAGAACCCGGTCTCGACATGGGAAAATTTTATCTTGAGATGCAAGGTTGGATGTTAGTCGCCGTGACTGAAACAAAAAGCAAGGCGCAACTTGATCACTATCTCACAATTGCAGGGCGGAGCGTATAATGCAAACCATCTTTGAAAAATCCCAATCCCGACAGCATGCCTATAGTCTTCCCGCTAGCGATTCGGCTTTTAACGCTTTTCATCCGCCTCAACATTTGCTCAGGCAAACACCTTTGTTATTGCCAGAAATTTCAGAACTCGATCTCACGCGCCATTTCTCGCAACTTGCACATCGAAATATGAGCATTGATACAAATTTCTACCCTCTAGGCAGCTGTACAATGAAGCTAAATCCTAGAATTAACGAATGGGCAGCCGCATTGCCTGGTTTTACCCGTTGCCATCCTTTTGCCCCTGACGAGACTGTACAGGGAAATTTGCAGTTAATGGCTGAATTGATTGATCTGCTTTGTGAAATGTGTGGAATGGCTGCTGGAACGCTTGTTTCAAATGCAGGAGCTCAAGGGGAATTTACGGGGATACGGATGATTTCCGCCTACCATGAAAAGCAAGGGGATGACCGGAAGCGAGAGCTACTGATTCCAGATAGTGCTCATGGAACAAATCCGGCTACAGCTGCCATGAATCAATACAAGATCATTTCTATTCGAACGAATGAGAAAGGAGATATGGATCTTGAACAACTCAAGCAGTCTGTCAATCATTCGACAGCGGGACTCATGCTAACAAATCCTAATACGTTGGGATTATTTAGTCCCTCAATTTTGGAAATTTCCAAGATCATTCATCGCAGTGGAGGATTGCTATACTATGATGGAGCCAATTTAAATCCGATTTTGAATGTGGCTCGTCCAGGAGATATGGGTTTTGATGTGATGCATTTGAATTTGCATAAGACTTTTTCTACTCCCCATGGAGGTGGTGGACCAGGATCTGGTCCCGTTCTTTGCGTTAAACGACTTGAGGAATTTCTGCCGGTTCCTCGCATCATTAAAGAGGGCATTGAATATCGTTTGAAATGGCAAGCTGAGAACTCTATTGGGCACATGGCTTCTTTTCAGGGAAATTTTGCTATCAATGTCAGAGCTTACCTATATGCCAAACTGCATGGGCATTTTGGATTGAGAAAAATTGCTGAACAATCGGTATTAAATGCGAATTATCTCAAGGCAAAAATGGAGCCGTTTTTTACCATTCCCTTTTCGCAACCTTGCATGCATGAGTTTGTTATGCAGGCTGACCGATATCTCTCAAAAGAGATCAGAGCTCTTGATATTGCAAAAAGATTGTTAGATTATGGTGTGCATGCCCCTACGATTTATTTTCCTCTTATTATTAAAGAGTGTATGCTGATTGAACCAACTGAAACAGAATCGAAATTAACCTTAGACAATTTTATAGCCTGTATTCAAAAGATCGTTCAAGAAATAGAGTCAGATCCTCAACTTGTAAAAACCGCACCCCATACTCTGTCGGTTTCTCGTCTTGATGAAACTTTAGCTGCTAGAAACCCTATTTTGAAACATCAAACATCTAAAAAGAATAGCGAATAAATAAATAAGTCGATGTTTTTTTCGTACTTGCATTGTTTTTTGGATTTTATTAATGTGACCCATATCCAACTAACCGCGCTGGTCATTTCTTTAACTAATTTGAACACGACTTATAATCGAAGGAATTTGGCAATGACTGTCAATAACGAGTTTTCACGTGTGTATCCTGCTTATGGGCTTTCCGGAACTGAAAGAAAGAACTCTTTACCGACTCTATCAAAGAAATTTCTCTTTGTATCTCCGACGGCACTTCAAGCAACAAATAAGCCTAGAAAAGTGAATAAAATAAAACACTTTTTCACGTATGTTGTTCGAAAAATTGTCCAATTCTTTAAAGGGATTAAATCTAAATTATCTCAAAAACTAAAAAAACCTTCTAAGAAACCTTCAGCATATGTGATTCCAGCTGCGCCACCACCACCACCATCAAAGGCATCTCCTGTAAGTTCTCAACAAAAAAAAAATCCTAGAGTGTCTCCAATGCCTTCCGCTCCGAAAGAAGAGAAGTCCGAAGGGGCGAGTGCTGCGAAAAGACCAGTGAGCACTTCATCTCCTATGATGAATGAGCTTAACAAGGCTGTGTTAAACAAAGGGAAAAATAGCAGTAACATTTCGATAGAAGAACAAATTCAAAGAAATAAAGCAAAAAAAGAAGCGTCTGATCATTCAGAAGAGTCAAATGGCTCAGGATCTGTTCAAGATCAAATCAAAAGATTCAGTGCAAAGCCTAAGGAAGCAGGAACTTTTGAGAAAAAAACAGTTAAAAAAGATGAAACACCCGTAAAATCTGAAGTTTTATCTGTTGAATCTATTCTTACACAAGAAGCATCAGCATATATTGCTCCAGACGATGCTTTGCAACCAAAGCCAGTTTTAGAATCGTCTGCAGTTCCGAACGAAATTTCAAGGCAGAAAATTCAAGATGCTTTGTCGTCTGGTGAAAGCTCCCCAAGAGATCTTTCATCTTCGGGGGAGGGTTTTGTGGTTATTGAGGTTTCTCAGACAAATGAAAAAGAAAATGATAAAACGGAATCAAAACCCATCAATTCTTCGTTTTATTTTGGTGAAGAATTTATCAAAGTGGAATCTTCTCAAGACCCAGAGGCGGGGCAACTTCCTAAAAGATTAGACCTTTTCAATTCAGAAGGAAAAGTGGAGCCTCTTGAAACGCCTTTTTTAGGGGGCACTACTAGTTTAGTGGACACTGCTGAGGAAGATGTGGAAAAGGGTGATCCGCAAGAAGAAGACAGAAGAATGGCTGAGCTTGCGAATCAAACAGTGGAAACCGAAGTATCTAGCCAGCCTAAAAAGCATGAATCTCCACAAAAGGTAGTTACTGAAGAGCAAGCACAAAGAGTTTCAAGGATTGCTCCAAAGCTTATTGAAAGATCAACTCAGAACCCTAATCCAGGTAGGTTAATAGATAAAATGGGAGGTTTTATGGAAGGCTTGAATGTTAGACTTCCGTTACCCGGTTCTACCCCCCCTAAAAAAAATCCAGCTCCAGCTCTTTCGCAAGAACCTGTGACTGGTTCGGTGCAAGTTGGGACCCCTACGCCTTCAAATGTCAACTCACGGCAGGATTCTTCCGCACCTACCGGTTCAGATCCTAGCATTTTAGCGACGCCTGAAAAAAGACGGCCTCTTCCTAGGCAGCCAAGAAGAAGTTTAAATGAGGGAATCCCGGATACCGATTCGGGTCCAGAGCAAGAGCAAGCAAAGTTTATTTCTCATCAAATTGCAGGCCTAATGAGTCCGCCAAGGGCAGATGATGCACTTTTAACTTCAGCCGCGAATCCGAATTCCCCATTAAAATTAGATTCTGAGGGGAGTATTTTAGGTGGGCTTGGCAGTTCGAAAAGCAACCTCGATCATCTCACTAAATTAAGACCCCAGCAACAACATAAGCGGTCCCCCACAGCAAGAAAAACGCGCAAGAAAGAAATTTGTCTAGAGAAGCCAAACGCATCCTAAGATGCTTTTGGCCTTTTAGTGAGTTTTTCATGAGCGAGCTTTTCATGAATGCGTGATTCTGGCAAGAGATCGTTGATTAAATAATTGATAGAAAACTGTGTTAAAGACTCTTTTTTGGTGTGATCATCCTGGCACATTGCATAGATGACTTCATTAAAAAAGAGGGCTTTTATCCAGTTCTCTTTTTCCGGGAAAAATGCAATGGTTTTTTTTAGCCATTCATAAAGGTGCTCTTCTTCTATCTCTAGATTTTGTTTCACACAATAAGGCTTCAAACATTTAGCGATTAAGCTGTCGATCGCTTGCATCTTAGATGTTTCGTTGTGGCAAAAATGATGTTTCGCAACAGCGAACAATTGAAATAAAAGCTCTGTGCTTTTTGTTTGTTTAAAAAAGACCTCTAAAGATTCCCCCACAAGGGTTTTGAAATGGAGAATTTTTCCTTCATCACCCAGCTCGAGCTGTTGATGGGCTCCAGGTCGTGTCATTGCACGCATGGTTTCCCAATAGGTTTCTAAAACCGCAGGATCGGACGCTGTCATATTGACGTGCTCAAAAGCTTTTTTTTCAGAGCCATTTAGGTTAGATTTTTCTTTTTTAAGGATTTCGGCAACCTGACTCGCTGCGTTTTCGGTGAATCCACCCATTTTTTGCAGACGATAGGAATCAATGGTTTTTTCGCGTCGCAGAATGTTTAAGCATACATGAACAAAATGGATGGAAGTATTACCGTAAAGCTTCGGGCACGCTATTTTAATCAATTGAGGATCAGTTTGATTGCTAATTTTTAAATTTTCATTTGAATGAATGCGAAAGCCATTAAATTTTCGTAGAGAAGATTTTAGATAATTCCAAGACCATTTTTTAGGTTCTTCAGAGCTTTTATTCCATTTTTGAAACATGCCTAAATGGTCATTAAAAAGTGTTGCAGCACGTACTGAGTAGTAGTTGGGGGAGACCACGGAGCTCACATCATCCGATTTCTTCACAGTTTGGAGAATACGTTTAGTGGTCTTATTGATTGTTTGAATGTGCTGAGCTAATCGCTCGATTTTTTGATCTGTATCTTGTTGTCGTTTTTGCCGTTTTTTCTTAGAAAACACACTCTTAACCAAACGGCTGATGTCGACGAGGCGTGCATGTGCCCATGAATATGTCAGAATAGGCGTAAAGACTTTTCCTTCGTCAATATAAACATTTGAAATCCCGTGGTTTGAAATTTTTGCAACTTCTTGGACGGCATCGAAATAAGTCAGGTATTCTTGTTGGGTGAGATTAGCGACCATAGTTAAGTCCTTGAGTTTGAAAAACGGTTTAAATGGCTTATTCTAAAAGATTCTGTGTTTCCAACAAATAGAAATTTCCGTAAAATTCTATTTGCTCTGCAACTTCCTTTTAAAAGAATGTTAAATGTCACTTAAGTTTTCTATTCAAAAAAAATCCCTAATCAGTGAAACCGGTTTTTCAGTTAAGATTGAAAATGCGGATGGATTGCCCCTTTCGAAGTTCTCTTCTTTGCTCGCATTGGCTAAGGATAAAGAAAAGGTTGAACAAGAGGTCCTTCATTTCCTCGCCAAAGAAGGGGTTCCTTCTGAAGACAATCCTTGGATTATCAAAGTGCCCGGCCTTTCCTCTCTAAAAGCCTTAAAGCTTTTGGCTGCCACTGGGCACCTATTTTTTGAAGGTCGCTTACTGATTTCTGATTTTTTTACACCCGTTGAATTTTATTACTTTGTAGAAGGTTCTACCGAATTGTCTATCTCTGGCAAACTGAAGGCATCTAAAGATGAGTTTGATATTCGCGACTGTGACTTTATGACAGGAGGACCTCCTCACTGGTTTATAAAAGGCCATTTTTTACGTCTTATCTCGACGGAAATCTCCTGGAGAAATCTGCATAAATTGCTAAATAATCCATCGCAAGACTGGGTGAAAATTTTTTTAAAGGAATGTCAAGAAGACGTTGCTCTTGGTGGACCTCGCATTGTTTTTCAAAATGAATCGGCTAGTTTAACGCAAGATGTGGCACCATTGCCTTGCTTAATTTTAAAAGATCGCTTTGGTGCTTTTGCAGATTTGTGGATGCTCTATGGAGAGCAGAAGGTTCAATATGGAGAGATTGTGCGGTCTCCCGTTAAGCGCGATTTGAAAACAGAAGAATTGTGGGCACAGGATTTGCTTGAAACCGGCTTTCAAAGAAAGCAAGTAGGGACATCTCAATATTACTGTCCTCTAGATGAAGTTCCCAAAAGTCTAAGTTTTCTTTTAGAATTAGGTTGGACCCTTCTTGATTTTCAGGGAAATCGGGTGGTCAATTATTCCAATGCCTCTTTAGATGTTCAGACAGGGCAAAAAGAAATCCTTATTCGCGGAAAGCTTCGTTTTGACGATTATGAGGCTAGTTTAGGGGATGTGGTGGGAGCTTTCAATCGGCGTGAAAATTTTGTGACAATCGGTTCCGGTGTGGTAGGTTTACTTCCACAGAATTTCAATAAGAGTGGGCTGCCTGATCTAGCTGAAGATGGCGAAATTGTCTCTGGTGGAATTAAAACAAAAAAAAGTCATTTTGGCTCTCTTCTGGAATTATTTGATACCCCTTACCAAATCTCGGCGGATCGTTCTTTTGAGCAATTGAGGCAAGGACTCCTGGATTGGAATGAGACCGAGGTTGTGGTTTTAAATCATTTTAAAGGAACGTTACGCCCCTATCAACAACATGGTGTGAAATGGTTAAAATTTCTGTTCGATCAAAAATTTCACGGTATTTTAGCAGATGATATGGGGTTAGGAAAAACCATTCAGGTTTTAGCTTTTTTATCGCTTTTGGATTCTGAGCTCCCTACGTTGATTGTTTTGCCGACTTCGTTGATTTTCAATTGGAAAAACGAAATTGAACGATTCTTAGAGGGACGAAGTCTGCACATCCATCATGGGCCCAATCGTCTGCAGCAATGGGAAGCATGGGATAAAAAAGGGATTATTCTTACGTCTTATGCGACGTTAAGAATCGATTTACCTATGTTCAAAGTCATAGATTTTCAAGCGATTATTTTAGATGAGGCGCAAGCGATAAAAAATGCACATACTTTGACGGCTCAAGCGCTCACACAGCTAAACGGCCAATTCCGATTATCTCTGACAGGCACTCCCATTGAAAATCACCTGGGTGAACTATGGTCCCAATTCCGATTTTTGATGCCGGAACTTTTGGGAAGTGAAAAAGATTTTCAAAATGATCTACAAGTCTCAGAAGGGGATTTACGCTATCTACAAAGGATCAAGAAGAAAATTCGTCCGTTCATGCTACGAAGAAAAAAGGAAGAAGTAGCAAAAGATTTGCCAGAAAAAATTGAACAAGTTGTCTGGGTAGAAATGAATCCTGAGCAACGTCAAGTATACGAGGACTATTTGAGTGGTGTGCGCGGCAATTTGTTTAAAAAGGTGGAGCTTGATGGCATCTCTAAGCACCGGATGGAAGTTTTAGAAGCCATTTTACGTTTACGCCAAATCTGCTGTCACCCTTTACTGGTGACAGCTCAAGAAGGTTCATTTGTCGCAAGTGCAAAATTGGACGTGTTGATGCAAGATTTAGAGACATTAGCTGAAGAAGGAAAGAAGGCGCTCGTTTATAGTCAATTTACGAGCATGCTTGGCTTGATTGCTAAAGAATTTCAGAAACGCGGATGGAATTTTGTTTACTTAGATGGAAGTACACATAATCGAGAAAAGGTTGTGACCCAATTCCAAGAGGATGCTTCGATTCCATTTTTTCTCATCAGTTTAAAAGCAGGTGGAGTTGGATTAAATTTAACTTCTGCTGATTACGTTTATTTATTTGATCCTTGGTGGAATGAGGCAATTGAAAATCAAGCGATAGACCGTGCTCACCGAATTGGACGTCAAGATACGGTCATTGCAAAGCGTTTAATTGCTATTGAAAGTATTGAAGAAAAAATCCAAAAATTAAAAGAGAACAAGCGGCAACTTATCGAAAGTTTGTTTGATGAAACGTATGGGCAAACTCAGCTATCAGAAGAAGATTTTCAATTTTTACTTTCTTAACACCGAAAGACCTTTTTAAAAGGGCGCGCACATTTGTGCATTATACACAAACAGTGCGCAAGACATTCTCGTTAGAGCTTAATTTCGCTATGTTTAGGGATTGCGCCAAAAAACTCATTGCGATAGGTGTCTTCTTCGAAGAGGCCGCCCATGTCATATGTGCGAGTAAAGCAATCAGCATCTTGGACTCCTCGCATTTTTACACACAAATGAGAAGCATCGATCACAACTGCAACATCAGGGGTATTCAAGAGAGAAGACAGGCATTCTTTGATTTGCCGAGTTAATCTTTCTTGAACTTGAGGTCTTCGCGCGAAATAATGAGCCACTCGATTAAGTTTAGAGAGGCCGATAACGCGATCATTTGGAATGTAAGCAATGTGACAGTAACCTAAAATAGGCACAAAATGGTGTTCACACATGCTGTGTATGCTAATGTGAGATTCAAGTAGCATATTCCGATAATTGAACTTATTTTCCTGTGTGGTAATCTTGGGAAAGTTATTACGATTCAAGCCAGGAAAGAGTTCCTTAACCAACATCTTAGCATAACGATAAGGTGTTTTTCGAATGGAATCATCCTCGACATCCATTCCAAGAGTTAGGAGGATTTTTTCAAAATAATATTCGATGTTTTTTATTTTCTCATCGTCCGTTAAATGGTTATCATTCCATGGATAAGGAATTTCATCCCCTGAATCGTTAATATGGGAAGTAGCAAATGGATTTGAGAGTACTTTTTCTTCTAACTCTAGCATTTTATACCTTCTTATAAATAGGCTTCTACATAGCAATTATCTGTCTCATACAATGTGACTTTTGTAATTGTCACCCCAGTCCCTTCAAGCATAAGGGGGCCGATTTCTCGGAGTATATATTCTGCCATATTCTCGGCGGTTGGGTTAAATTTGCAGATAAATGGTTCCTTTTTTCTTGGGATACTACGAAGCATTTCCACGACTTTTTCGTCTCGCTCATAGACTAAGAAGTTATGATCCCAATACTCTTCAATCCAAGATCCAATGCGATCTTTTAAGACGGAGAAATCAATAATTCTTCCTAAAGAATCTAAGCAAGGTGCTTCGGCAGTAAGGTGGATATAGTAATTATGTCCGTGCACTGTTGCACATTTACCTTCATGATCCATGACTCGATGCCCAGCACAAAAATGCAACTTTCGAATACATTTGATTGTATTTTTCACAAAAACCTTTTGGTTATATTCATCTCAAGCCAAATTCATAAAAAGCAAATGACGCGAGATCAAAATTACCAAGGTTTTCAAATTCAATCAATAAAAAATTTCTCCAATTTAAACTTAATAAATAATCATCAAATTTTATAAAAGAAATATCAAAAATGAAATGTATGTTTTTATTTTAATTTATTTGACTTGTGAAATTAAAATCGACTATAAGTAAATGTATTTAAAGACGATAAATTTTATTAATTCTTCTGTCTTCTTGGTTTATAGCTCAAACTTTTTGATGAAGGTGGAAAGAAAGTTTTTCACTTCCAACTTTATTCATCAAAACTTTCTTACATCAAATAAGGTTTCAAGAAAGCAAACATTTCATGCGGAAAAGAAAACCAAAATCAAAAATTTAAATCAACCAAAAAAAAGAAATAATTGTCTGATCAGTTGTGAAAGATTGTATGATAAAGAGATGATTAAAATAAAAAATTTGATTTTCTATGTTAAAAAAAATAAAATTTGCATCCTCTGCTCCTTTTGCTTGAGAGTTATGTGAAAACGCTAGAAAATAGGGGTTTTTTAACGCAAAGAGGCAAGGTGAATCATGTGGAATAATTGGTGCGTCAAAGGTTTGTTGGTTCTTGGAATTTTTGGATGGTCGTCATGTCTGTTATGTGAAGAGGATTCCGCTTCTTATACAGTGGTACAAGATCAGGCTAAAATTCCGATTTTGACTCCTGCATTTTCAGGGAGAAAAACATTAAAAATCCGTTTAAAAAATGGTTTAGAGGCCTATCTTATCTCCGATCCTTTAGCCGAAAAGTCTGGTGCCGCTTTAAGTGTAAAAGTGGGAAGTTGGGAAGACCCTAAAGAATATCCAGGAATTGCGCATTTCTTGGAGCACATGCTATTTTTAGGCACAAAAAAATATCCGATTGAATCTGAATATAGCAGTTTTGTGAGTGAAAATGGAGGGACATCCAATGCGTTTACAGCCAACAGTGCCACCAGTTATTTATTTACGATTAACAATCCTGCTTTTGATCAAGCCTTAGATCGTTTTGCGCAGTTTTTTAAAGAACCGCTTTTTAATCCATCTGGAGTCGATCGTGAATTAATGGCCATCGATCAAGAGTATGCCAAAAATTTAGAAAATGATGACTTTCGTGCTTTATTCGTGCACAAGACCTTGCAAAATCCTAATCATCCCAATGCAGGATTTAATATGGGTAATAGTGACACTTTAAATAAAGTCTCGCAGGAAACCTTAGTGGCTTGGTATCAGACCCATTATAGTGCAAACCTAATGAAGCTTATCATCTATTCGAATCAATCCCTTGAGAAGCTTACACAGCTTGTTGTGCAAGATTTCGCAGATATTCCAAATACTCATAAAACCCAGTTTAGCACAACAATGCCCGCTTTTTCTGCGGAAAATCGAGGGAAAATCGCTTATATCGAACCTCTAAAAAATTTACGTTCCGTGACTTTGATTTGGGAAATGCCCGCTAAATTTGCTGAAATGCAAGATGGGAAGCCCGATGATATTTTATGCTTTATTTTGGGTCATGAAGGGAAAGAAAGCCTTTTAGCACAATTAAAAAGGGAGAAGCTTGCAGAAGGATTGCGTTGCGGGGGAGCCAAATCAGGAGAAAAATTATACGAGTTTTATCTTGAAGTTGATCTAACTCAAGAAGGCTTGCAGGAAGTCAATACAGTCATTTTGCGCTGTTTTCAAGCCATTGCCAATCTAAAGAAAAAGGGGGTTCCCGAATATGTCTTTAATGAATTAAAACGCTCTGAAACGTTGGATTACCAATACCAATCGCGGGAGGATGAGTTTTTTGATTTAATGAAACAAATTCGATGGATCGTCAATGAACCATTAGAAACTTATCCAGAGAAGACTCAGATCATTACTTCCTATCAACCTCAACTAATCCAAGAATTTTTAAGTGCTTTAACGCCTGAAAATTGTGAGATAGAGGTTACTGCGTCGCCACAAGAGTCAAAAGTGCAGCCAGATCAAAAAGAAAAATGGTTGGGAACCTCCTTTGCTATACGTCCGATCCCGGAAGATATTTTGAAAAAATGGAAAACCGCAGAACCTCACCCATCCATAGATATTCCAGGACCCAATCCTTTTGTTCCAACACATTTAGAAATCAAATATCCTAAAACAGAAGTACAGGATCTAGGGTATCTTCCTCAGCCGACAAAGATTATCGATAACGACACCGCAACCATCTATTTTGCACCAGATAAACGTTATCAAGAACCTAAGGTCTACTGGTTTTTTCAATTTCGCACCCCTGAAGTGATGGCGGATGATCCATTAAAAATTGTAATGGCCGATTTGGTTGTTAAAGGGGTCGTAGAAGCATTAAGCCAACTGAGCTATACTGCAAAGTTAGCCGGACTTAATTATTCCGTTAGTCAAGAGCTCAATGGAATTTCGGTGTCTTTGGATGGCTATAATGAAAATGCTTTAATGTTGTTTGAAACAATTCTCTCTGCATTGAAAAATGAAGAGCTAACCAAAGAAGACTTTAATCTCTATAAAGACATCCTCTTGCGGCAATATTTGAATTTCAATCAAGAAATGCCGATTAAGCAAGCCTCTGAATGGTTAAGGGATGCCATATATAAAAGATTTACGACAGAAAAGCAAAAAGCTTTGGCCATCCGAAAAGTCACCTACGACCAATTTAGCACGTATCGGAAGAAGCTTTTTGAACAGGCTTATATTGAAGGCGTTTTGTACGGAAACATGTCCACACAAGAAGCTGAAAAGTGTACATCACTCGTTATGGATCAATTTGCCGGCAAAGTTTATCCAAAGAGTGAGAGGCCCGAAATTGAAGTGATGGTCATGCCAAATGAAGGTGGTCCGTTCTATGTGGATTGCAAAACAAAATCACAAGGGAATGCGGTGATCTTGGCGATTGAAAGTGAACCCTTTTCGTTTACGGCGCGGGCGGCTCAACAAATTTTGATGCAAGCCATGAAAGATCCTTTCTTTTCAACCCTGCGCACCAAGCAGCAAACAGGTTATATTGTCTTTTCTTCCGCCGAAGAAATCAAGCAACATCTATTTAATCTTTTTGCTGTGCAATCCAACACTCATAATCCAAGAGATTTATTAGCACGCTTTGAGTTGTTTATTGAAAGCTTTTTACAAGAGTTAAGAAGATCTGAGTTGCGTGAAGAGCAATTTTTAGCTATTAAGTCTTCCCTTTTGGCTGTTTTGCAAGAACCCCCCAAAAGTCTTGTTGAGATGGGAAAAGTATTGCGGCTCATGGTGACAGATTACCATGCTGATTTTCAGTGGCTTGACAAAAGGATTCATGCGTTAAAGACCATTACCTATGAAGATTGTCTAGAATATGCGGACTCTGTGTTAAACAAAAAAAATAAGAGACGCTTGGGAATCTTGCTAAAAGGCTCTCAACCGGACGGGAATATTTTAGATTATGCGCCTATGCGTTCTATCGGAGAGCTGAAACAACTCAGCACTTATACGCCTTTTAATCCGGCGCTATAAGGAAAAAGAGCCGAAAGCCAAATGAATGGCTTTCGGCAAGTGTCGTTTAAAGGGTGATAGCCGGAACAATTTGCCCACTGGTTAAAATACTTGAAATTTGTGCTTCATCAAGAGGGAGTTTTTGGAGAAGTCGCAAGCCTAGATAGGTTGCCGCTGCACAAGACTCCAAAGCTTCCTCAGGTGAGCGTTCTGTGACGGAACTGTCATCGTGACGATAATACTTTCCTTCGGGTGTTTTCTCGATGCAGATATAGTGTCCTTCGTTTTCATCGCCTTCATGGACAATGGCGGTGGCGACTTCGAAAGCACAGGCGTATTTAGGACTAATGGAAAGCGAATGATTTTCTTTAATAATTCCCACCTGTTGGAGGTCGTTTTCAATGAGTATCAACCGTCCTTCCGAGTCCAACTCAATTGGGCGACAATTCTTTTTCACCCCTTCTTCCGTTAAAACATTTCTTTGAATGTTCACGTAAAGGTGCTGGGGGATATTAACGAGCATTTGCTTAATCAAATATTGCTTCTCAGCCACTCTATCTTCGAGAGTTTGCAAATCAAAATCGGAAAAAGAAGGGATTGAACTTTCATGCTCATTTTGGTAGTAATTTCCAATGTCGATGGGTTCTTCTTTGTCAGCAGTTTCTGCCGTAAAAGTGAGCGAAATTGTCTGTGTGTCAAATTCTTTTGCATGAGCATATTTAATCACACCATCCTCTTGAGGTTCGTAAAGGTTAAGTGTGCGAAGAAAGTTATTTTTTGTTTCATCGGTAGGGTTATCATGATTGATTCCAGCTGTGTTGGGCCATCCAAAACGACTTTGAATTAAACTTATTGCCTCAGCCGCTTCTTGTTGGTTAAATTCCAAAATATCCATCACATTAGGCATTAAAATGGGAAGGGCTTTCACCAAGCGCAAGCAAAGATCTCGATCAATAACTCCTTCAGATTGCGTACGAAGTTGATAAATGACAACTTTCAAGGTGCGCTGAAATTCTTGAATTTTTTTTGTCTCATTTGCAATTAAACACTTTCTTTTCCAGGGACGCATTCCCTCAAGTGCAAAAGTTGCTTTAGGGAATTCCTGTTGATCATAGAGGCCATCAAAATTTGGATCACATGCGAGCATTTTTAAAACCGCATTTAACCAGCAGGTATTTCCCACATTGGGTGAGCCCACTCGAATACCTGAAGGGGGTGGAAGGGGAAGAGGTCCTGGATCAGGCAAAAGAGATTTTGTTTTGTAAGGGTTGGGCATATTTGGAAAGTCAGAGGATTCTAATTTGTGAATTTTTTTCTGTTTTAAATAGGCTAAGGTTAGCATGAGGACTAAAATATTGAGTCCTAGTGAAGGCAGTAAGGTCGCGATTGCCAGAGTAATGAACGTCGCTCTTTGTTTTTTACTGAATCTATCAGTTATGGTGCGTGTTGTGCCATCTGCCAATTTAAGCTCGGACTTTACCTTAAAAGGTTTTTTCCAGTGAGATTCTGAAAAAAAAGTTTGAATTGTATTGATTTCAGCCATAAAAATTTCCTTAATTTAAAAATACCCTTTATGATATGTTACCGAGCATTTTTAGAACAGAGCTAAGCTTTTGTTTTGTTTCTTCGGATCCTTTAAATTTGTTTGCGATTTCTGTCAATAACGCTTGATTAGGGGAGAGACCTTCGATTGATTGGTAATGTCTAAAGCTATGAGAAGAGCTTGTTCTCGATCTCAAGAAGACCGTATTTGCTTATCTTTAATTAGGATTTAGGAAGTATATGAAGTTTTTCTTTTTTTGTTATGAGAACTTCTTGAACTTTTACAGGATCCAAATTGTGAAAATGAACCGCAAATAGAGACATGCAACTTTATTATTTTTGATGGATGACTTTTTTAAGTAAATGCTTTGTAGATTTAGGTCCTTTGAATTTTTTGTCGATGGCTTTAAGCAAAACTTTATTGGGTTTGATTGTTCCAGGAGTTCGATAATAGGTTAGGGCTTCTTGCAAAATATGTTCGCGGTCCCAAGAAGACCACTTTTTATAAATTGAATCGGCAATCGCTTCTGCTTTCAAAGTAACTTGATCATGAGGTAGGCTTTCCTGCAGTTTCTCTGCAATTAGCACAAATAGCATCCCTCTAAAAGCTGTTTTTAGGCCAGCCCAAGTGCAAGTTCCTGCTTTCTGAGGCCGATATTTAAAAGACAAAAATTCCTGAGTATTTAACTCTTCGTACAGTCTATTTTGTAACTGTAAGGCTTCTTGGCGAGACATGACTGGAGTGATGCCTAAAACGTTTTGTGGTGAACCAGAAAATGTTTTTAATTGAAGTCCGGATGCAATGGAGCTGTCAATTTCCTCTCCTCGGTTGCTCTCAGCTATGATCCCTTTATATACAAAGCGGTAAGTTGTATGTGCCTTCCAACCTGTCGGGATGAGAATGATTTGACCTTCTTCGTAGTGATGTAAGCGGTGTTGGATCACCTCGTTGGATGAGAAATTGATGTCTAATTTTTCGTTAAAAGCTTTGAGAATTTTGGTGCGGGCTTGCTCGGTGAATTCTGGGAAGGCGCTTAATGGCAATGCTTGAAAAAAAGTGCGGAGCGATTTTTTAATTTCTGGGATCGTAAAAAAAGAACTCGATTTTGACAGGGAAGGAAAATTGATTCCAAAACGATGGGTTAAAAAGGTTTGTCGTAACCAATCTCGATGTTCTTCTACATCGACTCCGTATCTGTGAAAAACGTTTAAATGCTCACCCTTAGAAGTTGAAAACGCTTGGTTGGCCAAATAAAATTGGTTGTAGATTCCATCGAGTTCAAAAGGTGTAGGATCAATTTTGTTCTGTAGAATAAGTTCTAGTACAGCAGGTGAGGCATATCTTAGTAAAAGATTAGCGAATGCTTCCGAAGGCATTTCCGGATCAAGGAAAGAAAACATCGACCGAAAGAATGCGGGATTATCAAGGGACAACGCGGCCGCAAAAATAGGAATATCATTTGCGAGGATGTTTGGATCAGCACCATAGCGCAATAAAAGTTGTACAGCTGTTAAATCTTCATATTTGATGGCTTGATAAAGAATGGCGTTCTCATTGGGGTCCGCATCATGTGCCAACAGTTCTTCTAATGCCTCATGACTGCGATGGTAAAGTGCTCTTTCGAGTAAGCTTTCTCCTGATGCATTGATCTCGGATAGCGATGCTCCTTTTTCGATCAGCATGGAAATAACTTCGGGATAATTAGAATTTACAGCGTCAAACAGTGGCGAAAAATCTTGCTGGGGATGGGGAGAAACACCTTGATCCAAAAGATAAAGAGCAGTTTTTGGATGGTTTGTCAAAATGGCTAAGTTTAAAGGCGGAATTTCATGTGCATCATTGGCGAAATTGAAGTCAAACTCGTGATTGGCAAAGTGTTCGAGGACTCCTAAACATCCCTCACCCACAGCATGTATAAAAGCGATTTGCAATTCATTTACAGAGAGGGAGTCAAGTCCTAATTTAAAGGCTTTGATTTGCTCAGGCGTCCAAAAGGTTCCCGAAGGGATACGAATGGGCTCTAAAGGGGCGAACTTTTCATCTTTTTTGATCAAGGGAGATGGAGGAGGCGTTGTAGGATGAGAAATAAACTGGTGTAAATCAGGAAATGGGGGAGGCGATTCTGCTGAGATAATCGAGGAAGATAATTTGCGTACCTTTAAAATCTTCTGATCATTAATGCGAACTCCAGTTTTAATTAGATGCTTTAAACGATGGATTTTAACCAACAAGCGTTCTCTAATTGCTCCCAATGATTTTTTATTTCCAGAAGAAAAATATTTAGGAAGCTCTTCCTTATTAACTTTTAAAAGATTCTTAACTGTTACAGGATTTAAATCATGATAATAAAAAGAAGGAATAGACATAAAACCTCACCAATTTCAGTGTATTATCTCATTTAATTATTAAGATTTTAATAAGAGATATAGTGGAGGATTTAGTTGTGTGTCTATTTTAATTTAGCTTAGTTTTTTTAGCTGAGGGGAATTGATTAAAACAGTCAATAAGTCTCTTGTTTTTTTTGATCCATGAAACTTCTTTTTGATGAGCTTAAGTAAAGGTAGATTGGGTTTGGCTGCATCGGGGGCTTCATAGTAGCGCAATGCTTTTAAAAGCTCCTGTTCACGATCCCATTTAGACCAAGTTTTATAAATTTTGTTTCCGATGCGTTGGGCTTGATTTGTCGCCCGATTGATGGAATATCCTTGCCGTTGGAGTTCTTCTGTGATCAAAACAAATAGGATGCCTCTAAAGGCTGTTTTGAGTCCTGCCCAAGCGCAAATTCCTTTTTTGTGAGCTTTATATTTAAATTGGATCACTTTTTCTGCTTTTAGATTTTGATACAAAAGAGAACTCGCTTGATGGGCTGCACTGAGCGATGATTTACATTTTGCTCGTTTTAAATCCTCCTTTTTTAATGTTTCAAAAGTATGAATTTGCAATCCCGTTGGTGTTTCTTCCTCGAATTGGGCCCCACGATTACACTCTAAGAGTAGCCGCTTATAAGCCACGCGGTAGATGGCGTGTGTGTCCCAGCCAGCCGGAATTAAGACAGGCTCTCCTTGTTCATAGCGAGAAAGACGATGCGTATGGAGGTCTTTAGTGTCGAATTCATCTTCCTTTGAGGCGTATTCAAACGAAGAAAGGATTTGATTACGTGCTTCCTTGGTCAATTCGGTATAGTGGCCAGGAAAGTGCTTAAAAAATTCCTGAAGCGATTCATACATTTCTGATAGGGTGCGATGATGGTCAAAGGATTCCAATTTCAGATCAGGCACACTGACATCAAATCGATGAGCTAAAAATTTTTGTCTAATCCAATTTGAATAATCTTCACGTTTTATCCCATTTTGATGGAAAGCCTCTAGATGGTCGAATTTTTTTTCTGAGTAGAGGATATGATAAGCTCCTGTGGGAGAATCCAACTCAGCTTTTAACCCTTTCTTGATAAATAACTCCAAGACTTCTACCGATGCATTGGCAAGTAAGGTCAAACGGAAATCTTCATTTATTTTATCATCCCTATCCTGGTATCTAAATCCGTGCTCAAGCAATGCCTCCATAATCTCGGGCTTCGGCTGCTGCAGCGCTGCGACGTAAATGGAGAAATTTCCATAGCGAGCTCGGGGATTTGCTTTAAATTCTAGGAGCATTTTAACAGCTTCGACGTTTCCTCTCCGAATCGCCCGGAGAAGGGGAGGATA
This sequence comes from Parachlamydia acanthamoebae, assembly GCF_000875975.1. Classification (NCBI taxonomy): domain Bacteria; kingdom Pseudomonadati; phylum Chlamydiota; class Chlamydiia; order Parachlamydiales; family Parachlamydiaceae; genus Parachlamydia; species Parachlamydia acanthamoebae. Next base: position 389,038 of record NZ_BAWW01000066.1, on the reverse strand, counting down.
ACCCTCATCCAGCTTGATTTTTTGATCTAGAAATCTGCGCAAAGTCTCACAATCATTTTCTTCAATAGCCCTTTCAAACGCATTTCTTGGAAAAGGGGTTCCAAATGTGAAAGGTTCTGCTTTTGGTTTAGGAGGTGGGATAAAGGTGGTTTTAGGTTTTACTTGAAAGGTTTGAAACGCGGGAAATTTTTTACGCTCCGGAATGCCATAGATATAAGTTTGGGGAATAAAATAGCTTTTTTTGGGGAAAATGGGCTTAATTTCAAATTTGTTTAAGAGGAGAAGCCTGTCGATTTTGCGTTCATTAATCCAAACGCCCCCGGTCTTAACGAAATGCCAGATCCGATTGGTTTTTTCCCGTAAAAGGCTGATGGAATCGGAACGAAAAAAGTTAGAAAGCTCAGGGGGGAGTATTTTTAGAGCAGATTCCACATAAAGGGGATTTAATTGTGCACATTTAAGAGTGATATCAGACATCTTATTTTGCCCATGTTTTTAAAATGAACGAGATAATAAGATAACTGAGAATTTTATACCTAATTATAAAAGTGAAGCTGGATTTTCATAAGTTTTATTGCTTTATCCAGTTCTCGTGCTCGTCAAACTCGAAAGCGAATGAGATCTGGTAAAGAAATTCAAAAATTTTGATTTTCATCCTCAAATTTGGTGACTTCTATTCAAAGAAATTCTATAACTTCAAAAAATCATGTGTCTTAAGGGGTAAGAGATAAAATGTCCTTTAAAAACACAAAAACACGTATATAGAGATAAATAGAATTCATAATGAAAGCTTTACTTTTAACTTCGGTCGTAGTGCTTGCTATATTCTTGGTTGATCTAATACGCAATGACAAACGCAAATACTATTATTATATTTTGATGTTTGTTTTAATGTTTTTTGCTAATTACATATTTTCATCAACAGCAGAGGCTTCTGAGAATATATTCCGAGAATATGAATATGAGTTTAATGCAGATGATGCCAATTATGCATCAGAAATTTTCAGCATTCCTAATTCTGAAACTGAGATAAAGCACTTAATAGTTGCTCTCAATGCATTAAAGCCCTTATCTAAAGAGGATATCAAATCTTACGAAAACAAAGTAAAATATCATAAGGAAAAAGCCGATTTTTTATATGAATTCACAAAGAAAAAAGTCTGATGGTTACCCGATTTATCTGAAAGAAAAAAAGCGAGATATTGTTTTACTACAGCGGTAGCTATGGCTGTTCCAGGATCTCCTCAATCTAAACTTATTGCCGCTATTTTAAATTTATTACTTCAATATGGTTTGGACTGCTTGGACGAGTGGGAAGAAATAGATGAAAGATTATATTGGATAAAACACCATTATGAAATGGCTGAATTCTATCAGGATGTTTTAAATAAGTTAGCTAAATAATTTAAAAGTATATTGGATTGATAATTTTTGAAAGGGGGGGGGCAAGCCTCCCTAAAATTAATATTTAAAATAAGAATTGCAAAAAAAATATTGAGGCTTCAGCAAGAGTTTTTAGGGCTTAACCAACAATTTACAGGCAAACATGGCTTATAAAAGTGGAGCTGGATTTTGAATCAAAGTGGCATAATGATACGAAAAAGTTGCTGCCATGTCTCCATCAATAATCCTGTGATCAAAGCTCCAAGACAAATTCAACGTATCGCGCAACTCTAAAATCCCATTTTTAGCGATTGGCTGTTTCTGGATTTTAGAGACAGCAAGAATCGCAACTTCCGGATAGTTAATGATGGGAGTAGCCCACAATCCTCCTCCACCTAAGACACCAAAATTGCTAATGGTGATCGTCGATTCTTTCATATCGCTTGGAGCTAAACGATTCTGAGTCGCCCGGTTTTTGAGCTGCTCATATTCCCGAATAATGTCTGCTAAAGACATCTTTTCCACATGTTTAAGGACTGCCACGATCAATCCCAGTTTTGTGGCCATTGCAATCCCAATGTTGTGAGGTTGGTGGATGCGAATGGACTGATTTTTGGCATCTACAGAACTGTTAAAAAGTGGATATTGTTTAAGCGTTAACGAAAGGGCTCGGATTAAAAAAGGCATGTAGGTGGCATTGATATTTTCTTTGGCGGCTTCTTCTTTTATTTTCTGGCGCAGTTTTACTAAACGTGTAGCTTCTACTTGCTCAAAGTAGGAAAAATGGGGAATAAAACGTTTAGAAAGAGACATCTTTTGCGCCATTAACTGCCGAATGCCGATCAAAGGCTCTATTTGGTCGTCAGGTAAAGAGAGGGGAGGTGGGCAGCTTTCTTCAGGGGATTGAGAGACATATTTTTTGATGTCATCTATAGTAATTTCACCGTGGGCACCAGTTGCAGAAATCGTGGACAAATCTAATCCCAGATCGCGGGCCATTTTACGGGTAGCTGGAGCTGCCAGACTTTTTTCCTGTGTACAACTTGGAGCTTTCGTTTTGACCTTTTTGGGAAGGGGCTGTGTACTCGCTATTTGCTCAGCCTTTTTTTGCTGAGGCGTCGGATGAATAGCCTCCTCCAATTCAATATCGTAAAGAGGTTTGCCTTTAATGGCGATTTCACCCGGTTGATAGTATATTCTGACAAGTTTTCCGGGATGAGGGGCAGGAAGTTCGACGGTGGCTTTATCTGTCATGACAATCACCACAGGTTCATCTTGCTCAAGTCTTGTATCCAGTGACTTGATCCATTCGATCACTTCTCCCTCGACAACGCCTTCACCAATATCAGGAAGTGTCACAGTAAAGATTTTTTCCATTGCAACCTCTGATTAATAATGCATGGTTTCGAGAACAGCTTGAATCACGCGATTGGCATCTGGCAGATATTCGTGTTCAAGCGTATGAGGAAAAGGTGTGTCCAAGCCACAGCATCTTTTAACGGGGGCTTCGAGACTTAAAAAACATTGTTCCATAATGGTGGCTGCAATTTCAGCACCGAAGCCAGCTGTTAAAGGGGCTTCATGAGCTACCACACAGCGACCTGTCTTTTGTACAGAGTTGACAATGCAAGGAATATCGAGAGGATTCAGTGTGCGTAAATTGATCACTTCAACATCTACATGATGTTCTTGAGCGAGTTTTTCGGCAGCTTCCATGTTTTGATGATGTTGTGCTCCCCAGCCAATGAGTGTGACTTCTTTTCCGATACGTGCAACAGCTGCTTTCCCAATGGGAATGACATATTCCTCTTCAGGGACGTCTTCTTTAAGAGCCCGGTATAACCGTTTGGGCTCAAAGAAAATCACAGGATCATTTGATTGAATAGCGGCAGTGAGAAGGCCTTTGGCATCATACGGAGAAGTGACTACAATGACAACAAGTCCTGGTACAGATAAAAATTGTGCTTCGGGAGATTGTGAATGGTAATGTCCGCCATGAATGCCTCCACCGTAGGGTGTGCGTATTACTAACGAGGAGGTATATTGTCCAGCAGTGCGGTAGCGCATTTTGGCGAGTTCGTTCACAATTTGGTCATAAGCAGGAAAAATATAATCGGCAAATTGAATTTCACAAATCGGTTTTAATCCTCTTTGTGCCATTCCGATACCAAATCCAATAATCCCTTGTTCTGCCAAAGGTGTATCAAAGCAGCGGTCATCTCCAAAGGCATCATGTAAACCAGCTGTGACACGAAAAACGCCTCCAAAAGAACCGGCATCCTCACCGAAAGCGACCAATCGGCCATCTTTAGCGAATTGCTGATGCAGCGTATGATTTAAAGCTTGGATAATGTTCATTTCTGGCATGGATCTATCCTTTTTCCCCAAATAATTGATTCACAGCTTGAAATTCCTCTTTTAGGCGTTGTGGAATTTCAAAATAGACATCTTCGATCATCGAGTGTAGGGGCGGGTGTTCCGTTTTTTTAGCCACTTGGATCGCTTCATCGATTTCTTTTTTAATTTTTGCAAGCAAAGCTTCTTCTTTTTCAGCATTCCAAAGTTTTTTAGATTCCAAGTACAAACGCAATCTGCGAACAGGGCATTTATTTTCCCATGACTTAACCTCTTCCTCAGAACGGTAGCGACTTGGATCATCCGAAGTTGAGTGAGCTCCCATCCGGTAGGTCATCGCTTCAATTAAAATAGGACCATGCCCTTCGAGGCAGAGCTGTTTAGCTTTTGCTACCGTTTCGTGGACAGCAAAAAAGTCATTGCCATCGACTCGAAAAGCTTGAATTCCATAACCAATCCCTTTGGGATAAATTCCATCAGAGGCAAATTGACTGGTACAAGGAGTTGAAATAGCGTAACCATTATTGCGACAAAAGAAAATGGCCGGAGCTTTACGGACTGCTGCGAAATTAAGGCCCACGTGGAAATCTCCTTCAGAAGTAGCTCCGTCGCCAAAATAGGCAACTGCCACAGCTTCCTCTTTCTGTATTTTCATCGCATAAGCGCAGCCAGCAGCATGAGGGATTTTCGTTCCGATGGGAGAGGAGACAGGCACAACATTTAAAGCCTTAGAACCAAAGTGGTTGGGCATTTGTCTGCCCATAATCAAGTCTTCCTTATTCCCGAACATATGGTGGAGGTATTGCTGAATGGTGAAACCACGCCAAAACATCACTCCGAGTTCTCTATATTGCGGATACATCCAATCCGCAAGATCGAGAGCGGCCGCGCTTGCAACGGCACAGGCTTCTTCTCCAAGCGAACTTAAGGCAAATGAAATGCTACCTTGCCTTTGGAGGGTAATCATCCGATCATCCACACTGCGGGTTAGTACCATTGTTTCGTAGCCGCGAATTAATACATCATCCGCAATCTGATGCTTGCATTCTTTGGAGAGAATCCCTTTTTCATTTAAATAGGAAATCGTGGAGATTTGCATGGCGTTTTAAACGTCCTTTTATTCAGTAAAGATCCTCAAAAAATACCCGATTTGCATTATTCGCACAAGAGTGTGAACCGCTTATTACTAGACGATTTTCTGCATTTCGATTTCTTCCAATGTTTTATTTTTGGTTTCAGGAACAAGAAAGTAACAAAAAAACCATGCTACGATGGAGATTAGGCCATACAGCCAAAAAGTCCCCGCTTGCCCCAAAGAGTGGATTAGCGTAAGAAAAGTGAACGCTACGATGAAATTGGTTAACCAATTCGTGATAGTCGCAATACTCATCGCTTTACCGCGAATTTCGAGAGGATAAATTTCAGATATCAGCAACCAAAAGATGGGGCCCAAGCTAATCGCAAAAGAGCAAACATACACAATTAAGCAGGCGAGGGTGATTTCTCCGAGCATTTCGGAAACATGAGGGATTGAAGAGGCCAAACCGAGAGCAAACAAACTGAAAATCATCCCTGCCAGCCCTATTAAGAGCAAAATTCTTCTTCCTAAAGTGTCTAACAGCTTAAGTGCAAAGAGGGTGGCAATGAGATTAACGGCACCGATAATACTCGTTGCAAAAACGGCCCCCACAGCAGATTTAAACCCAGCTAATTCAAAAATGATCGGAGCATAGTAAATAATTGTATTGATTCCAGTCGCTTGTTGAAAGATCGCCAGGCCAATTCCAACGACCAGCATGCGCTTTACCCATGGTGTGAAAACAAAAGCGTTTGTGTTCGAGCCGGCAGATACTTGACGAATCTCTTGAATCTCCCGTTCCGCTTCTTTCTTCCCGTGAAGAATATGCAGAATCCGTTTGGCTTCTGTTTCTAGCCCTTTTTTGATCAGCCAACGGGGGCTTTCTGGGAGAAAGAGCATGCCGATTCCAAAAATGAAAGAGGGAAACGCTCCAAGCCCGATCATCCAACGCCAGTTTTCGCTATACGCAAAAGCATAATCGACACAATAGGAAACTAAAATGCCAATGGTGATGGCTAATTGATTAAGAGAAACGAGACGTCCCCGAATGGGAGCGGGGGAGATTTCAGAAATGTATAGGGGAACAATCGCAGAAGAAATCCCCAGGGCTATCCCAATAAAAATGCGACTGATAGCTAACCAACTAAACTGGGGCGCAAATGCTGAAGCAACGGAGGCAATCGTAAACAAACAAGCAGTAAAGAACAGCAAGCGCCATCTTCCTAATTGATCAGAAAGGAAACCCGCGCAAGCACTACCCACGATGGCGCCTAATAAGACTGAACTGATGACAATTTCAACTTGTGATGAAGACAGGTTGAAATCATGTCGAATAAAAAGAATGGCACCAGAAATCACGCCTGTATCATAGCCAAAAAGCAAACCTCCCAAGGCGGAAAGAGTGACAATCATGTAAAGAGACAATGGATGTTTCACGGCAAAACCTTTCTTTCTGTTCTGCCATAAAAATCCTGCAATTGCAATTCCTCTTTTTAAAAATCTTGAAAGTTTTCTGCAGGATATGCTACATCAAAGGACTCTTTTAACCTCTTACTTATCGAGAATGCTCATGTACATCAGTCATAATAAAGTTCGTATGCATGATACAGATATGGCAGGAATTTTGTATTTCCCGCGTCAGTTTCGTTTTGCCCATGATGCTCTAGAAGATTGGGTGGAATCTGAAGGATTGGGATTTAACCAGGTTTTCCATCACGAAAAGTTTGTGTTTGTGATTGTACATGCGGAAGCCGATTATTTGGTATCATTACAAGTAGGGAATAAGTTGGAAGTACATTTGACCATTGAAAGGGTGGGAACAAGTGCTTTTACTGTGAATTACCGCATTTATAAAGAAAACCAACAATTGGTTGGGACAGCCAAAACGGTTCATGTGACATTGGATGCCACAACGCGCCAAAAAATCGAAATCCCCAAAAAATTTAGAGAAATTTTAGAAAAGCATTTAGTCGCTTAATTCAATTGAAGGATTCCATCTTTTTCTAGAATCGCAGTGACAGAATATCGTTCTGAGTGATTACGTCCAAGTTTACCACAGCTCATGGATGGATCATGGCAAAAAATAAGCACTCCATTTTCTTTTTCAAGTTGGGACAAAATTTGCCTTTTTTCGTCCACCATGAGCTCGGAAAAACGATCATACCCCATAGTAATCGGTAAATGTAACCAAGGAATGCCTGGGATTAAATCGCTGGCAAATAGAATTGTGTGATGATTAACACGCAATTTGGCTAGCATGAGTCCTCGGGTATGCCCATGGGAATAAACAAAAGAAATACCAAAATTCAAAGATGGGTGGGATGTTCCCTCAATCAAAACAAGCCTACCCGATTCTTGCAGTAAAGTATGGAGCTGAGGAATAAACGAAGCTGTTTCTCGTATGTGAGGCTTTTGAGCATATTCCCAATGCTCTTTTCCCACAAAGTATTGGGCATTCGGGAAAAGGAGTTGGAGAGGAGAATTTGCTTTGTAAGCAGATAAAAGGCCTCCTGCATGATCAAAATGCAAATGAGATAGCACGACTGCATCGATATGTTGATGAGAAAGCCCTATCTTTTGCAAATTCTCAATCAGCACATTCTCGTTGTTAATTCCATATCGTTCACGCAATTTCGGGTCAAAAAAAGCCCCACTTCCTGCTTCTAGTAGAATATTTTGATCCTGAACTTGAATGAGGAGCGTGCGGCTTGCTAAAGGAATTCGATTCAATTCGTCAGCAGCAATCCACCGTTTCCACAATTCTTTTGGAGCATTGCCAAACATGGCTCCTCCATCCAAACTCAGTCGATTCCCTTCTAAAATACGTAGCTGCACCTTTATATTTCCCATTGCGGATTTCTTTTTTCTAGAAAGGCCTGCATCCCTTCTTGTGCCTCTTTTGAGCGGCGTCTTTGTTGGTGATTACTGAGGGCTAAAAGGAGGTCTTCTTCAAATTTTGAAGGATAGAGTTTTTGAATGAGTTGTTTTGTCTCTTGAGTTGCCTCGGGAGCACCATTGATAACCGAATTTGCCATTTTTAAGGCTTCAAAAAGAAGTTTTTCCTGAGGAACAACTTGATTAATTAAACCAATCACTTGCGCTTTTTTTGCATCAATTAGTTCACCTGTCAGCAAGAGTTCTTTCAAATCTTTTTGTTTAAGTTGTCGCATTAAGAAAACCATCACTTGCGCGGCAACTAAACCTCGTCGAGTTTCAGGATAGCCAAAAAAGGTATTTTCACTAGCTAAGGCGAGATCACATGCTGTGACAAGGCCCGCTCCACCAGCGATAGCTGCCCCATGTACAGCCGCAATAGTAATTAAGGGTGTGTGATAAAGGGCGGAAAAAACTTGGGCGAGAATTTCGCTCGACTCGATTGATTTTGATGTATCACAGGCTTCGGCAAGATCCATGCCTGCACAAAAAACGGGACCCTCTCCTTGAAGAATTAAAACCCTTTTTGAGGGATCCTTTTCAGTTGATTTCAAGGTAGAAAGAAAATCCTGCAATAAGCTGATATTCAAGGCATTTCTTTTCTCAGGACGGTTTAACTTGATGATCACGACGTTATGGCTGGGATGTTCGACGAATATATTTGTATTCATGAGGCTAAGCATTTTGTTAATCTGTTTTCATCGATTTCAAGAGGCATTTCAAGCAAGATTTGACCTAGTGCTTTGCCTTGTGCATCAATGCGAAGGGAACGGCTTGCACCTTTTCCTAATGCCCCTTTAAGTACAAAATTCAATGCCCCTAAATTAGGCCACTCATAACGGATCACGCTCTTTACCTGCGTCTTTTGCATAAACTGCAGCACTTTTTCCGATGTGAGTATTTCGACAAGAAATTGATAACCCTCACTGGTATAAGCAATAACTCCAATATTGGAATCAGAACCTTTGTCACCACTTCTTGCATGGGCAATGTCATAAAGATGGATCAATTTGTGCATAGTTGCTCCACTGCATACGTTTGAGTGCGAGGCGTGACATCTTTTGTGTCAATTAAGCAGGGCCAATAACCAAAGACGGGTAAAATTTTGGGACGGCCTGTTAAATAGCCCGTGGTTCCTTGAGGACCACTTGTGACAAGTGGTGCAAATTCTTTAACAAAACACTCTAAAGCTTCCCGGTTTTCATCTGCGGCACTGACTTTTAATACACATTCTGTACAAGCGCCTTGCGGAATAATACCTAAAGTGGCATCTCCAGCTCCAATGCATTCAATCAATGAATCTTGCAAGTTATATCCAGCTTGTTTGACACGTTCAAGAATGATGGTACCACATTTTCGCGCCTTTTTATCCGCATCCCTTCCAATTATTGTGAGCAGTCCATCGGCTCGATACCCATTTTTATATGTGGCGCTCACCTTATAACTGGTAGGTGGGGGAGATCCTTTACCTCCGCTTACTCTTACTCGATTAGGGGCTTCTTCTTGCAGTTGAATGTTCAAAAATGACACATTGACATCTGGGCTTAAATAAGAGCCAGGGTCTCCAATTTCATATAACAACTGTTCCTTAATGACAGGAAGATTCACAATTCCACCAGTGTGAGGGGGCTTTGTTAAGGTGAAATGCCCTTTTTGATCCATTTCGATAATCGGAAATCCGATCATTTCTGATGCCGGAAGATCTAGCCAATCCGTCAGAATTCCTCCTGTTGCTTGCGTTCCACATTCAATCAAGTGACCAGCAATTGTCGCGTTGGCAAGTAGATCATAATCTTGAAGATCCCATCCAAAATGAAAGGCTGCAGGAGCTACTGTTAAGCTGGGATCTGCGACACGTCCTGTAATCACGATATCGGTGCCTTGTTGTAACGCTTCGACAATTGCAGAAGCTCCTAGGTAAGCATTTGCGGTGACAAGCTTTGGTGAAATCGTTTCAATCGACGCATGAGTTTCTAAATTGTGAAAATTTTCAGGGGACTTGAGAAGGATGGAAAGGACATCGTCTCCCGTCACAATTCCAATCTTTAAATGAACACAGCCAGTGCTTTTAAGGATTTTGGCGCATTCTTGGGCACATCCAAATGGATTCAATCCACCCGCATTTGCAATGATTTTAACCTTCGAACCCTTCTTCCAAAAGGGGACAAGAGATCGAATTGTTTCGATAAAATCTTTAGCATAACCTAGAGTAGGATTTTTTTCTCGTTGGATGGCCATAATCGACAGAGAGACCTCAGCTAGGTAGTCCAAGGTAATGTAATCCAAATCGGGAACTTGCTGAAGAAGTGTTGCAGCTGCAGAAGGGCGATCTCCCCAAAAAGCGGATGCGTTAGCAATGCGAATAAGTCTATCCATTTGATCTTTGCAAGTATGAGTTTCGAAATTTTGAATCTAATCCACTCTCTTAGAGATTTTCAAGGAAAATATGGTGAATACATTAAAATAAACGTTAGCTCTATGGACTTCTTTTAATAATCGTGTTAACTGTCAAGGTGCTATTTTAAATATGATTTTCATCTGATTGATAAGTTGAAAGTCAAAATGTGTAGAAGCGATGCGATCGATAGCTGAAAAGTACAAGGCTCTGTAGCGCAGGTTGCCATCGCTTGGTTGTTGCATCAAAAAAACCGTGACAACTGTCGTCATTGGAGCAAAAAACACAACTCAGTTAGAAGAAATTAAATCGACTCAGTTAAGACTATCTGAAGACGATCTTCACCGGCTAAATGAGGCCGGTAAGTTATCTCCGGAGTATCCAGGTTGGAGTATCAAGTAAAAAAAGTATAGGGCTCAAGCGCCTAAGAGAAAATGGTTCGAAGCTTCTGTGCATCTAATCTAAGCCATATTGAACCATCTAATTTAGATAGTTTTTTATTGTTCAGCGTTACATAGTATTTTGAGATAAGGACAGGCTAACTATGCAAAATCCCCTATACGAAGTGAGAAAAAAATCATGATATCTAGCTCCTACCGACTTAATAGACCAGAACTTGAAAATCCAAGCAAATTGCCTGATAGAGAAGTCGATCAAATTTGCATCTGTTTTTGGAATATAAAAAACCAATTTATGGATAAAAGAGACGCATATCCTCAATATCTTTGGGAAAATAGGAGATTCTCTGTATTGGAAATGATCGAAAAAGTTGATCCGGTCGTTTGTGGATTAAGTGAATTTAACCTTCCACAAGCACAGGATTTAGAAGCGCATTTTCCAGATTGGAAGCTTGTTGGTTTTAGCTGCCACACGCAAGAATCTATCGATGTCACAAAGAAAAGGCATGCTGAAGATAATTCGCTTAGGTACGATTCTTTTAATGCAATTCTTTACAATCCGAAACATGCTGAGCTTCAAAGTCTCGAGTGTCACGAGCTTGCATCAGGTCCTAGACATAAACGGATATTAGTCATTGGAAAATTCTTAGATACTGCAACGAAGACACATTATGCCGTTCTTGTCTCCCATTTTGACCATTTGTCTCAAGAATCAAGAAAGCGTTCAGGTGAGATAGAGCTAAGATTTATTAACCAGCTAATAGGCCAAGGTTATATGCCATTTTCTATTGGTGATAAAAATTGGTTTGTCGATGCGGGCGGTGAGGACGATTCGCAATCTTATGGACGGAATGGCAAAATATGCGATTTTAGAGATGAAACTCAACTAGGGCATTTTGGAGCAGCGGGAACTTATCCTAAGCATCTGGATGTCCCTGCTAAATTTGCTCCACCAATTGTTGATGGGGTCATACAAGGTCCAACGGTGGATGTGGGTTTTCGCAGTAGACTGGGAATTCAAGCGACCTATTCCTTTTCTTTAATAGCGGAATTTAATCCTACGACACAGAAACTCCTTCTTCCCGGAGAAAAGAGTGATGTAGAGAATAAAAACTTTGGTTCCGATCATACGCTCATTGGCCTAGTGTTCACGTTTGATCAATAGAACATCCAAAATCTACGTGGTGTTTATCATTGCGTAGATTAAACATGCAATTTTATTTTACCATTTTTAATATGAAATATATGATCTTTTGCTCTGCGCTCATTTTAATAGATCAATATATTTAGGCGAGGATGATGAGTCGGACATATTACAAATTGATTATTTTTTTTCTGTGTGGAATGAGTGGATTTGGTATCAGTGAAATCCATCATCTGTTAAATCGTCCTCATTTCGAATATAAAGCGCACTGCCCCGCTATTCCCTTTCAAAGCAAGAATTACATTAATATAGCGAATTACAACATCCGCACATCTTACAATGATAAGGAAACTGCAAATTCGTGGGATAAACGGAAAGATTATTATATTAAAACCCTTCAAATGGAAGATGAAGCTAGACAGGTCATGCAGTATATGCAAGATGAGATTTATAGATCTCTTGTAAAGCATCTACCATATGATTCTAAATTTGCTGAATGCGAAAAACAGACGGAGTGCAGAACCTGCACATTTAGTCAAAAAGAACCTTTTCCTGTTTATGAAACTGAATTTTTTCGAATTGCCTTAAAAGCATCTCAAGATCCTAATGGTGTTCTTTACGGTAACTTTCCTTATCCATATCGTTTAATTATTGCTTTAAAACGGCATGCTAGCAGTCTTTATGAAGAAGAATGGCAAGAGTTAAGAAAAGTTTTAGAAGTGCTTCAGACAAAGGTTTGTGAAGATATTCAAGCAGAATATACCTCTTATGGGGTATTCCAAGATCATTACTACAAACAAAAAAATGAAAAAAAATCCGAGGAAAATACACCCCATTTTTTCATGCATTTTGTCTTCCGATTTCCTCAAGGAGCCAAGATTAAAAATGTGCATTTTCATGATCCCAATCCTTATGATCAGTTTGAATTTCGGCACTATAATCTAGTGAAGGAGGGAATGTTAAAAGCGAATTCGAATTTCATATACAAGCGCATTCCAGACATTATTAACTTCCAAGAAGTGACCTACGAACAGGCCAATTTTTTGAAAGAGAAGCTTCCCAATCATTGTTTTATCGGGTACACAGCTTTTGATGGACTCCCATTGGATCAAGTTAAACCGGATACATGGATTGGAGAAATTTTGGCAATAGGCTATCGACCGGAGAGGTTTGAATGTTTAGAGCATGGGGTTCAATGGTTATCTCCTACACCAACTGAACCTTCTATTGGCTATGATGCATCTCGCCAAAGAATTATTATTTGGGGGAAATTTAAAGATACCTTTACAGGGAAAGTGTTTTACATGTTTAACACACACTACGATCATTTGGGAGGGAAAATGGAATACGTAGAGGCGGAAGCCTATACTATTCAAAATATTGCCAAAGAAGAATTGTGGTTTTCTTTTGGAGAGCGTTTTTATGAAAGTTTTAATGGAGAAAAACTCTACCAACATTATTTAAAATCTTTAGGGTGTCATGATGTTAGAGATAAAAGTCTCTTAGGTCATTATGGGGAGGCCGGAAGTTGGGGAGGATTTCCCAACGATCCATTTGCTGTGACAATTAAAAATGGGGCATTTTGTTGTGATACTTTGGATATTGGTTTTACCAACTGTAAAAATAGCCAGATTTTGTTTAGCTATTCTTTGAGTGGGGCCTTTGATGCTTCTATGCAAAGGCTATATCAGATGGACGAACCTGTACAAAATGATTGTCATCTAGCTTCAGATCATTTTATGACAGGCTTTTACGTAATGATTGAATAAACGCCCCTTTTTAAGGACAGATTTCAAAACCATCGGTATTATAGATTTTCATCCTTTCAGGGAGCCATGTGATTAAAAGATCTATCACGGTTATTTCTTCCCATGAGGCATGCCTTTTAGAGAGACCAAGATAAAATAAATTCCGGCATTCATTGATAAGTTCTAGGCGTTCCGAAAATGAATGCAAAGCTGGCTTTGCAATTTTTTCAGCTAAGGATTCGTCTTCGATATTATAGTTTTCCTTTAAGAAATGAAGAAAACTGAGGCATTGCACCTGAAAGTGATCTGAATCATGGGGAGACAGCCATTCAATTTCTGTTATTTTTTTTGACATAAGTCTTTCATCAATCACTAAACCCACAAAGCATTTTGGTTCAATCTGGTAATACACATAAGCTTCATCTGAGCATTCAAAATAGCCATATCCCATTTCCTTAGCGAGTTCTCGATTTCCGGGATGTAAAGAGTTATATAGTTTTTTATTACATGTCCTCAAGTTAACTGGAGCATTGGTTGTAACAAGGACATTGACAATGGCTAAAGACGCGCCATTTTTAATAAATGTACTAAAAGCTTCATGAGAATCATTTTTAACGGTAGGTGGGTGAGCGACGCTGATATAATCTATTCCATTCATTAGCGGTAGTCCCTCATGTCCATAATTTAATCCCAAGACAAGCTTTTTGTCTTTGGCTGCTTGAAATGATAAAATTCCATGATTAAGGATAGAGGCAATTTTCCAGACTTTGCAGCCCACTCCATGTAATACAAGGGTTTTGTTGTCGTATAAAGGTCCATATTTTGGGATTTTCGTTGCATTTTGTGTAGCAATTACAGCGGCTTTTTCTTTCTGATTGTGATTGTAAAATAAGACTCCAGCACCCGTTGCAGTGGCAATTCCTGCTAATGTGTAAATCCATTTTTTATCCCGTGAGAAGTGTCGTGCACGAGTCGCTTGAAAAAGATTTTTGGGATTTTTACCTGTTGTGGTGAAAATTTTTTTTGTATGGATGAAAACAAGTGGTTTAGAAGAACTGTAAGGATATTGTGTGGATCTTCCCAAAAGACTTAGAGAAGATTTCGAAAATGTATTGAACAAATGTTTTGATTTTTCGAAGGATGGTAAGCTAGAAATTTGAGAATGTATCATCATTGCTTTAACGTAAGAATGGTAAGTTTTAAAAAAGAAAGATATATTCGGCGGAATAGCCGGAAATTTTGATTCATTTTGAGAAATTTTGCAATGAATAACCCATGTTTTCTGGAACACCAACTTGTTAACCTGAAATCTATTCATTGCCTGGCTTAATTGGCCATATCACGAAAATAAGGTGTTCAAACGAAAGCTAAAGATAAAAAGTTGGCTGTATTGCATAAATGAGTTTGGAAATCGAGCCTATTAGTCTGCCTGATTTAATTGCTAGTGAGGGGGAGTGATTATTCTGAGCGCAGCATGAAAAAGATGGTTGATCGAAATGATTACTGCAGGATTAGTAGAAAAACTTGGATGAAAAAGGGCAACAAAATATCAAGTTATACCCCGAAAAAATAGAGATTTGGGTAAATCGTATCGTTGCTTTGGAGCGGAAAGTTTAAAAGTTAAGTACGACGCCCTCTTTATGAAGTCCTATTGGCTTATACGGGTCATTGGTTGGATGTATATCAGCTGAATGTTGATTTTATATTCCTTTAGATCTGAGAATGGAATTGCTAAAGGAAGATCCAGCGAGGACTTTCGCTCATCGAATTTTTCACCGTTTACTTATTAATCTTTCT